>JAQBPQ010000041.1 GCA_028287445.1 Cohnella sp.
CTTCCCTCACTCAAACATCCTGCATTAGATTCCTTTGAATTTATTTTAAATGTGTTGGAATCTCCTACAGAACTCGTCCTCAGAAGTGATTTTTTTCATTCCATCCTCTCATCATGGACTTTCTCAACGGTCTTACGTCAACTCAGTTGGCGTCAGGCTGTTGAGAAACCTCGACGTTACAGATTATGTATACCGGCTTCGGCCACTTCTTGAAATTGCATCCTCCGATTAGACGAAGGAAACGATGCATTTTCAAAGGTGGCGCGTAAACTCTACGCTCGACATACAAATCTTTCACTTCCGGTTTCTCAACAGCCTTTTTTTGTCTAAATACTTCTTCAATTCACCGCGTTAATTTAGTATAACAGCAGCGGTATGATTGAGACTAATAAAAGGGGCCGTGCAGCCTGCTGGCTCCCAAAATGCCGTCCGCTTTGGGCTTATGAGCTTTTTACTTTTCCGTTATGCCAAAGCCTTTCGATTTTTTCCAGAGATTTCCCTGCACCCCGGAGAATGAGGTACCTGCGGTAGCCCCGACAATCAGGCAGGAAACCACCCATCCAAACATTACCGAATTCAAGTCGAAATCCGATAATCCGGTCGACAAGGAGATATAAGAAAGGGTATGAAGGCTCTAAAGCTCATACCCTTCTTTTCTGTATCATAAATTATAGAGCAGGCTGGTGTTTTGCTTCGGCTTGCCCTCCTTTGGAGCAGAACGGTACTTTATACCAAGGCTTATTGAAAGCGAGATCTCCCGGAAATTTCCACGTTCGCCCCCATTTTCTAACGAAGTACGGTTCGTACAGGAGTGGACTTGTAACTGTTTGCAAATGTTTGCGGTAACGGTCCGATTTCACCGTGTTGCTTCCGCCGTTGTGATGAGTAACACCGAGTCCGGTCCACACCAGCTCATATCCTGCCGATTTTAACCTCCAATAATAGTCCGTATCCGAGCAATACTGCGTAAATGTCGTATCCCATGGTCCGATCTCGGCCATAGCCTTAAGATGGAGTGCGAGAAGAATATCGTAATTTGTAAACACAGCCCCCCATTTGCGCCCTTTTGCAAGCAGGTCGTTAAGTACGTTCAAAAAAGCCTCCGGAGTCCCTGGATGTGCTTCAGCGTCGTTGTGCATGTATAGAATGACATCGCATCCACGGGCTTCTCCCTGTTCGCGTAGGAAATTTATCATTTGAGGAAACGTGAAGGGTACGGGAGGCTCCATAACACTCACCTGATCATGGAGCCACCAGGTTTCTTTTCGCAAAGCCTGATTTTCCGAATTGTCGATTACGAGAGTATTCGTCCAGTAAGAAGGGATGCTTTCGAGTGCTTTGAAAAGAAGATCCGGCCGGTTGAAAAAGCCCATTCCTAACAGATAGTCCAACGCCTCTTCCCCTTTCCGCGATTTTTAAGCTAGTATATGCCCCTGATTTCCTCCTGTAAATAAACGTTTTCCCTATCTTAAAATAAATGGACATTCGTCATTTAATAGGAAAGTTGATGAATTCGTTTATGTCCTTTTGTTATAGACTACATACGATATACGGAGTGACCTGTGAATGGGTCATTGATAGATTCAAAGAAAGGGCTGGAGAGGCGAGCGTTGCATTACGAGTATCGACATTTTGGCATCTTTCCATACGAATTACCGTAGTAGTTGAGTGTTAGCAGGGATGTCGACCAGCTGCTTCGGAAGGAGTTGGCTCTCTATCCAGATGGCGCCCTTTAGGCACCGTTCAACTTTCGGGGAGGAGTTACCGCTTGTGAAGTTTATTTTGGGAATCAGCTATGTGAACCGAAGAGACCTGTTGTACAAGGCCGTAAACAGCGTCGAGTCGCTATGGCCGCAGACGATCGTCATCGACAACTCGGAAGGGCGGGATTTGCGCGATGATCCGTTCCTAGAAGCCAGGGTCAAGGTATACGAGCCTCCCGTTCCGTTAACGGTTCCGCAAAAATTTAACTATCTGCAAGAGCTGGCAGAGGTTAGCGATTGCGACGTGTATTTGCACATGCACAATGACGGGAAAGCTCCACCCGGAGCAGCGAAAGCATTCCTGGCGAGAGTGCAAAAGCTGCTGCGCGAGGATCGCCGCTGGGGTATTGCCTTCACGAATTATGACGTGCTTTCGGCTGTCAACATGGAGGCCGTACGCGAGTTGGAGGCATGGGATAACTCGTTCATCCAATATTTTTCAGACAACGATTATTATTGGAGGCTGCATGCAGCCGGGTACGAGCATGTTTGGACGGGGATTCGCGTCATTCACCACGGAAGTGCCTCGACACAATCGGACCCATACCGCAAAGCCGTTTTTAAGGCGATTTTCCCCCTTCATCATAAGTATTATGAAAAAAAATGGGGTGGAAAATGGTTTAAGGAAAAGAACCGGCAGGCGTTTACCCCTGACACAAGCGGCATGCCGCTTAGATATCCGCCAAAATGGAAATTTCCGTAAAGCATCATGTTGGAGGGGAGAGAGCATCTGGAATGGATAAATCGGTAAACAAATTGACCGGAAAAATGAAAGTGGTCATCCTGGCAGGAGGCTTTGGCACAAGAATTAGCGAGGAATCAAAGTATGGGCCTAAACCGATGGTGGAAATCGGAGGAAAACCGATTTTATGGCATATCATGAAAATTTATTCGTCTTACGGGTTTAACGATTTCATTATTAGCCTTGGCTATAAAGGGCACAAAATCAAGGAATATTTCGAGATGTATGGGCTGAACAGTGCCGACGTTACCTATCAATTCGGTGATAAGCGGGAGAAGACCTTTCATAAAGTCAGAACGGAGCCTTGGAATGTAACACTTGTGGAAACCGGTGAGAATACGATGACCGGCGGAAGAATCAAACGGGTGAGCGAATACATCGGTAGATCTCCCTTTCTGCTGACCTATGGGGATGGGGTGGCCGATATAAATATCTCCGAACTGGTTAAGTTTCATTTTTCCCACGGAAAGCTGGCCACCGTAACTGTAACGCAGCCGGAAGGAAGATTCGGCGCTATCGAGATATCGGAGCGGAACGAAGTGCTCGGTTTCAAGGAAAAGCCGAAGGGAGACGGCGCGTGGATCAATTCCGGTTTTTTTGTAATGCAGCCGGAAGCGCTGAAATATATCGAGGGGGATGAAACCGTGTTGGAGCGGGAGCCGCTCGAGGGGCTTGCAGCCGACGGACAAATGATGGCATTTAAGCACGACGGGTTTTGGCATCCGATGGATTCTCTGAAGGATAAGAATGAGCTGGAAGCCTTATGGTCAACCGGGCGTGCTCTATGGAAAACATGGTGATCGATATGCCGATAAACCCATCATTTTGGAGAAATAAGAACGTATTTGTTACCGGACATACTGGTTTTAAAGGTTCCTGGCTCTGTCTGTGGCTTCATGAACTGGGCAGCCGGGTAACGGGGTTCTCTTTGGAGCCGCCGACTCAGCCCAGCTTGTATGAAATCGCCCGAATCGGTGAGTTGGTCCATTCGGTTCCTGGCGATGTGCGAGATCTTGCTGCATTAAAAAAAGCGCTGTTCGAAGCTAAGCCGGATATCGTAATTCATATGGCGGCTCAGCCTCTTGTCCGGGATTCTTACCGTAACCCTGTGGATACTTATACGGTCAACGTTCTGGGTACCGTACATTTGTTTGAAGCAGTTCGTCAGGCTATGGAAGAGGGAATTGGAATCAAAGCGGTAGTGAATGTAACAACGGATAAATGTTATGAGAATAAAGAATGGCTCTGGGCATATCGGGAAATCGATGCGATGGGCGGCTATGATCCTTACTCCAGCAGTAAAGGATGCTCCGAACTAGTTACATTGGCCTATCGGTCCTCCTTTTTCCATCCGGAACGTTATGAGAAGCACGGAGTGGCAGTTGCATCGGCCAGGGCCGGCAATGTTATTGGCGGGGGAGATTGGGCGAGCGACCGTCTCATCCCGGACTGCATTCATTGCTTGCTGAAGGGCGAAGCGGTACCGGTACGCCGTCCTAACGCGATCCGTCCTTGGCAGCATGTTCTTGAACCGCTGAGCGGCTACCTGATCTTGGCTGAGAAACTGGTACTACAAGGGGCTCAATTTGCCCAGAGTTGGAATTTCGGTCCCTATGATGATGATGCAAAACCGGTGGAATGGGTCGTTCGCGAGCTTTGTGAGAAATGGGGACGGAATGCATCCTACCGGATTGAGCCTGCAGATACCCTCCACGAGGCTCATTATTTGAAGCTGGACTGCTCGAAGGCGAGATTGTGGCTTGGCTGGCGGCCGACCTGGAGGCTTACGGAAGCGATCGATAAAATCGTTGAATGGGCAAGGGCTTATGAATCCGGACAAGAGATGAGGACTCTTTGTTTCAAACAGATCAACGAGTATTTGAAAGGAGAAATCCAACCATGATCGAAGGTGTCCATATTTCCCCACTCAAGCAGATATTAGACGAACGAGGCAAAATCATGCATATGCTTCGGGAAAGCGATCCTCACTTTATATCCTTCGGGGAGATTTATTTTTCCTGTATAGAACCGGGTGTAATAAAAGGATGGCACATCCATAAAAAAATGGTGCTCAATTATGCCGTCCCTCATGGGAAGATCAAACTTGTTCTCTATGACGACAGGGAAGAAAGCTCGACACGTGGTGAGTTGATGGAGCTGTTTCTGGGACCGGATAATTTTTGTCTTGTGACGGTGCCGGCCATGGTTTGGAATGGTTTCAAGGGGACCTCCACAACTCCTTCCATCGTAGCAAATTGTTCGACCATCGAGCATCATCCAGATGAGATCATGCGTATCGATCCGTTTGACCCTTCCATACCGTATAGTTGGGAGCTGAAGCACCGATGAACGCTCCCAGGGAAGAACGGTTGACGATCGTCGTTACGGGAGTCAGCAGCTTTATCGGCTGCCGGCTGGCGATTCGTCTGGCGCAGTGGTGCGACCGTGTCATTGGCACGATCAGCTCAACACCGGATCGATACGATGAGCTGCGCCAGAAACGTCTCGCGGCCGTTCAAGATGCGGGAGTAGAGCTGGTACAGCTGGACATGTCGGATGTGGCTGCCATGAAGGAATGCATCGGACGTGTCCATCCTGACTGCTGGATTCAGCACGCCGGCTGGGCCCATGATTATGCCAGCCTTTCTTACGATCTCGGGCGGGGGCACGAAGTTAACGTAATGACGCTTACTCCACTGTATGAATTCCTTGCGGAACATGGATGCCGAGGCATCATTCTAACCGGCTCTTCGGCCGAATACAGCGACACCTCCGATGCCTGCAGGGAACATGATGCCTGTTGGCCGCAGACGCCCTACGGTTTATCTAAGCTGGCTGAATCGATCAGAGCTGGGCAGCTGGCGTGTGAATACGGGCTGCCGACACGCATAGCTCGTGTCTTCATCCCTTTCGGTTCGCTTGACGCTCCCGCCAAGCTGTTATCGAGCGCTGCATTGGCACTTCTCGATGGAAAGCCCGTAGAACTGTCACCGTGCCAGCAGTACCGTGATTTTATTCATGTCGACGATTTGGCAGACGGTTACAAATCACTGATTAAGGATCTTGATAGGCCGATCCGGTTTGACATTTTTAATCTATGCGGAGGCCGGCCAGTACAGCTTCGGGAGCTTCTTGGGCAAATGGCCCGTGAAGCCGGAGTTTCTGCCGAATTGCTGAAGTTTGGTGCCTGCCCTATGAGACCGGGAGAACCGCTGTATTCGTTCGGGTCGAATGACAAAGCGGTACAAATTCTAGGTTGGCAGCCCCGTCCGCTTTCCGAAGCGATTTCCAAATATTTGTACGAGCTTCAAAGCAAGGAGGAATGAGAATGTCCGGCTTCATGATTTTAGGCGGAGGCGTCGCCGGAATCGCTGCTTCTTATACAGCGCGAACGCTTGGAGTGGAAGCAGTTGTCTATGAAGCTGGGAATCGCGCTGGCGGATTACTCGACTGTTTTCAAATCGGGGGCTATCGATTCGATCATGCCGTTCATTTGTCGTTTACCAAAAACAAAACCGTCCGCGGGCTTTTCGATCAGGTGCCGTATATTACACACCATCCGGTTCCGGTCAATTATGAGGACGGCCGGTGGCTTAAGCATCCGGTACAAAACAATCTTTTTCCGCTTCCCCTCGGTGAGAGGATTGAGGCTATTGAAAGCTTCGTCAACCGGCCCGATAACGGGGAGGCAGCGAATTATCGGGATTGGCTGCTTCATCAGTACGGCCGTTATATAGCCGAACGGTTTCCCATACGTTATACGAGAAAATATTGGACTGTCCCTGCGGAAAGCTTAACCACCGATTGGATCGGCAACCGGATGTACCGTCCAGCTCTGTCGGAGGTGCTGCAGGGGGCGATGTCGGCGGACACTCCGAACACTTATTACGCGGAGGAGATGCGCTATCCCCAAAAAGGCGGGTATCGGACTTTCCTGGAGCCGATGCTGGCGAATGCGGACGTCCGGTGCGGCATGCGAGCCGTACGCATCGACCCTCGGCGCAAATCGGTCGAATTCGCGGACGGTACGGTACGCCATTATGAGTTTTTGATCAGCAGCCTGCCGCTTCCCGCATTGATCGAGATGATGGAAGGAGCCCCCAATTCGGTCCGAGACGCAGCATCCGGGTTATGGGCCACCTCAGTTGCGCTCGTATCCATGGGTTTTACACGCCCGGACGCTGCGAAACATTTGTGGTTTTATATTTACGATGAAAAGATCATGGCGGCAAGAGCCTATTCCCCAAGCTTGAAATCGCCTGACAATGCTCCCGCAGGCTGCAGCTCGCTACAGTTTGAGGTGTATTACTCAAGGAACCGTCCGTTGCAAATGCAGCCTGATCATTTGGCGGAACACATCACGGACGCGGTCGTCAAAATCGGCATCGCCGAACGCAGTGACATTGCGTTCGTGGACACACGGACGATACCGTTCGGCAACGTAGTGTTCGATCACGGTATGCATGAAAGACGTGAGACCATACGGGCTTACCTGGTGACTCAGGGTATCCTTCCGGTCGGACGATTTGGAGAATGGGATTATTTATGGAGCGATCAAAGCTTAATGAGCGGGCGCAGAGCGATTTTAAAGCTGCTCCTGCAGGGTCGTCCTTAATTGAACGATTAAGAGGAGGAATGGAGTCATGGTAGGCTCATTTATGTTGAAGGATAATCCTGCATATAAAAAGTACCAAATTGGAGAGTGGACTTACGGGATGCCGACCGTTCTGTTCGATGGATACGGCGGAACGCTGAAGATCGGGAAATATTGCTCCATCGCCGCCGGAGTGTCGATCCTTTTGGGTGGAGAACACCGGACGGATTGGCCGACGACGTACCCATTCAATGTATTAGTGAAAGAGGCGATGCCGTATCATGACCGGCCTTATACGAAGGGGGATGTGGTGATCGGACACGATGTTTGGATCGCTCTGAATGCGCTGATCGTATCCGGGGTGACCATTGGCAATGGCGCCGTAGTCGCCGCAGGAAGCGTGGTCACAAAGGATGTTCCTCCTTATGCCATTGTTGGCGGCAACCCGGCAAAGTTGATTCGATACCGTTTTGATCAGGATACGATCGATAAGCTGCAGAAAATGGCATGGTGGGATTGGCCGTATGAGAAAATCAAGTCTTCCTTCCCGTATATGATGAACAAAGATGTTGGCACTTTCATCCGCCTTTATGGGGGATAGTGGAACGAGTGCAGCATCACTTCGCAATTTCTCTCGAACTTGCTGTTTGTAGCGCATGTACCTTAGGCTTACTTTGACTTCTCAGTTGCCTGTCACCTTTGTACATGACGCTTTGAGAGGACATCCTTCACAGTTGTTGCTGCGGTAATGCCGATGTTGGATCTCATATCCGCTTTCCGTTTTTTCCTTACTCTTATAGCGAAAGGTTAATTTCTGCCCTGCCGCACAGGTCCATTCATCTGCAGCTTCATTATATATCCAATTGTCGATCTTCCCCATGTCGTTTTTCCATTTCTTTGTTTGTTCTTTATGATAGGTATTGTATTTCACCAAGGCTTCCAACTGTTCGCTTTCCAGATAAGCGTAGTTCTCCTCCCCGCCATATCCCGCATCAGCGATGACCGTAGACGGTAGCTTTCCTAAAGCTGTTTTGACTTTATCCAGATGCGGTTTCAAACAGCGTGTGTCGGTGGGTCGCTGATGCAAACTGTAGCCCACGATGAACTGATTTTCGGTTCTAAATCCATTAGCAAGAAAAGTTGGTCCATGGTATATTGAATGTACAAAGAAATCGCTCCTTTGGTAAGTGGTTGGGTGGTACCTCCATTTTACCAAAAAGGCGATTTCTTTTGTTGTTTTTTAACAAAAAAAGGGCTACCCTTAAGTCTTTTCAGACTTTTGGGACAGCCCCTTTCGGCGTTAAACCCTTCTGATTGAACTCGCTCCTCTTGCAGGCTTCAGCAGATGAACATAGCTTACATACAGCGCCGGCGGATTGCTGGCGTCTAGACCGGATACATAAAGACCATGGTTGGACAGGGTCGCCTCTTTCCATTTACGCGCCAACTCAATACATTTCCATTTGACTTTACCCGTCTTTGGCATACCCTCTTTGCTGGCAGAAAGCGTCTTCTTGAATAAAACGGCTTTGCTTCTGGCCGGCCTTCTTCGTGAGGCAGCCGGCGCGTTCCATCCCCGTTTGATCCGGTAAACGCTTATGGTGTGGCCCGAGCTTCCTGACATCACAATAGAAGCTTCCTTTATTAAAATTTTTTCCGGAATGTCGTCAAGACTAAACGAAAAGAAACAGCTGGTTCGAGCGGATTTAGAGGTCTTCCAAAACCGGTTGGGATACAGGACGGCGGCATACTCCAACTGTCGAAGGGAACGCAGCATGGCTTCCGACACGCTGTTCCAGCGGAAGCGCCGAATTGCTTTGGAAGCCTTTAACCGGGTGACGGAGGTGTGCGGCATCCCGATTAAATCCAGCATCCCTGCGGCCATCTCATTCACGTTTTCCGGGTTAATCAAACGTGTTCTCCCTCCACTAATCTCGGCCATTGAAGCATTGTCTGAGGCAAGTATGGGAGTGCAGCAAGCTATTGCCTCCAGCAGCGACGATGCGAACCCTTCGTATAGCGTCGGAAATGCAAACAGTTCTGCGCCATTATAGAGCAGGGAGAGTTCATCGTCCCCGATTCTGCCCGTCATCACAAGATCGTCTGAAATGCTAAACTGTTCCGCTAGCTGTTTGATCCCCTCCTGTTCCTCTTTAGGAAGTTGGGTAACGACAAGCTGGCGGCTTCTTTTCAGTTCCTGATTCACTCTGGCAAAGGCAGCGAACAGACCATCGATATTTTTGCGGTAAGCCAGATCCCCGCTGGACATCACATACTGTTTTGTAATCCCGTATCTGTCTTTCAGAGCTTGGCGGTCTATGCTGCTGAGCGGACGGAATTTATCATTTATTCCTTCACCGACGACATGCACCCTCCGTGGCTCGATACCTCCATATAATGAAGCGTCTCGACGGCTGCTCTCCAAATTGGTCCAAACCAGATCGGCCTTACGAATGAGTTCAAAATGGTTCAAATGACCCAAAGGAGGAGCGGCGGAAACTGCGTTATTTATATATTCATACCGCCGCGGTATAAAATCTTGTACCATAACGGCCAGTTTTGCCCGTCCTAATGTTTCCCGGTTTATGGCCTCAGGATAAGGCAATTCAAAAGGATGGAGAACCACATACAAATCGATGTTGTGTTCCCTTATCCAATTCAGGAGGTCAGCCTGAACCTGGCTGTGATCTGAACTATGAGGGGGATGAAAGTAATGGCAGCGATGCAGGCCCGCCTTTTTAGCCAAATGCTTTATCAGAGTTTCTGTATTCAGGAAGTAGCGGGTTCCTGAAGATGCTGTTATAAAGCTCATGTCAAAGGCAATCTTCACTTAAGTTCATTCCTTCCTCTGACGACAAATTCGCATAGAAGTTCTGTGATTT
>JAQBPQ010000069.1 GCA_028287445.1 Cohnella sp.
AATTACCATTTTTATGTGGGAAACGATAACGGCAACAGTGAACATGACTTAATCATTGACGGCAAGTTGGTGCAACAGCCGAACGTCAATTGTGCGGTGGACGAGCTTCCGTGGAGTGAAGAACAATCACCGGATAGTTTCATCAAAAACTTGCAGGAACAGCTGGTCGTCACGATCGATTCGCCGGCCGCACGGCCTGGGATGTACTATGTAGGCAAATTTGCTCTGGAGAGCGGCGAAATTCTGGACAACCTGCAGATCGGGATCGATTTAAAATGCGACATGGATCTGCCGGTGGTCAACACGCTGGCGCAAATCGCGGCGATGGCCGTACAGAAGGCATACGAGGAAGAGAAGATCATCCCGGAGCGCATCGACGTGGAAGTGGATATGGCCACGGCTCTGCCGGTCACGCAGCATACGGATGAAACGTCGGCGAAGTTCGAGAAGCGGTTCACATCCGGCTCGCATCATGTGACGGTGCATCTGGGCATGCAGCGGGTGGCAGTTAAAATCGTGTTTCCGTTCGCCAAGGTGGTGCCCGAGGCCACGCCGGTTATTTTCACACTCCAAAAAGATGCCGACGGCAACTGGAGGGACGGGGAGATTTTTCAGGATTTTGCAGAAACCTATCACATCGAGAAGAAATTTAACGGCAGTTATTTCAAAGACAAGCGCATTCTCCATGTGGACATCGGGGACGGGTCTACGGAGTATCCGATCACAGAAGGGAACAAGTTTCTGCGCCAATTCGTGCACGGCAGCCACCATGGGGCCGGATTTGCCATTGAAGAAGCGCTGGACGAATTCAACCGGCTCATCCACCTGCCCGACAGCCCTCGGCAATTTTTCAGCGATGTTCTCAAGAACCCCAAGCACAAGTACCACGCCCGTGCGCTCAAAACACTCAAGAGACCGCTCGAAAGCCAAGTCAAGCAGATTGTACAAAACGTAAAACGCCAGTTGACGAAGGCCCGTAATGAGATTGACCTGATTTGCGTGTATGGAGGAGGCAGCATTCTGATGCGCTCGATCCTGTACACGCAACTGAAGGAGTTGTGCGCCGAACGTGAAATTCAACTGCTCTATATCCCGGCCGAATATGCCGTCCAAATGAATGCGATGGGGCTGGATGCCTTTGTCCGTGGCAAAATTTACGAAGCGCTGAAAAATAAAGCCATTCAACCCGCATAAGGGATCCCATGAAAAAAATCAAACAGCCCGGCGACAACTTCAGTTTGAAGACCAAAAAAACGGAAGATCCGCTGGTCATGCAATGGATCAACACGCAAACCAACTTGATGGATTCTCTCCGCTACTTAATCGAGAACGAAATTCGCGGTAACGGGGTGCGGAACTTACAGACTTGCATCCCCACCGAAAGGAACAGCTTAACCGCTTTTTCATCGTTGCCTCAGGAGATCATGAGTCTTGCCGGTCCATCCTCCGATACCCATCACGAGACGGCGGTAACTCGGGAACCGGAACGTGCGGACGAGGAAGAAATCGATTCGGAAGATATTGAAGCATGGATTTAAAAAGTGATAGTAGGTATTCCTTAGTATTCCTTAGTATTACCGAGTACTACCTGGTATCACAAAGTAATAGGAAGTGAATCCCGGTAATTCCGGGTAATTCCGGGTAATTCCGGGTAATTCCGGGTAATTCGAGGAAACACTTGGTATTACGTAAACAAAAAAAGCCGCCAATCGGCGGCTTTTCGCTGTTCAAACGACGTCAAATCCGGCGGCTTTCCAAGCGGTGGTCCCTCCATCGATGTAAGCTACATCGGTGAAGCCCATTTTCTTCAGCAGGTAAGCACCGAGAGCGGCCTGTCCACCGGCTCCGCAAGTGACGAGGACCGGGCGGTTGCGATCGGCAAGTTCAGGATCACGCATACGCTCCGGCAACTCCAGATCCGCACGGATGCCCAGCATACCAAGGGAAATGTTCTTGCTGCTTGGGATGAGTCCACAGGCACCTGCATCGGCTGCGTCTTGCACATCCACGACGAATGTGTTCGGGTTCGCTTGGATCTTCGCTTTCGCTTCTGCCGAGCTAACTCCCGGTACATTCTCACGAGCTTCTGCGACCATTTGTTTGAATGTTACGGCCATTTTAAATTCCTCCTCTAATTGATCCTATTTCTATGAAGTATTCCTGAAAGCTGCTAGTCTTAGATTAACATAGACAACGATGACAGTTCCAGTTAGACCTACTCCTTCATATACCCGAACCCATTCAAGTTAACCCTTTGTTTTACGGACTCCCTTCGATCAGCTTGGGATCGTTCGTTATAAAACTATGTACTCCCAACAACTCGAGGTCATCTTCCAGATCCTCTCGATTAACGGTCCAAGCGGCCAGATGGGTATGCTGTTTCGCCGCTCGCCGGATCAAAGCGGGATGATTAACCAACACGGTGGAGGTGGGCATCACCCAGGTGTTTGGATCGTTGGCTGCCAAATTCAAGGCCAGGACAGTGGCCCGCACGCTTGGACATAGATACCCGATACCGATATGGGGGGACATCTGGCGTACAATATGCAGATCGGAGGGAGAAAATGCGGTGACAACGGTTCGCTTTTCCAACCCAAGCTTGAGTATGGGTTCAATCATCAAAGAAATGTCCGCCGCAGTCCGATAGTGCTTGATTTCGGAGAATTGAAGGACGGGAGCGTGCCGTTTGAATTGGTCCAGCAATTGGGCAAGCGTAGGAACCCTGGTGCCTTTAAATCTGGGAGAAAACCAATATCCGGCGTCTAGTTTCTCGACTTGTGCCAGGGTGAGATCCGTGATTTTGCCCTTGCCGTTCGTGGTCCTGTTGACGGTTTTGTCGTGCATGATGACCACGTGGCTGTCCTTGGTAACCTGCATGTCATATTCGATTGCATCGGCACCTGCCAGATAGGCCTCGTTAAAGGCGGGTAACGTGTTTTCAGGCGCCGCTTGCGAGTAACCCCGGTGTGCGGCAACGAACCTATGGGAGACCGCCTGCGGTTTCTCCAGCGACTCAGGCGCAGAGCATGCTTGCAGGAGAACCGTACTAAGCATACAGGATAGAAGCAGCACGGACATCGGCTTTTTCAATGGATGGATCCCCTTTGTCGCCGTAATTACACGAGCATATCAACTAACTTAACGCAGACAGATGAAAAATGACTGAGAAGGAGGTGGATAATCTGTACCGTATTCACTAGGATGCCCAGATCTGGTGTTTGTTTTCTTCAACGACAGCATCCGATTTTTGATATATATTTGAGCTGTCATAGATCAGACGCGAACTGAAAGCGGGGAAACAATATGGACAAACCGTCACTTCCCGACAGCTTGACAAGACTAATGAATGACGAAGTGTGGAGCAGAATAACCGTCGGAATGTCTGGGGCGGACACGTTTCGATTGACTGCTCCGTCCCATAACCGATACATGAAGATTCAATCTGCTTCCTCGGTAGAGAGCCTATGGCAGGAGAAAGAAAGGCTGATCTGGCTGCAAGGCAAGCTGCCCGTGCCGAAAGTTCTTGGATATGATAAAGACGCAGCCAAAGAATACCTGCTGGTCTCTGAAATCGCAGGCGTCGATGCTTCGGATCGGTCTTATGAATCGATGCTGCCCCAGTTAATGCGACAATTGGCGATAGGCTTAAGAACCATACATGAGGTCATAATCGACAATTGTCCGTTCGATCAGCGGCTGGACCGCAAAATTGCGGAAGCCAAGAGAAGAGTCGATAACAAACGGATTAATGAAGACCAGTTTGATCCGGTGAGACAAGGCTTCAAGGCAGAAGAATTGTTAGAAGAACTATTAAGGAAAAAACCTGCGGACGAGGACTTGGTTTTCACACACGGTGACTACTGCCTGCCCAACATCATCTTGAAAGACGGCCGGGTCAGCGGGTTTGTGGATTGGGGCAGAGCCGGTACCGCCGATCGCTATCAGGATATAGCATTAGCCATCCGAAGCATCACTTACAACTTCGGTGAACAGCAGGTCGGATATTTTCTCGAAGCTTATGGCTTACCCGAATTAGATGAGCCTAAAGTGTCCTATTATCAGCTTCTGGATGAGTTTTACTAATCGACCGAATAAATATCAGCATGGGCGTGGAGGTTTCGCTGGTCATTGGCGGTGGCAATATTTTTCGCGGTAATATGGCGGAGAGCTGGGGAATCGAAAGAGCGGAGGCGGATAATATCGGCACTCTGGCCACTGTCATCAACATCTTAATGCTTCGCGGAGTGCTGAAGGCCAAAAACCGATAAAGAAGTGACCCGGTTCCATGAAGGAAATATGCGAAGGTAAAAACAACGGTACCATCAACAGCTCAGATTCGGTGCTGGAGTTGGAGGCTTAATCCTCATCTTCCTCTAACGGATCGATCAGGCCGAGCTGTTCTGCGTCCTCGATTTTGTAGCTGAGGAGAACATATTTATAGCTGCCTTCCTCGTCTTCCCGACCGTCGTCGGGAAGCCATGGCTCGAGAGGTTCGCTGTCTTTGCGCCAGACTTGGATGATGCCGGCCAGCGTTTCCTGCCATTCGCGGCCGGTCTGTCGGCTGTACGAACTTTCGATGCTGACATGAAACGGATGCCGTTCGATTTTCCCGCCGTTCTTTTTATCCTCTCGGACTTTTTCCAAGGACTTCTGATAAAGCCGCAGTCCGGGATCCAGTTCACGGCGAACAAGGGACAGCGCCAACTCCACGTGCTCTGACTGTTCCTCTACATTCCCCTTAAAAATGACGCCCTGTAAGTCAACCGTTTGATAGTAATTTTCGGTCATATTGCCATGCTGGCGTGTCTCGACGATCTCCAGAAGCTCCGCTTTCAGCATCTTTTTCACATGGTAGTACAGCCGCAGAGGGTCCTCTCCCAGCTGTTCCGCCAACATTTTGACCGTCACGGGGCGATCCATGGCGAGATCAAGGATTCGGCTTCGCCGGGGGTCCGAAAAGATTTTCATAAGTTCCGGGGTACTGGGCTTCCACTTCACGGAGCAAGCCTCCCTAACGAATTCGGTCGTTAGACAAGAATATCATACAAAAGCAGATGACAGTAGAATGCCGGCGTTAATCGGTGGTCCATAGGACTTTCACTTTAAGCATAATCGACAAGACGAACAGAGCCATGATGCTGCAGGATAGAAGCAAGAGCATATTGATGGATACGCCCAATGAAAGTAAAAGGGAAACGAGCGCATAAGAAATCGGAACAAAACCCATCGAAGCGGTGGAGGACAACCCTTGAACCCGGCCCATCATCTCGGGTTTCACCATCTGCTGAATCAGAGTGCCCATCAGAATGTTATCGAAGGCGATAAATAACCCTGCGGCAAACATAAGCGCCATTCCTTGCCATACGGAAGTGATCAGGCTTAGCAAGGCCGTGGCGATGCCTAGCAAGACGACCATGGACATGCCGATCGCCGAGCGTTTTCTTTTGATATTCAGTATCCCGACCAGCATGGAGCCGGCCATCATCCCTACGGCCATCGAGCCTTCCAGGTAACTGAGGGCAAGAACGTCTCCGTGTAAGGAGTTTTTCACAAGGATCGGAAGTCCGGCGTTCAGCGGTCCGGCAAACAGCAAGTTGACGATGATGGACACACCCATGAGGGCTAACAGAAAGGGGAAGTTTTTCACATAAGCAACACCGTCTTTGAGCTCGCGCATAAACATCGTCTTCTCTCCGGCAGAACTCGGGCGGTTTTCCTTGATGAAGCGGATCGAGATGCCGGCAACAAGCAGGAACAGCGCGCTGACCCCAAAAGAAACTTCAAACGAGGCGAATTTGATGAAAATCGCGGCCAATGCCGGTCCCAACAGGAAGCAGAGCTGATTGGTCGTTTGAATAATGGAATTGCCGCGAACAAGCTGCTGCTTGTCGACGATGTTGGGGAGCAGGGAGCCGTTGGCCGGCCAAAAAAAGGCATCCAGCACGCCAAAGCATAGGGCAAAGGCAAGAAGTGCGGAGATGGAAAGGGACTGAAAATAAAGGAGAGTAACAAGCGCTAATATCATGATGCTGCGGCTCACATTCAAAGCGGACAGAATTTTCGAGCGGAGCACCCGATCTGCCAGCACCCCGCCAACCGTCATGAGAAGGACCCGGGGAATGGTCGTCATCATCATGACCACGCCGAGCCAGGATTCACGGTCCAGTTTTTGAACGACGTACCACGACTCGGACAGCAGATACACGGAAAAAGCCAAACTGGTCAGTCCGGAGCCGAGCCATAGGATCACAAACCGTCTGTTCGTCCATACTTGGCCGGCAGATTTCGTCTCGGTCCACGTTTGCTGCTTTTCAAGTTCCATGTGCAGCCCTCCAATAAATTAACTGAAATTTGTTTCATCATTGTAATTTATTACAACGATTGATTTTTATCTTAACGAGTCCTTCGCTTGTTGTCTACTCAAAATTGGAAATTTATATGGATCGCAATACAATCGTAGAGGCGAACCTCTGTAAGTATAAGTTTCAAAAGCAGGCATAATGGTGAATAAGAAGGATGTTCGACTGTATGTCTCTTTCCGAGTGGCTTCCAAATGATTCTTTGGCGTAGATGGCCTGCCCCCGGGATGGTCATTTTTTTATTGGGTAAAATAAAACCAACCAATCCGTACGATGGACCAATTGGATAAACGAGGTGTTCTTTTGATTCAGTTTATCAATGTGACGAAACGATATAACGACCAGTCGATGGCAGTAAACGGGATCAACCTGGAGATCAAGGCGGGCGAATTGGTAACCCTGATCGGGCCGAGCGGCTGCGGTAAAACCACGACGATGAAAATGGTCAATCGACTAGTCGAACCGACATCCGGTCAAATTCTCGTCGACGGTCAGGACATTTCCAAAATCAATCCCGTCGAACTGCGCAGAAACATCGGCTATGTCATTCAGCAGATCGGTCTATTTCCGCATATGAAAATCAAGGATAACGTGGCGCTCGTGCCAAGGCTCAAGGGAATCAACAAGGAAACATACGAGAAAAGAATCGACGAATTGTTGGATATGGTCGGCCTCAATCCGGATGAATACCGGGACCGGTATCCTTCCGAATTAAGCGGAGGGCAGCAGCAGAGAGTCGGGGTGATCCGCGCGATGGCCGCGGAGCCTTCGATTATTCTCATGGACGAACCGTTCAGCGCACTCGATCCGATTAGCCGGGAGCAACTGCAGGATGAATTGATCCGCTTGCAGGAAGAAGTGAAGAAAACAATCGTTTTCGTATCCCATGACATGGACGAAGCGCTGAAAATCGCCGATCGGATCGTGCTGATGCAGGAGGGGGAAATTGTCCAGGCGGATACACCGGATCGCATCTTGAGGCGGCCTGAAAATGATTTCGTCCGAACGTTTATTGGCGAAAGTCGCTTGAATGAGTCGGAAAATCTGATGGTGGACGACGTCATGATCCCGAATCCGGTGAGCGTATTTCTGTGGCGCGGCCTTGCTCATGGGGCACAGCTGATGAGACGGCACCGGGTCACCACTTTGCTCGTTACGGACCGGAACCGTCTTTTCAAAGGGATTGTCACGAAAGAGCTGCTGGAAGAGCATTATCAAAACGAAGAGCTGTCGCTTCACGACATCATGAAATCCGATGTTCCCGTCGTAGCCGTGGGCACGGCTATAGGGGATGCCGTGGATGTAATGAAAAACCATGGCTTGAATAGTATCCCCGTCGTTCATCCGAACGGACAATTGGCCGGGCTGGTCACCAATTCCAGTTTAATCGACGCCCTGCTAAAACAAATCTAAGGGGGACACACGCCATGAATCTCTGGGAAGTAATCGTGAGCAGACGGGATGACATTATCCGCGCCACGATTGAGCATATCCAAATCTCTTTCATCGCTCTTGTCATCGCGATTCTCATCTCGATCCCGACAGGGCTTGTCTTGACGCGTTTCCCGAGATTGGCTGGCCCCATCATCGGAGTGGCTTCGCTGTTTCAGACGATTCCGAGCTTGGCCTTGCTCGGCTTCATGATTCCCTTGGTCGGCATCGGAATGGTTCCGGCCATTATCGCTCTGACGGTTTATGCTCTGTTGCCCATCATGCGCAATACGTACACCGGGATCATGAATGTGGGAAAACCGATCAAGGAAGCCGGCATCGGCATGGGCATGACGAGTTTCCAAGTCATGATGAAAGTCGAGCTGCCCTTGGCCATGAGCATCATCATGGCGGGGATCCGCACCGCGACTGTCATGCTGATCGGCGTCGCCACACTCGCTTCACTCGTCGGAGCGGGAGGGCTGGGCGATTTAATTTTCCGCGGCATTTCCACGGTGAATACGGAGCTGATCCTGGCCGGTACGATACCGGCGGCGCTGCTCGCCATTGTATTCGACTTCCTTCTCGGACGCATGGAGCGCGCGGTAACCCCCAAGGGAATTCGGAAGCAAGGCAAACCCGTCTCCAAATGGAGAAGAAGGGTGGAAATCGCGTTAGCCTCGGTACTCGTGTTGGCGATCGCCGGCGGCGTCACGACGAGGCTCGTGCAGCTTCGTTCCGATGCCATTGTCATCGGCGGCAAAAACTTCACCGAACAGGACATTCTCGTTAATATGATGGCGTCCCTGATTGAAGCCAAAACCGACTTGAGGGTTGTCCGCAAGCCGTTTTTGGGAGGATCCGAAGTGACGCATAGCGCCTTGATTAAAGGGGATATCGACATGTATCCGGAATATACCGGAACGGCATGGACGGCCGTGCTAAAGCAAAAGCCTCTCGGAGGGAATCCGGAGGCTACGTATAGCAAAGTAAAGGCGGCTTATGAGCACAATTTTCAGGTCACTTGGTTGAAGCCGATCGGCTTTAACAACACCTACACGCTGTCGATGAAGACAGAACGTGCCCAAAGCTTGGGGATCCGGACGTTCTCCGATTTGGCGCGGAAATCTCCGGATTTGGTCCTCGGCGCCACACATGAGTTTCTGGAGCGTCCCGACGGTTTTCCAGGATTGCAGAAGGCCTACGGATTGAAGTTTAAATCCACGAAGGGGCTTGATCCCGGACTCACATACAGCGCTGTGCGGGACGGGACGACGGATGTGAACGACGCCTTTTCCACGGACGGTCGCATTATCGCCTTTCATCTAACGGTGCTGAAGGACGACAAACATTTCTTTCCCCCCTATTACGCGGCGCCTATCATCCGAATGGACACGTTAAAAGCTCATCCCGAACTGGCCGATGTTCTGAATCTGCTGGCCGGCAAAATCGACGACAAAACGATGTCCGTCCTCAACGGCCAAGTGGATCTGGAAGGCCGGCAAGCAAGGGAAGTCGCCGAGACTTGGTTAAAGAAAACGGGGTTATTGTAAGCTGCTTGCGTCACTCGTCTTCCTTGATTTTCTCCATGATCAGCTCTAATTCCTGGGAAGAGCTGTGCAATAAAGTAGCCGCATGATGAATATTATCAATTAAGGACAACTGCTCGTGAGATTGCGCCGACACGCTGCGCGATTTGACGGCATTGTCGCTGGCGACGCCGGACAGATGGTGAATGGTGGCCGTTACCTGCTCGGAACCGGCGGATATTTGTTCGGCCGTGGCCGATATGTCTTGAACGTGATCCGCTACTTGTTGCGATAATTTCGTGAGCTGTTCAAACGAGTTCCTGGCCGAAGCTATCATCGTCAGCCCTGCCTGAACTTCCTCTTTCACGTGGTGCATCGATTTCACCGAGTCAAGCGAATCTCCCTGCATCTTCTCGACCAACTCCGCGATCTGCTCTGCCATCCCTCTGGATTGTTCGGCCAGCTTCCGCACTTCCGAGGCCACAACGGCAAATCCTCGTCCTTGCTCGCCCGCTCTCGATGCCTCGATCGCTGCGTTGAGTGCGAGCAAATCGGTCTGCCCCGCAACACTCGTAATCGTGTTGACCATTTCACTTATTTCCTGTGAACGTTCGTATAGAGATTTGACGGCCTCGTCCGTTTGGGTGACGGACGAATGGATGAGCCCGATTTGATCGGCAATTTGTTGTACGGAACCATTGCCTTCCGTGGCTTGTTCGGCGGATTGCTTCGCTGTATCGGATACTTCCGACGAGAATGCGGCGATCCGGTTTACGCCGGAAGAGATCTCATCCATGGCACGCACATTTTCTTCCGAACCATGAACCTGCGTCTCGGTTCCTGTTGCGATTTGCTGCATGGACTCCACGATTTGGTTGCTGGTTTCCGTTGTACGCGCCGCATTCGCCGATAATTCGCCGGCTGTTTGGACGATCTGGCTCGAAGCTGCCGATAGTCTGTTTACGATGTCGCCTAAGAGTTTGTCTTTTTCTTCCTGTTTTGCGGCTTCCATTTGTTTTCGGATTTTGCCCGCAGAATGAATCGAAAGCATCGTCGCTCCCGCGGTTAATAGGAGAAACAAAACGTGAATGCACACCATTTGGAAAGGATAGTCATGCGATCCGAATACGATTTCCGGACTGATCCAATAACCGGCCAGCTGCTGAACCGCGAAAACGACCGTCATCACCAGCACAAGTGCGATTCTTTCGTAATAGGCAAGCATGGCCACCACCATGAAAATCGAGAAGTGAAGCTGGGCTTGGCCGCCACCCCCCGCGATGAGGGAGATGCTGGAAAAAGTCAACACCAGGGTGTTCAAATAGGCAACCCACGGGTGAGCCTCTTTGGTGCGGAACAAGATGTAACTTGCGGCTAGCAATACGATCGGAATCGCCAATAGAATATTGAGCGTTAACCCGTATTGAGATGAGTATTGCGATCCGGTTAAACCCGCGGAATGACCCATTTGCTGATCATAAATATTCCATTGCCGGTGTAACAGATGGGACAACAAAGAAAGCAATACGGTGCCTAACGAAATTTTGAAAATGAACTGGTTTTTGCGGTCGATCATCGGTTAAGCCCCCCATCATAATGTCATAGAGAAAGTGTTCGACAATTTTTCTGTTTTTTCCTCCTTACTTCCAATGCCGTTTCCATTATAATGAAATAGGTAGGGAGGCTTCCGGCGACAACCCGCAACTGGCAAACGATGAACAAGCTGGTCGCGTTGGGTCAAATTATGGGTTAAGGAGAAGAGATCAGATGAAAACCAAGCTTCTGAACTCCCCTATGTCTTATGCGCTGGGCATGCTCGCGATGATGATCCCTGTACAGGCGTTCACCTCATTTTACAGTTACTTCTATGTAGAAAAGCTTGGCCTAACGGTGGGTCTCGCCACACTTGCCCGAACCATCTACTTGATCTGGGATGCGGCGGATCAGCCGATCTTCGGCTACTTGTCCGATAACACGAGGACCCGCTGGGGCAGGCGCAAACCATGGATCTATTCGGCAATGCCTTTGTTTGTCCTCACGTTTATCATGATATTCGCCGTGCCCAAAGGCCTGCATGGCATGACGCTGTTCGCATGGTTTCTGGCTGCGCTGATCCTCTATGAAACCGTCTCAACCGTCCTTTGGGTGAATTACGGCGCCTTGTTTCCCGAGTTGTTCAGAGGGGATCGGCTTCGAGCCAAAGCGTCCGCTATCCAACAGGTTTTCCAAATCATTGCGCTGCTGATCGGTTCAGCGGTGACTCCGATTATTTTCGCCGCATACGGTTTCGGAAACATGGCCGTCATTTATGCGCTGGCTTTTGTCGTTTTCATGTGGCTGTGCATGATTTTCGTCAGAGAAAAAGAGGAAGCGAGAGAAGCTCCTCTTAAGCTGATGGATGCGTTCCGGGAAACGCTGAAAAACAAAGACTTTTGGATTTTCAACTTGGCCAACTCGTTCGCCCAGACCGTGAACGGCTTGCTCGGTTCGATGATCCCGTTTTACGCCAAATACGTGCTCCATATTCCGGAATCACAAGTGGCGATCCTTATGGCTTCGGTTTTTCTATCGGTCATTCCTCTGGTTGCGTTTTGGTATTGGATCGTGCAGAAGCTTGGGAGTGTGAGAGGTTGGCGCCTTGCTTTGGCCATCTATGCCGTTGCCGTCATTCCTCTCTGGTTCGCGCAAGATTTGCAAAGCGGCATTATCGCGGGCGTTTGTGCCGGTTTCGGCTTGTCCGGCTTTCTCGTCACCCCAGCTGTGCTGAGTGGACAGATCATCGACCGGGACGCGGAGAAAACGGGGCGCAGACGGGAAGGGATCTACACGGCGGTTGCCGGGTTTATCACGCGTTCCAGCGGACTGATATCCGCTGTCGCTTTTTGGATCGTCGGCATGGCATTCCAATATGTAAGCGGAGACAATCCGGGACCGAACCCGGAAGCGGCTTTTAGGTACTTAATCAGTATCGTGCCTCTGTGCCTGCTGGTCGTTTCATTCCTCATCTCTCTAGGCCTTAAAAGCTCTTCCTTTAAGCTGCGCGAGGCCCCGGAACACCATATCGGTTTGTAAGGAGAGCCCATGACCAAATACTTGATCATCAACTGCGATGACTTCGGCCAGAGCAAGGCGGCCAACACAGCCATCATGCACCTGTTGGAACAAAAAAAGGTGTCTTCCGCTACCATCATGCCGCCTGCCCCGGCTTTCGAGGAAGCGGCTTCCTGGGTGCGGAAATCCGGATATCCCAACATCGGCTTACACCTCACATTTACGAGCGAATTCGCCGGTTTTCGGTGGAGCAGTCTGACCGGACATACGTCTCTGCACGACGACAGCGGCTGTATGCATATGACGGTAGAGGAATTTGAGAAAAATGCCGATCCGGGGGCGGTACGAGCCGAAATGATCGCCCAGTTCAAAGCGGTGAGTAAAGCCGGAATTGCCATTACACATGTCGACAATCATATGGGAAGTCTCTACGGCATCGCCACGGGGCGCAGTTACCTTCCGACCGTACTATGGCAGTGCTCCAAGAGAGGGCTGCCTTTTCGCATTTTCCGACATATCTATGAGAAAGACACATTTCTGGCCTCTATCCCGAACGCAAAGGAGATCCTGGCGAAAGTCGTCACCCTCGCGGATGTGCTCGGAGTCGCCATGCCCGACTATTTGATCTCCCATCCCTATCATGTCGAGGAGGGGGAGACTTACGCCAGTTTCAAACAATCGCTGATCGACAAGCTGTATGAATTGCCGGAAGGCGTGTGCGAGACCTACATTCACCCGGGAGTCGAGGATGAGCAGATGCAAAGGTTGATCCCTTCCTGGGAGAAGCGGGTATGGGAATACCGTTTGATGCAGGACAGAGATTTCGCTTACGCCTTGCGGGATGCGGGAGTAACATTGACGGATTATCGGTATGTCGGTGCGAATCTGAAGCGGCCGAGATTGAAATCCGGGTTGGCTCTATTGAAATTGTTATCTCTTAAGCTTGTGCCTCGTAAAGCTTGAGAATCTCCACGATGACGTGAACCGCCCTGATCATCGTATCGACGGACACATATTCGAACCGGCCGTGCCAGTTCTCGCCGCCGGCAAAAATATTCGGCGTAAGCAGGCCCATGTATGACAATTGAGAGCCGTCCGTGCCGCCTCGTATTGATTTAACGATCGGCTTGATACCGAGATTTTCCATGGCCTGATGGGCGATATCTACCACTTCTTTGACGGGCTCGATTTTCTCTTTCATGTTGTAGTACTGATC
>JAQBPQ010000123.1 GCA_028287445.1 Cohnella sp.
CAATCAGAGCCAAAGCATATTTCTAATGCACGAAGGAAGATGATCATAGTCGCGCATGCGTTCAGTTACCTGGTCATCCAACCGCCGTCCACACACAGCACATGCCCGCTGATATAGTCGGATGCTGAAGAGGCGAGGAATATGGCCGGTCCCTTCAAATCCTCCGGCGTTCCCCAGCGGCCGGCCGGAATCCGCTCGACAATGCTGCGTGAACGGGCTTCATCCGCACGCAAAGCCGCGGTATTGTCCGTTGCCATATAACCGGGTGCGATGGCGTTCACCTGAACGCCGCGTCCGGCCCACTCGTTGGCCAACGCTTTCGTAATACCGGCGACCGCATGTTTGCTGGCTGTATAACCGGGGACATTGATGCCCCCCTGGAAGGACAGCATGGAAGCGATGTTAATGATTTTGCCGCTGCCCCGTTGCAGCATATGTCGCCCGATGAGCTGAGACAAAAAGAATACCGAATTCATATTCAGGGCGATGACGTCATGCCAATCCTCCGCGGCATGATCGGCTGCAGGCCTGCGGCGGATGATGCCGGCATTGTTCACGAGGATATCAACCCGGCCGAAAACTTCGATCGCGCGCCCGGCAATGTCCGGAAGAGCGGTCTCAACGCTGAGATCAGCCTGGATGAACACCGCCCGGCGGCCAATCTCTTCAATGGTTCGTGCCGTGGCGTTTCCACCCTCGGATTGTGAAATACAAACGAGATCAGCGCCCGCCTCGGCCAGCCCGACCGCGATGCCTCGGCCAAGACCACCCGACACGCCGGTAACGACCGCCGTCTTGCCGGACAAATCAAAAAATGGCATGCCACATTCTCCTTATTCGACCGTATAAATGACAGTCCCGGCCCGGCGGACCGCGTCTGCCGCGGCGTCAGGCAGTCCCGTATCCGTCACGATACCGTCCAGTTCCGACAGAGCGGCAAAGGTGCGCAGCGCCGTCCTTCCGAATTTCGAATGATCGGCGACGGCAGAAACCTTCCTTGCCACTTCGATCATGGCACGCTTCACGGCGATCACCTCACTCGTATATACCGACAATCCGGTCTCGTGATGGATCGCCGTGGCAGAAAGAAACGCAACGCCAATGTTCAGCCGACGGATCTGCTCTGCCGCTTCTTCGCCGGCAAGCACGTTTCTAACACGGTATCCACCCGGCACCACCAGCCGTACCTGATCCTTTCTGACCAGCTCGCTGATGATATACAGGTCGTTCGTAACGATGGTACAGTGCCGGTTCGGCAAAGCACGCGCAATCTCCAATGTCGTACTCCCGCCGTCCAGTGCTACAATGTCGTATTCGGTGATCAACTTGAGAGCGGCAGCCGCAATCTCCTGTTTCCCGGCCGTATTGCGGGTGTGAGGCTCACGGACGGACAGGATGCCGAACTGATCCCCATGCAACAGAACGGCTCCGCCGTGGATGCGCCGCAGCAGCCCCCGTTCCTCGAGCTTGCCCAAATCCTCCCGGATTGTTTTCCCCGTGACGCCGAGCCGCTCGCTGAGCTCGGCTACCGTCACCTCTTTGGTCTCGAGAAGGACTCCCATGATCAATTCATATCTTCGCAGCGGATTCATGTTCAGCGCAGATCCTTCATCGCCACGGCGTCCATATCTTCAAAGATTTGATTCTCTCCCGCCATGCCCCAGATAAACGTATAATTGCTCGTCCCTACCCCGCTGTGAATCGACCAGCTCGGGGATACGACGCCTTCCTCATTGCGGATCACGAGGTGCCGGGTTTCGCCGGGCTCGCCCATGATATGAAAGACGGCTCCGTCCCCGGGCATATCGAAATAAAAGTAAACCTCCGAGCGGCGGTTATGCGTATGGCACGGCATTGTGTTCCACATGTTGCCCGGCTTCAGCAGCGTCATACCCATGACAAGCTGGCAGCTCCTGATGCCGCCTGTATGGATATATCGGTAGATCGTGCGTTCATTGGAATTCGTAATGCTGCCGAGATGGTTCGGGGAGGCTTCCCCGATTGCCGCTTTAACGGTGGGATAGGCCTGATGGGCCGGCACCGAGTTGAAGTAGAACCGTGCCGCCTCGCCGCCGTCCGACGCATTCTGGAACGCTACCTCTCTCGCACCGAGTCCGATATAGAGGCAGTCCTTGTTCGCCATCTCATACGTTTCACCATCGACCGTGATTTGCCCTGCACCGCCGACATTGATGATGCCGATCTCGCGGCGCTCCAGAAAAAAATCGGTGCCCGTATCGACCTTGCTCGCCTCCAGCTTCACCGGTGATTCGCCCGGCACAGCGCCTCCGATGATGAAACGGTCGACATGCGAATAAGCCAGCTTCAGCTTTCCCGGCTCTAAAAGCGAGGCAACCAGAAATTCCTTGCGAAGTCTTTCCGTGTCGTAGTTCTTCACTTCCGCAGGATGAGAAGCATGATATAGTTCCACATGAACACCTCCAATTTAGTTCATATATGTTTATTTAAGTTTATAATAGTTCATTTCTATATACAAGCATACAGCAACTTCTTTGTAGGTGATATAGTTACGTTGACTACCTCACAGCTCCTCGAGAGTTGCCCAAGCGATACCTCTTGAATTCCAAAGAATAGCAACACAAATCAGCAAGTCGCGGGTGTCTCGGCGGCCAAGCCCGATTGCAATGATTACTGAAAGCGCGAATCTTGAACCTCCTAAAAACATCGCTTTTCCAAAAAAGAACGAATGGCAACGTATACTGGTATACACGCCTATCAACACAAACAGACCCCGACCGTTTATCGGCCGGGGTCTGTTTCATGTACGATTCTGACAATCAGGCCTTTACGGCCCTAAGCCACGCCTCCG
Source organism: Cohnella sp. (assembly GCA_028287445.1). Classification (GTDB taxonomy): domain Bacteria; phylum Bacillota; class Bacilli; order Paenibacillales; family Paenibacillaceae; genus Cohnella. The sequence goes on from JAQBPQ010000123.1 coordinate 2,831, forward strand.
CGATCAAGGCGCTGCCTGCCGGAGAGGGATGGACGCCGTCCGGAGCCCAGTATTCGGGACCCGTCCGTGCCGCGGCTTGCGCGAACAAACCGTCGAGCGGCACGTAGAGCGTCCGGAATTCCCCCGCCAGCTCGCGGACCGCCTGGATTTTCGGATCCAGATCTTCCCGCCATTGCTTCTGCCCGTCGTTCACGGGAAGGACGAACGGCTCGATCAGGATGAGGTTCGCGTTCAGCTTATCCTTGGTCGTACGAATCAGCTTGCGGTACCGGTTCTCAAAATCTTCTCTGGTAACCGGGTCGTTCGTGTCATACCTGCGCCACGTGTCGTTAATGCCGACATAGATCGATACCCAAGTCGGCTTCAGGTTCAGGCAATCCTCTTCCCATCTGTTCTCCAGGTGGTCCGTCCGGTCTCCCGAGACCCCCCGGTTGAGGAACGTGACCTGTTTCTCCGGATACCGGCACCCGAAGAGAGAGGCGGCGAGATTGACGTATCCGCAGCCGAGATCGGCCGGATTGTCCCGGTTGCGAAGCGCGTCCGTAATGCTGTCTCCTTGAAATAAGACGATGGCGTTGTTTTCGATAAGCGTCATGCGGGGATCCTCCGTTTCGTTATTAGGTTTTCAGCAGCCGGTCTTGTTCGTAAACCATGGTGTCGAAAATGTCCTGCAGCGGAATATCGGCGAGCGCCATGACTTCGTCCGCAGCACCATAATACATTCGGATCGTATCGCTGACAAGCCGGGCGCCGCAAGAGAACACGACCTTTTTAACAAAATATATGGCGTAACCCCTGCAAATTACAGGAAGATGCACAAAAAGATGAAGGGGAAATAGTCCGTACGGGGATACCATTTGTGACAAATCATCTTACAACACAACGATCACCGTCCGGCATTGATTCGTTTAAACACGAAAGCTTTCATTAGAAAAAAGCTGCAGATGGAGGAGAGCGCCATTGAAATTCCTTTGGCGCCATTGTGAACAAGCCACATGGGGAAGGAAGAGAATCCGAGCCAATAAGTGAACAGTACGAAGACGCCGTTGCTGATGAACAAGCTCACGACAGCCTGGACGGTGAAGAGCGTCTTCTCCCGCCGACTGAATACCGATTCCCTCCGGAAAGTGAGCCTCGTGTTCCAGATGTAGCTGTTCAAGACGGCGACCGCATATGCCAGCGAGTTGATAAGAATCAATTCCCAAGTGTTCGCGTGCCGCCACAACAGGAGCAACACGTTTAATACCGTTAAATCAAGAACGGCATTTACAGCGCCGATAAGGCTAAAATGCGCGAACTGAAGAATGCCTGTCTTAAATCGGCCAAGGCTCATGATTTTCTCTTCTTTTCTTGAAGAACAAGCTTATAGTAGTCGAGCAGTTGCCCGGAAGGCTCGTTCCAGCTCACTCGTCCTGCCAGTTCATAAGCGTTGCGTGAAATCAGTCCACGCAAGCCGTCATCCGATAATTTACTTACCGCCTCCTTCAATCCTCCCGGCCGATCCGCATCGAACAGCACGCCTGTCACTCCATCCTCAATCTGTTCGCAAGTGGGACCACTCCGTCCGGCAACGATAGGCAGCCCGGATGCCATCGCTTCCAGAATCACGAGACCGAGTGTCTCAGTCGTTGACGGGAAAATGAACAGGTCGGAGGAAGCATAAGCTTTCGCCAACTGCTCACCATGCATATAGCCGGTAAAAATGGTGTTCGTTCCCTGAAAATAATTTTCCAAAAACGCTCGATGCGGACCGTCGCCAACGAGCGCAAGGCAAGTATCGGGAGAGCTGGCCAGCACCTCCCGAATCTGCTCGATGCCTTTCTCGGCAGCGAGCCGTCCTACATAGAGCATAACGGTTTTGTCGGGCCGCCCGCCGGTAATGAGCTTGCGCATATCCTCGTCTCGATGCTGCGGCCCGAATCGGTCCGTGTCGACGCCGCGCTTCCAAAGATGCACGTTGTGGAATCTTTGGCTGATCAGCTCGCTCTTCACCGACTCAGAGGTGCACAAATTTAAGTCCGCCCGATTGTGCAGCAGCCGGAGCCACCACCACAGGATCGGCTTTAAGAACGGCAGTCGATAGTAGTCTGCGTATTTTGGAATATGCGTATGATAAGACGCGACCATAGGCAATCTCAGACTTCGGCCGTAATAAATACCCGCCACACCCAGTATCGCCGGGTTGACGACATGAACCAAATCGGGCTGAAGCCTGCGCAGTAAGGCGCCGACTCGACGGCTGGGCATCGCGAACTCCTTGCTGGGATACAGGAAGAAGGGGCGTGCGCGTATTCCTTCAATCTTCGTGCCATTATAATCGTATACACCTAAATCCGGTGCGATAACGGTAATATCATGACCTCTCTCCTGCAACCAACGAATCGTCGCGCACAGCCGGGTTACGATACCATCGGTTGAGGGCAAAAAAGTTTCGGTGATGATGGCAATCTTCATTCCAGAAGGCTCCTTATTTTACTTCCAAGTTACTTTAGGCAGAACATTCTGGGTCAGGACCCGGTCTTTGTGCTTCACCGCGGTATGTAAAATGTCACGCAGCACTTCATCCGACAACAAATGAGGCTCCAAGCCCAAATCCTTCAGTTTCGTATTTTTGGCAAAATAGTAGTGCTGTTCTTTCTCGACGCGGGGGTTGTTCAAATGGGCGATTTGGGCATTCTTGCCTTCTTGCTGCGCTACCTTGCGCACTTTCTCGGCGAGATCCATCACGGAAAACTCCTCCGTAAACTGGTTAAACACACGAAATTCACCGATGTCGGCGGGATTCTCGGCCGTAATCTCAATACAGCGGATCGTATCCCGAATGTTCAGGAAACCACGGGTTTGGCCGCCTTCCCCGTAAACAGTCAAATCATGGCCGATCGCGGCTTGTACGAGGAAACGGTTTAGCGCGGTGCCGAATACGCCGTCATAGTCAAAGCGGTTGACCAGCAAAGGATCCATTTGCGTTTCATCGGTATGCAAACCATAGACGACGCCTTGATTCAAATCGGTTACGCGCAACCCCCATATTCGACAGGCGAACATCAGGTTATGGCTGTCGTGTACCTTGGACAGGTGGTACATGGAACCAGGCTGCTTCGGATAAGGGAGCACGTCTTCCCGGCCATTGTGGACGATCTGGATATAGCCCTCTTCGATGTCGATATTGGGGGTTCCGTATTCCCCCATCGTCCCCAGCTTGATTAAATGACAGTCGGGAACGATTTCTCTAATCCCGTAAATGACGTTTAATGTGCCGACCACGTTGTTAACTTGGGTGAACACGGCATGTTCCCGGTCGATCATCGAATAAGGCGCGGAACGCTGCTCAGCAAAATGTACAAAAGCCTCAGGTCGGGTTTGCATCAGTACCGTTCTCAGGAAGTCGTAGTGGTTCAAATCCCCGATATACAATCGAATCTCGCGCCCAGTCAGTTCTTTCCAACGGGCAATTCTTTCCTCGAGTGAGGCGATCGGCGTCAACGAATTCGAATGAAGTTCATCATCCCACTTCCGGCGAATCAGGTTATCGACGATCGTGACTTCATGGCCCTTTTTCGATAAATATAGAGCGGTTGGCCAACCGCAAAATCCGTCTCCACCAGCAACTACAACTCTCATGAACGAAGAATCCTCCTCAAAAAGTAACATTACACAGCAGTCTCATATAAACAATATAAAAAGTCTCAGTTTTTGTCGAGCATGTTCTCAGTTATAAGCATCACTCACACCACATGTACGCTGTGCGTAATGGTTATAAATGAGACAAAAATAGGCTGAGCAATGATCACCATCGGTTTCCTTGCGGCACAAAATAACCGCATCGAGCAAAGCGCCCGGATGCGGTCCATCGTGCAGAATCCCTATCTTTCGTTTGTTTATACTAATCGTGGGCCCGAATGCTCACCCTTTTACGGCTCCCGCCGTTATCCCCGCCACAATCTTCTTGTTGAAGAAAATGAACAGCACGAGAGGAGGGAGGGTGATGAGCAGAATGTTCGTATAGAGTAAGTTGTATTGCGACACGAATTGACTCATGAAGTTGTAAAGAGTGAGCTGCACCGTCGCATTCTTGGAGCCCGGGAAGAAGTAGAGGGGATTGGTGAAATCGTTGAAGATTGCCACCGATGAAGTAACGATGATCGTTGCATTCACTGGCTTCAGCAGCGGGAAAATAATCTGGAAAAACAGCCTAAATCCGCCGCACCCGTCAACAACGGACGCTTCATCGATCTCCCGTGGAATCGCTCCCATGAAACCTCGGTAAAGCAGCACGCCAAACGGGAACGCGAGGGCTACCTCTACCATGATGAGTCCGAGCATCGTTTTGAATAGGTGCAGATTTTTCAGCACCCAGATCGTAGGGACGATAGCAGGGGGAATGATCAAACCCGCCAGAACGAAAAAGCTGATCCACGGCGTCACCCGGTCGGAGCGTCTTTGCATGACGAAGCCGGCCATCGCGCACACGAGAAGCAGCAAAGCGATAGAAAAGAGAGTCAGCATCGCGCTGTTGACGAAGGCGTGAATCAGCATGTGGTTGCGCGCTTGAATAACTTCCCTGATGTTGCTCCACAAATGGTTAGAAGCTGGCCACGCCATGCTCTGCAAGGAAGCGCCTCTCTTGTCTTTCATGGCATTCACGAACACGAAATAGAGAGGAATCCAGAAAATGAGGACCGAAGCCAAAACCGCTGCAACTTCTACGCTGAAACGGCGGATACTGCGAATCATAGGTCCACCTCTCTTCGGTTCAGGTAGAGCGACAGCGGGAAGGCGAGCACGGACACGAAAAGGAACAAGATGACGTTACCCGCCGTGGCCAATCCATAGAAGCCGGCTTGATATTGCTTATAGATGATGGAGGCGATGACATCCGTCGCAAAGCCGGGTCCCCCCCGGGTCATCGGCCATAGAATGTCGAAGCTGCGCAAGCCGCCTATGAACGCCAGAATGATCACCGCATTCGTTGCCGGCCGGCTTAGCGGAAGGATAATGTTCCAGAACTTGTGCCACGAATTGCCTCCATCGATCTGCAAAGCCTCGTAATATTCCTCGGGAATGGACATGATGCCCGCGATATAGATGACCGTGGCGAAACCGACGCCTTTCCATACGTCCACGAAGGCAACCGACAGCAACGCAATCCTTGTATCCCCAAGCCAATCCGGACCGGAAATGCCCAGGGAAGCAAGCGTCGTGTTGATTAAACCCTCCGTCGGGTGCATAAGCGTGCTGAAGGCAATGCCGACGGCGATCGTGCTCACTAATGTGGGGAAAAACACGACGGATCTGAGATAGTTTTTGGTCCTTATTTTCGAAGTGAGGAAGACGCCCAGAAGCAGCCCGAATACGACCTTGAGGCCGCAGGTAACGACCGCGTAAATGAACGTGTTCTTGAAGCCGATATTGAGCGACGACTCCTGGAAGAACGTCTTGAAGTTCTCGAGTCCGATATAGGTCCAATCCTGCAGCGTCCATCGGGTCATGCCGAAGAAGAAGGACATGAACGTCGGCAATATAAAAATAATCAGGTAGATGATCGCCGCAGGCAGCAGGAAGTAATAGGTGTAGGTTCGTTTCCAAACCTTGTTCATTGCGATCCCCCTTGCGGTACTGTTTCGCCTAGGACAATATAAACGTCAAAAGGACAGTGATGTCCTTTTGACGTTATGGGATTTACCAGCCGGCGAGTCCAAGTTGTTGCGCTTGCTTCTCTACGTCCTTGTCATACATGGCCGCCGCGTCTACAGCCTTTCGATGGCCTGAGCCGACTTCGACCGTAATCTGAGGGAGGTTAGGCCCCTTCACCGGAGAGACGAATTCGAGTGCCGGAGCCGTCTTGCCGGAATCGAAGTATGGAAGCATGTCTTTGACGACTTGCGGGACATTGTCGGGAATCACGGCACCTTTTATGACGTAAGGTCCGGTTGGTTGGGACACCTTGCCGACCGCTGCCATCCCCTCAGGCGAGGCTATGAAAGCCAAGAATTTCTTAGCCTCATCAACATGCTGTGAGTTCTTGTAAATATAAGCTGCGGAGGGCATCCATACCGTGAGTCCGTTCTTATCCGTGTTATCGCCAGGCTGAGCGAAGAATCCGATATCGTTGATGCTTTCGGGATTGTTCTGAAGGATGGTAGGAATGATGAAGGTGAGCATGGGATAGTGCGCTCCCTTGCCTTCGGCCAGCATCTTGATACCCGAATCCAAGTTTGCAGCCAGGTAATCCTTGTTCATGTAGCCTACCGTGTCTTGAAGCTTCTGGAAGCTTCTTAATGCGGCGGGCGTTGTCGCATACTTCGCCTTATTCGCCGTATAATCGGCCGCGAAGGTCGGATCTTCGGCTTGAACGTTGTAGTAGTCGGCTAGCATGATCAACTGCGAAGTCCACGAATCCTTATACGTTCCGATAATGGGGGTAATGCCTGCGTCCTTGATCTTCTTGTTGTTAGCCGTCAAATCGGCCCAAGTCGTCGGTACGGTTAGCCCAAGGTTGGCATAAATCTTCTTGTTGTAGAACCAGCCGCCGCCCATCGTTGCGTTAGTCGGTGCGCCATATAGTTTGCCGTTCATGGTAACGGTCTGCTTGAAGGAATCGATTACGTCGGCCTGCCAAGGTTCATTCGATACATCCAGGATATTCTGCTCCGGATTAAGCGCTTGCATAAGCGAGCCGGAGTTGTAGAAGAAGACGTCGTTCATATCGCCGGTCGATAGGCGCGTCTTCACGAAGTTGTCTCCTTCGCTGCCGGACGGGCGAGTCTCCATCTCCAACGTGATGTTCGGGTTCTTCGCATGGAATGCATCCATCAAAGCTTTGGCTACGTTAACCGCATCTTGTGAATTATCGGTGAGCACAGACAGCGTGACCTTGTCCTGCGGCTTGCTGGATTCGGTCGCCGATGGTGACGCGCTCTCGGACGGTGATGCGCTGACAGATGGAGATGCACTCGCGGAAGGCGAAGCACTGTCGTTCTTGTTAGAACCTCCACAGCCGGCTAGCAAGCCAGCAAACAACAATACGCAAGATAGGACAGAGACATACTTTCTCGATTTTCCAAATCTCGGATTTCCCATGTACAGTTTCCCCCTGAATGATTATCGATCAACAAGTAATAGATTGAAACTGGGCCCGGGTCCCACACCCTCATTATAAGTCCCGCTCTGGGCAACGATCAGTGAGTCATTTCATTGTTAGACGTCCGATTTTTTTAGGTCGGATCCCGAAATTGTCCAGGGGTCGTACCCGTGTGCTTCTTGAATACTTCCGAGAAATGCCGGTACGTATGATAGCCGACCCGCTCGCTCACTTCATTCACCTTCAAGCCCTTGCGAAGCAGCATCTTGGCCAGCTCCATTCGGTAACGGGTCAAGAATTTGATGTAAGTTTCGCCCGTCTCTTCCTTGAACAGTACGCTCAAGTAAGCGGCATTCATGCCCACGTGATCGGCCACCTCCTGGAGAGACAAGTCCCGGTTCACGTGCTGCACGATATAAGTACGAGCCCGCTCGACCGCGGAACTCTTCGGCATTTGACCGAAAATTTTTAACGCTTGACCATCCAAGAGCGCTTTCGCCAGCAACTCCCGCTGACTCTCCTCCCACTTCCTGCGGATCTCCATCGTCTCGCGCTGACTAAGGATTCTACCCACCGCCTTGTGCAAGGACCGCTCCACGCTCACATCCGTAATAGGCTTCTCTAGATAATCAATAACGCCAAGCTGGATCGCCTGCTTCACGTATTCGAATTCGTTGAAGCCGCTGAATACGATGCAGCAGGTATCCTCAGCTTCGCGCATAATTTCCTGAATAAGCTGTAGGCCATCCATCCCCGGCATCCGGATATCGGTCAGTACAATGTCAGGTCTCTCTTGTCTGAAAACCTCTAGGGCGGTGATGCCGTCACCCGCCGTCCCCACCAGCTCAACCCCTAAGCCCGTCCAATCAATGAGCGTCCGCAGTGCTTCGATCACGATATATTCATCGTCAAATACGACGGCTTTAAGCACAGCTTACGCCTCCTCGCGATAGGGTTTGAATCTCACTTCAACCTTGGTGCCTACGCCAGCTTCGCTCGTAATTCGGAAGAAGCTGGTCGCCCCGTAGTAGAGCTCTATTCGTTCCTTCACATTGGTAAGTCCGTAACCTTGGTGAGTAACCGACATATCTTCGATTCCTACCCCATCGTCCTCGACGACGAACACGAGATACTCTCCATCTTTTCTCCCCGATACCTCGATCTTCCCATCTCCAAGCTTTGGCTCGAGCCCATGATAGATCGCATTCTCTACGAGAGGTTGAACGATCAGCTTCAGAATCTCGGTACCCATGATCGATTCGTCTATGTCCACGTGATAGGTGAAGCGATTGTTGTACCGAATATTCTGGATCGTCATGTAATGCTCGATGTGCTGAAGCTCCTTATAGACGGGAATCGTCTCTTTGCCTTTATTCAGGCTGAGTTTGAAGCTCTCAGATAAGGAGAGTGCCATCTGCGCAGCCTCCTGATTCTTCTGTAATCGGGCCATCCAATAGATCGAATCCAACGTGTTATATAGAAAATGGGGCTTGATTTGCGCTTGGAGCGCACGCAGCTCGGCTTCCCTCTCCTTCAACTCCGAATGGAAGAGCCTCTCGGCCAGCTCTTCGTTCTCCGACGAGATTCGCTTGAACGTCTCGCCGATCGTACCCACCTCGTCCTTCGGGAATTTGCCGTCGAATTCCCTCACTCCTTTGTTCCAATCGACCATCATTTTCTTAATCTGAATGAGCGGCTTCGTGATCGTGCCCGAGATTATGACCGATAGCAGCAACGCCACCAGCGCAATCGATGATGCGATCAAGGTTGTCGCCGTGCCGATCCGATTAGACTGCTTCAGCAGCTCCTTCTTCTGAATGAGATGCATTAACGTCCACCCCGTCGTCTGGTTACGATACTCGCTAACCAAGTAACCTTGATCGCGCAGCATGTTCACCGTATCGGATAAGTTGCCCGCCGCGTCCGGTAAGACGATGGACTGCACCTCTGGATAGATCACCTTAAGCGTATTTTGCGAGGAATCCACCGCCAAGAAAATGCCGTTATTATGGATTCCACTGAAGACCCGGTTGAACATGGACTTCGATATATTCACGATTACTAGGCCGATCGGGCTGCCGTTCGGATCCTCGGAGTCGCGGAATAGCTTGACCGTCGAGAAGACATCGGACCTGTCATCGAGCACGTTATAGTTGAAGAATACCACTCTGCCTTTGGCGTCGATGGCTTCTTTGTACCAATCCGTTCCTTCAATGTCTTGCTTCTTTGTTGGCGTCTCATAGACACCCGCGTCGTCGGATCTTCCCATACAGTAGGTTTGATAATAGAGATCGAGCACGCAGAGCGAATTGACGTAACGAGTATCGTAGGAGTTGATATTGATTACCTTCTGCAGCCGATTGACGGTCGTTATATTCATCTCGTTCTGCTGCATGCTCGAATTGACCTCGATGTTTCGCAGGTCGTTGCGAATCTCATTGTTCAAGACGATAGAGCGGTTCAGGTTCAAGATGTTGCGGAACATCAAATCGGTAACTTCACTGGACGTTTCCAAGTGATCGATATTCGCCTGCGTATTGTTAAGCGTTAGGGTATCTTTGGCGATGTTGAAGGAAATATAACCGAGGAGGAACAGAGGAGGCACGGACAACAGGATCATGGCGGCCATGAATCGACTTCTGACTTTACGGAAGCTCAACAGGGCTAACAGCCTTGATGTCCATCTCATGAGTCCAACGCCCGCCTTTGATATAATAAACGGCCTGACAATGGAGGTCAGGCCGCATTCAACTTAATTATATAATATTAACTAATCGGGAAAGGAAAGAATAGTTCGGATTTCATAGAATCGTGTCCGATATTTTTGGATTCGGTACGTTGGTTATTGCAGCCGGTTTTAATACAATACTTCACTGACAACACCGCATATGTCGACACCTTGAACTTGTTTTTCTTCCTCCATACAGTCCGGAGTTCAATATTGTAGAAGGACTATGGAAATGGCTCAAGTCAGATGTTATTAATAATGTGTTCTATCACTCGACCGCAGAGATCCGTAAGAACGTTGAAGCCTTCGGGATAACATCATGAAAGATCCCATGAATATCATCGATCGTCTTTGTATCAGAATGTAGCCTCATTGGTTCAACTTATATAGCTGCTTAAATTGTTTCATTTGTAACATTTTTTATCCGTTCCCTTACAAAAAATATTGCGTTGATGTATTGTGATACATCGCTTGTTCGTGATGAGCACTTATGCTTGCTCTTCCCGCCACCACGCGGCCTTAGGATACTCCGCAGCCCCGATAATAACAGACTCGCCAATCCGCGGTGTCGCGATCTTCACGCCTCGCTGCTGTGCCGCTGCTGACGCTCGTTCGACCGGATCACGCCAATCGTGCACCGATAGGGTGAACGCCCCCCAATGAATCGGGATCATGACCTTCCCCTGCACATCACGATTGGCTTGAACCGTTTCCTCCGGCATCATATGAATGGACGCCCAGCGTGGATCATACTGACCGCATTCCATTAGCGTCATATCGAAAGGTCCATATTTCTTACCAATCTCGGCAAAATGCGGCCCGTAGCCACTGTCTCCACTAAAGAAGATACGCGCTTCCGCACTCTCGATCACCCAAGAGCACCACAATGTGGCGTTGCGATCATTCAGCGCTCTACCCGAGAAATGACGTGCGGGCGTACAAGCCAGCTTCAGCCCTTCCCAAGTTCGCTCTTCCCACCAATCGCATACCTCGATGGCCGCCGGGTCAACGCCCCAGCGAATGAGATGCTTCGCCACGCCAAGCGGCACGAAGAATTGCCGCACCTTGCTTTTCAGCCGCATGATGGAGCCGTAGTCAAGGTGATCGTAATGATCATGGGACAGAATAATCGCATCAATAGGCGGCAAATCCTCAATCCGAACTGGCAGCTTGCTACTATAGCGTTTGCCCCCGACAGCCGGGAACGGCGAGGGTACTTTGCCCAACATTGGATCAAGTAGAATTATCTTGCCGTCAAGCTCCAAGAGCAGCGCCGAGTGACCGAACCAAGTGACACGCGGTTGCCGGGTACCTTCGCCCTGCGGCTTCCACTTCAAGACTTCGATTGGAAGGGTTGGTTTCTTAGAAGAGCCGCCCAGCATTTCCTTCATAACGGATACATTGTCTGAGAAGCTCATGGACAAATTCGTCGGGATCGGATTCACGAATTTACTTTCCCGATAGTTGGATGACTTCAGCATCTCAGCCCGTTCATCGCTCGTTCTTCTGCCACCAAAAGCAGGATAGAGCACGAGCACCAGATAGACGGAGAATGTAAGTGCAATTATAGCAGCAGTAATAATCCATACGGCCATCATCAGGAGCAACCCTTTCTGTACGACATACTTCTAGATACAGTCCGGCATGATTAAAGTTTGCTTGGTGCCGTACATGTGATGGAATGCATGAGAAATGTTCACTGACTGACGCAAGATATATGCGGCCGAGCTGTTCAACTGCAGCCTTGACAGCCTGCAGGGCTGGTCACATCGAGCTTGACCACCAACAGGTTTTAGTCTGTCTTTTTCTTTCCTCCTATGTTGTACGCTTGTATGTGCGATTACTGAGTTTTTAAATTTCCCTTTATTTCACTTGTTCTTCTTCTTTGCTGATCGTAAACCAGCCCGGCATTGCCTGAATTACATTCCAAAGCTTTTCCGGCAGTTCAAGCTGGCTGAGTTTCGATACTTTCAATTCCGTATCAATCTCGGCTTCACGACAATTTTCAGTCTTTTGGGCCCACTCAGGGTCCATTACGAGAGCTTGCCCGATAGCAATAAGCGGTAACCCTTTCTCTACAACTTTAAGAGCATCGTCCGGTTTTCTAATAGAACCTGCAGCCATGATCGGTACCCTGCCGTTTACTTTGTCCAGAATCAATTCGAGTCTTGTTTTGTCATCTTCGCTGTCAATCGGTTTGGAGGACACGTCATCCAGCGAAGCGTGAATATAATCGACATCCTGTTGAACAAGGCGCTCGATTAATTCGTAAGTATCTTTCATCCGCAGTCCCCCTTCTCTCGATTCTTCAGGGGAAATACGGAAGCCTAAAATAAATGGTTTTTGTGCATGCTTCTTAATGACACTTTTGATCTCATCAATAACTGCAGTTGGGAACCGCAAGCGGTTTTCGAGTGTGCCCCCCCAATCGTCGGTACGTTGATTTGTCATTGGGGACCAGAAGTTTTGAATCAAAAATCCATGTGCCCCGTGAATTTCGATGCCATCAAATCCAGCTTCGATCGCTCTTCTCGTGGTTTCGCCAAAAGCATGGATAACCGATAAGATTTCCTCATGGGATAGCTCTCTTGTTTTTACGCTTGGAGCAAAAGCCGTAGCTTCGGTTTTCATTTAGACTCATTTTCTTTTTGATACTCAAATACAATTTATTCAGCATATCCTCCTTGTTTTCAAAGTAAACGTAAATCGTTGAAGCAGATACGCCGGCTTTTTTCGCGATCTTGGACATCGAAGTTTCCGGTAAACCATGTTCATTTATGATCCTTTGGCTTCATTTGTCTGAATAATTTGAGGAGTTGTATCTC
>JAQBPQ010000185.1 GCA_028287445.1 Cohnella sp.
TATCCCATTGCGGGAAGAACATCAAACTGATACTCAAATTGTTTATGGCTTAACGGCCAACCATGTAAAAATACGATCGTCTTGCTGCCCCCAGGGTTTATATATTCCACATATAATTTTACGCCTGATTCTACACGAACAAAGTATCCCACGCCGATTCCCCCTTAACATTAAAGTGGCATCAACAATAAGATACTCAACTTGGCAAACATAGGTGAAAACCTATCTTACTTTTCTGAATTTCAATTTACTGCGTCCACCCGCTTTTCATCAGGCAGTTCGAGCGTCATCGTGCCGTTTTCACCGACGACCTTTCCTCCGTACGTGTCTTTAGAACCTATTGCCGTGATTTTACCGTCCGAATCGATTCGCCCGCACTTTTCCCAGTTGCTTTCTCCAAAAAAACCTTATATACCAGGTCTTAGCTCATAGTCCCACCAACGGTGGCTTTTCTTCGTCGTTACATTTGTAATGGAATTCTTGTCGGGGTTAAGCACGAACACTTGCTTGTTTTGCCCCACGTAGCCAGTGCCCGGGATGGAATCTGCGATTTTGTGTGCAATTAAATGGGTGTCTGTCGTATAAAATCCATCCGTCTTAGCCGCCATTTTAGAATCAAGACGATCATTATAAGCTTTAATCATTAAGGTTTGATGATCGTCATACAACACATCAATATCGTGAACTTTTAGCACAGCGAACGTGGGAATGGCGACCTCCACTTTCTTTGCTGCCGCCGATGCAGGTGTCATGAAAAGGAGAAGAGCAAGACATGAAACGATAAAACTAAAAAACACAGCTCTCATTTTCAATGCTCTCCTTCCTCTATCTACCGGATCTGTTCCATGCGTCTTTTCTTTAGACGGTTAAAATTGGGGAATGTTCCAGTTACATTCGAAATATTCATGATATTTCATTAATTCCGAATCCACTACTATGCTATATTGAGCTAGAAAACATCCATTCAGGAGTCATATAAAGGGGAGTTTCCGATATGAAATTGCACCCTGCCGCATTCGAGACGCTTCCGCTTGGGAGCATTCACCCGCAAGGCTGGCTTCATCATCAGCTGCTGCTGCAAGCCGAAGGTTTGACCGGTCATCTGGAGGAGCATTGGCCCGACGTTGGGCCGGATAACGGCTGGCTGGGCGGAAGCGGAGACAGCTGGGAACGGGGGCCGTATTACCTGGACGGTCTAGTGCCGCTTGCTTACCTGCTCCAAGATGAACGCTTGATCGTCAAGGCGAACCGTTGGATAGAGTGGTCGCTGGCCAGTCAACGAGAGGATGGATCCTTCGGTCCGGTCCGAATCGAATCGGTGAACCACGATGTGGACAAGACGCAGGATTGGTGGCATTTTACGATCATGCTGAAAGTGCTGACACAATATCAGGAAGTTACGAATGATGTGCGGGTTGTTCCTTTTTTGACGAGGTTTTTCCGGCACATGAACGACACGATCGACAAACAGCCGCTAAGAGGTTGGGCAGAAGCCCGGGGCGCGGACTTGTTGCTAAGCATCCTATGGCTGTACAAACGGACAGAAGAGCCGTTCCTGCTGACACTCGCAAATACGGTCGCGGAGCAGACGACCGACTGGACTTCCGTGTTTGGTCTATTTCCGTTCTGGCGCAAAGTGGAGGAGTGGGATTGGCGGACACACGTGGTCAATGTGGCGATGGGACTCAAAACGCCTGGTGTTCGCTTCGAAATGTCCGGTGATCCGGCGGAGAAGAATGCGATTTATCGAGGAATCGACAGTCTTATGACGTATCACGGTCAGGCACACGGCATGTTTTCCGGAGACGAATGGCTGTCGGGTACGCACCCCAGTCAAGGCGTGGAGTTATGTGCTGTCGTGGAATACATGTTCACAATGGAGCAATTGATTCGAATTCTCGGGGACGGACGATTCGGCGATATTTTGGAAAAGGTGGCTTTTAATGCGCTGCCTGCCACCATTTCTGCGGATTGGACTTCTCATCAATACGATCAGCAGGTGAACCAAATCGTTTGTAATGTAGCTCCCCGAAATTGGAGTAACGGTCCGGAGGCTAACTTGTTCGGTTTGGAGCCGAATTTTGGATGCTGCACCGCCAACATGCACCAAGGGTGGCCGAAGCTCGTCTCCCATCTCTGGATGAACGATCGCCGAGGAGGGCTGGCCGCGGTCTCTTATGCACCTTGTACGGTAACGACTACAGTGGGGACCGGGGCCAAACTGCGTATGGATGTCGGCGGGGATTACCCGTTCCGGGAACAAGTGAAGCTAGGGTTGACGCTGGATCGAGCCGAAACGTTCCCGCTTGCCTTACGGGTACCCGGTTGGTGTTCTTCTCCAAGCATCACCATAAACGGGAAGGTAGAGGAGACCGATACGCCGGTTAACGGTTACGTCCGCATTCAACGGGAATGGAATGACGGCGACACTGTGCTGCTGGATTTGCCCATGGAGGTGAGCACGGAGTCCCGGCATCTGAACGCCGTCAGCGTTCAGCGCGGGCCGCTCGTCTATGCGCTTCCGGTCGGTGAGAACTGGCAGCTGCTGACCCGCCGGGCCAAATTTCACGACTGGGAAATCTATCCGGCTACGCCTTGGAAGTTCGGTCTGCTGGAAGGAACCGGCTTCCAAGTTCAGCTCTCGGACGAGGTGCCGGCCCAGCCGTTCGATGCCGCGGTGACTCCGGTTAAGCTGAAGGACACCGGTCAGTTGGTGCGGAATTGGCGCATGGAGGGCAATAACGCGGGCACGCCGCCGTTGGTTCCGGATACGGAAGGGCAGCCGGTCGTGGAACTGGAGCTTGTCCCCTACGCCGGAGCGAAGCTGCGGATCGGAGAGTTCCCGATGATCGCCAAACGCAAGCACCGGGTATAAGTGCACGCGTTTTCAGTTTTTACTTTACGAATGTGAGAACACCGAACCGATCCGGCAAATGAAAATTGACGGCACCCGTTGCACTCCAGGCTAAATAATGCCGAACGCCATCCAGGTCTTCGTCAATGCGATAAAAATTGACCCGCCATTGTGTACCGGCTTCGGGAATCGAATCAAAGTTTTCATGAGGAATGGAGATGTCATAGATAAGGCCGTCGTGGGATTTCGCAACTGAAGTGACAACGCCCTGCGCATCCCAAGTGGTGTCAGCCTTGATGGTTCCCTTCAAGTCGTTGTCGATGACGGCGTCGAACAAGGCGTTGTTCGGGTTGACTTCGAATTCGAGATATCGAAGGCCATGTCCTTGTTGATCGATGAATACTTCGACGACATCTTCGTTATACAGCGGTTCGTCCCGGCCGAACAAGGATGCTCGGACATAACGGTCTTCACAAATAAAGCGAAAATACACACGGCTGTCGTCCCAACATGCTTTAACCGTCGTGGCCTCCTGATAGGTCTCTGCGGTGACCGTATCCTTCAGAGAGATTTCTTCCTGTACTGCCCAATCCTTATCGGTAGGTGCGCGCGGCAAGAGACGGCAATTGTATTGGCTGTGAGCGGAATTATCCATCGCTAATCTCCTTTATCTATCTTTTTTCCAGCCTTCTTTAAGCCAATTATACAGCTCGGCAGAAGCAAAACGAATCTTGCCCGAGTCATGAGTGAGAACCATTTCGCCTGGGTCGGGTGTGCAGGTCTTTGAACCGCTGCCGTCGGCATTAGTCTGAGAAACACAGTGATAGGCAGGCTCCACGAGGATCGTCGTTCCGTCGTTCATTTTGAGGTTGATCTCCATGGGGTAGCCGTGTTTCCCGTACTCTGTCTGACCAGGATTATTCATACTTCTTCCATTTAAACAAATTTAATT
>JAQBPQ010000245.1 GCA_028287445.1 Cohnella sp.
GAAGAGGCGCGGCGCGGTTGGAAAGTGCTGCCGGACCACGTGAATCGGCTGGACTTTGCGCTCAAGCGCAAATATATGCTCGACAACATCGGCGCCGAGGAGAAAGCCGCGCTGCGGAAGTTTCTAATGGAACACAACACCGAATGGTGGAATAACTCGCCGGAGGCGTTGAAGGAATTGTTGGCTGAAAGCTAAGAAATGTGCGGAGAAACAGTTACGGGTTCCCTTTTGAGCTGCAAAGTAATGGATTGACCATAAAACGGATACCAAAACTGACAACAGTTTTGGTGTCCGTTTTTCATAATATACAGGTGTCCGTTTTTCTTTAAATACAGGTGTCGGATTTTCTTTAAATACAAAGGACTGATTGAATACGGCAGCCTGCACCGTTATCCTTGATCCCTATTCCCGATAGGTAATCGCTGAATTCTCCCAAGTCATGTAATACGTTTATAGCCATATATCTTAAGGCGGCTGCCCAATAAGGGTGGAATCGACATCTGGGACAACCTGTGAGCTTCTCGTATCTTCGGCTCGTTTTCGCTGTAGTCAGGTTTTACCCAATTGCACGACCTCGGCAGGCGGGTGTTGTTGCTGCAGTCAGGTTTTTACCAATTAGAGCGACATTTTTGTTCATCCCCATCGAAAACGGCTCTCTAATTGTGTTTTTACGGACTACAGCGAGTGATACCGTACGTTCTCCTCTGCAAATCGGCAAAGTCGGATTACAGCACATGGATCGGCCTGTCGCAATGAAAGGAGGCTGCCTTAGGTCATTTAGATGATTAAAGGGATAGCCCCTATTGTTCTCAATTAGTACTCTTGCACCCGGAGTGGTGAATGGGTCAGAAGCCCACTGTAGCGCTGCTTTTGAACGTTGCAGAGTGGCTAGCCGGATGGAAGTCCGACACTGTTGCTCTGTTATCGCTTCATCACCCTTAGCCGGGTCACCAGTGGCGGAGTCTTTGGAATTCCGACACTATTGCTCCGTTATCGCATCATCATCCTTAGCCGCCCCACCAGTGGCGGAGTCTTTGGAATTCCGGCACTATTGCTCCGTTATCGCATCAGCATCCTTAGCCGCGCCACCAGTGGCGGAGTCGGTTCCACCAGGAGCCGGCACCGCGGCCGGGCTCGCCTTCTTTGGCGGCTACGATTCCGTGAAGGGAGCACGTAGCAGTCGGCTCGGTGCCGGCGAGGAACGTTTCCAGCACAGGATTCGGGCAGCCAGGCGCAGCGAGCAGTCCATTGTCCGGATCGATGTATGCGCTGACCACGTCTGCCGGCATCCGGAACAGGCCGGCGGGACGTCCCTGCAGCGCCGACTCCGTGAATTCCGCGAAAATCGGTGCTGCACGGTGCGACTCAATCGAAGTGATCGCGTGTCCCCGATCATATCCGAGCCATACCGAAGTGGTCAGCTCCGGCGTGTAGCCCACCAACCACGCGTCGGAGTCGGTGGTCCCCGTTTTGGCGGCGACAGGACGGTTCAGCATTCCCGCCACCCGGTGGGCCGTACCGCCTTGGTCGAATACACTTTCCAGCAGGCGCGTGGTGACGTACGCCAGTGCCGGTGAGATGATCTGCTCTGTGTGCGGGTGCGCTTCATAAAGGACATGGCCGGCATGATCCTTAATCTGTAAAATCGCAAGCGGATCCGCCTTGCGTCCGCCACCCGCAAAGACGGAGAAAGCCGCCGCCATTTCGTAAGGACTGACGGGAAAAGTGCCGAGAGCCAGGGACGGCACCGCTTTAAGTCGTGATGTGATCCCGAGTTTGCGCGCCATTTTGATCACTTGGTCCGGTCCAACCTGCATAATGGCATTCACGGCATAAATGTTGTCCGAGGATGCGATGGCCTGGCGAAGTCCGATTTCTGTGTGGAAATAACGGTCGTTAAAATTGCTTGGCCGGTAGATTTCACGGTTGTTATCGTAATAAAAAAGGGTCGGTTCGCTGCGGAAGCGGGTGGCCGGTGTCAACACACGCTGATCGAGTGCGGCGGCATAGACGATTGGTTTAAACGACGAGCCCGGCTGCCGAGTGGAAGCGAACACCCGGTTGTATTGATTATGTTTGTAGCTGCGCCCGCCGACCATCGCCTTAATATAGCCGTTTCGCGGATCGATGGACACAAGGGCAGCCTGAAGGTTGGATTCGGAAGGCAGCCCGTTTTTGACTGCCGTCTCCGCAAGCTTCTGCATTTTGGAATCCAATGTGGTGGTAATCACGAGTCCGCCTTCATTGAGCAGGCGCTCGTCGATACCAAGCTTTTCCACGGCTGTTTTTCTTACATAGTCCGCGAAATAAGGAGCCACGCGGTCCGGTTCCTCGGGCAGAGGCCGGATGACCGGTTTTTGCCGCGCTGCCTGGAGCACTTGGGACGAAGTGATCGCGCCGGTCTCCCGCATGGCCTGCAACACCTTGTGCCGGCGAACTTCCGCATCCGCCGGACGCAAATGCGGTGAATAGTAGCGGGGGCCCTTGGGGATGCCCGCCAGCAAAGCGCTCTCGGAAAGCGACAGCGACTTGGACGGTTTGCCGAAATACAGACGGGCCGCGGCTTCCGCTCCGTACGCTCCGTGACCGTAATAAATTTGATTGAGATACAATTGCAAAATGTCTTTTTTGGAATAGGTTTGTTCCAGCCTGGCGGCGTACCAGGCTTCCTTGAACTTGCGGGTCCAAGTTCGTTCATGCGTCAAATACAAGTTCCTCGCCAACTGCTGGGTTAGCGTGCTGGCACCCTCCCGTTTGGACAAATGGCGCACGTCGACCCAAGCGGCGCGGATCAAGCCCCGCACGTCGACCCCCGCATGTTCGTAAAAGCGGCGGTCCTCCACGGCCAACGTCGCCTTGGCAAGCCATGGGGAGATGTCCGTGAGCTTTACGGAGCGACGGTTCACCCCTCCTTGCAAGACGGCAATCGGCGTACCCTCGGCGTCCAGGATCTCTGTCGATTGTGAAGCGGCCCCGGCAGGCAGCGACCCAAACAGCTGCAGGACAAATCCGGCTCCGGCTGCCAAGACAAGACAAAATAGCGTAAACCACGCCATTCGCCGCCGAAACGACTCGAAATGGTGTGAGTTGTTTTCCGTACGCGAATCCACGGCGTCCTGCCCCCTTGCCAGCACGCCAAAAAGGGGCGGCAGCATTTTCCTTTTAGTATGGAGAAGGCATGCCGGACCTATTCCTGGAACACGCGGTCGAAAGTTGCTTTTTGCAGTCGATATCATATAATACAACTTGTCCGAACTAACGGAAGCGGAGGCCGCAACGCCTCATCACCATACATAAGAAAGAAGGGATCCCATGTCCTCCATGGAATTGTGGTACACCGAGAAACAAACTGAAACTTACGGCATTACAATGAAAACCAAGCGCACGATGGTGCATGAACAGACCGATTTTCAAGAGTTGGCGATGATCGAAACCGAAGAGTGGGGCAACATGCTTGTCCTTGATGGAATGGTTATGACCACGGTTAAGGACGAATTCGTCTATCACGAGATGGTAACTCATCCGGCGATGTTCACCCATCCGAATCCTGAAAATGTCCTGGTCGTCGGTGGCGGCGACGGCGGCGTCATTCGTGAAGTATTGAAGCATCCGAAGGTGAAAAAAGCGGTTCTCGTGGACATCGACGGCAAGGTTATCGAGTATTCGAAAAAGTATTTGCCGGAAATCGCCGGTAAGTTGGACGATCCCCGCGTGGAAGTCATTGTGAATGACGGCTTCATGCATATCCACAATCACAAAAATACCTACGACGTGATCCTCGCGGATACGACGGAGCCGGTGGGTCCTGCGGTCAACCTGTTTACCCGAGGTTTTTACCAGGGCATCTATGAATCGCTCAAAGAAGACGGACTGTTCGTCGCCCAAACCGACAATCCGTGGTTTAAGGCGGATTTGATCCAGAGCGTCAACCGCGACGTCAAAGAGGTGTTCCCGCTGGTACGCGTGTATGCGGCGAACGTCCCGACGTATCCGAGCGGCTTGTGGACGTTCACGATGGGCAGCAAAAAATACGACCCGCTAGCCGTGGACGAATCCGCAATTCCCGAGCTCGACACGAAATACTACACCTCTCGCCTGCACAAAGCGGCTTTCGTGCTGCCCAAGTTTGTTGAGGATTTGACGAAATAGATTTTACGGGCTAATAAGGAGGCAATTATGCGCTTACCCCAAGCTTATTCCGGCAACGTGTTTATTTGCAGCTCGGACGATTACGCTTCGTCCAAAGCTGTCATTTACGGTATGCCGATGGATTATACGGTTTCGTTCCGACCCGGTTCCCGATTTGGACCCGGCCGCATTCGGGAAGCGTCTGTGGGACTTGAGGAATACAGCCCATATTTGGATAAAAGCATCCTCGACCTCGATTACTTCGACGCGGGCGA
>JAQBPQ010000255.1 GCA_028287445.1 Cohnella sp.
CAAAGGCAATTCTCCCCTTGCGCATGGTCCCTCTCCATAATGGGTCGTTCCCCCTACCAATCTCCTCTAACGAAGAACCCCGCGCCGGGGTTCTTTTTGCTTAATGATCCCGCGCCCGCTCGCTCTGTGAAGGGTTAGTTCTCCTACTCTTTGGCGACAATGCTGATAGAGTAGAGAGGAGTGAGAACGGTGAAACAAATTCTGCTGATCACGGACGGGGGCTCCAACGTGGGAGAAAGCCCTGTTGCGGCCGCAGCTTCGGCGCTTGCCGAAGGCATCACGGTAAACGTGGCCGGCGTAATCGACGAGGGAACGATCGGGGAGCACGGAGCGATTGAGATTGCCGAGATCGCCCGGGCCGGCGGCGGCATGAGCCGAATCGTGACGACACACCAATTGTCGCACACGGTTCAGATGATGACGCGGCAGACCGTCGCCGGGACGATCCGCCAGGCGGTGAACCAAGAACTGAAGCAGCTGTTCGGACTGGAATCGGTGGGCGCCTTGCCCCCGCCCAAACGGGCGGAAGTGGTGCAGGTGATGGAAGAACTGGAGGAGACCTCTGAGCTGCGGGTCGTGCTGCTCATCGACACCAGCGCCAGCATGAAACCGAAGCTGAATGCGGTGGAAGAAGCAATTCGCGATTTGACGCTCAGTCTGCAGGCCCGAATCGGGCGAAGTGCCGTTGCAGTTTTTCATTTTCCGGGCGATTTCGGACATTTGCCTTGTGTATTGGACTGCGATTGGACAGGGGATGCCGGTCGAGTCACTTCCTTGTTCAGTTCAATCCGGATGAAGGGGACGACCCCGACAGGGCCGGCACTTTTGCAGGTTGTTGATTTTATCAGGGAAACTTGTGGTAATATCAAGTCAGAACTTGTGGACCCGCCGCTGATGAAGCGGGGGGATACCGGCGGGGTGCGGAGTGACTACGTCGTCTGAGAATGTCCAACTGCCGCCTGGCACAGTAGTTCAGGGCAAGTGGAACGGCAAAAAATATCGGCTGGAGAGGCTGTTGGGGATCGGAGCGAACGGGCAGGTGTATCTGGCCACCCTTGGTCGCTCCGTTTGTGCGCTCAAATTCAGCAGCGAAGCCACGGAACTGCAGGGAGAAGCAAACGTCCTTGCTTCGCTCGATGCAACCGGGCGCAGACGAGGCCGATCTCCTTTTTTGTTGGACGTGGACGATTATACGATGGATGGACGGGATATGCCGTTTTTTGCGATGCGGTATGTACCGGGCTCCCCGGTCAACGCCTATCTTTTGCGTCACGGTTCTCAGTGGATCGGGGTCATCGGTTATCGACTGTTGGAGCGGCTGGCAGAGCTGCATGAAGCGGGCTGGGTGTTCTCCGATATTAAAAGCG
Source organism: Cohnella sp. (assembly GCA_028287445.1). Classification (GTDB taxonomy): domain Bacteria; phylum Bacillota; class Bacilli; order Paenibacillales; family Paenibacillaceae; genus Cohnella. The sequence continues at coordinate 1,368 of JAQBPQ010000255.1, forward strand.
ATAATGTGCTCGTACACGACTATGGACGGGTTGAGTTGGTCGATTTCGGCGGTGTCACCGCCATCGGCCGAAGCGTCCGCCAATTTACCGAAATCTATGATCGTGGTTACTGGTCGGCCGGCAGCCGAACCGCGGATCCCGCATACGATTGGTTCGCGTTCGCCATGTTATGGCTGCATGCGATCGACGGCAAACGTTTGCTTCAGCTAACACGAACGCTGCTGCCTCAGAACCGTCACCCCCGCGAACTGATGAAGCTCGTGCGGAGCCACCCCCGGCTTCGTCCGCTGGAAAGCTGGATGGAGAGAGCCTTCGCCGGCAGCTTCGCGGATTCCCGCGAGGCTTTGCAGGAATGGCGGGTTGCGAACCGAGGGGCGGTGGGGGAGGCGGCTTCGGCCAAAACACACGTTCCGGGCTGGATGACCGGGCTGCTTGCGGGGTCCGTCGTGCTGTGTGCTTCTTTGGCCGCCGTATGGCTGCTTCATTAAAACCGGAGGGATCAAGCGAATGAAAAGCCGGGACGAGCTTTTGGTCCGCGTAATGGCGGAAGCGGAACAGGCCGGATGGTGGAAACCCGGGCAGGTCGTGGTGGCGGCGGTATCGGGCGGACCGGATTCCATGGCGCTGCTGCACCTTCTCCGGTGCATGGCGGAAGAACGCCCGTTTCGAATCGTCGCAGCACACCTCAATCACCGGTTTCGCGGGGCGGAGGCTGAAGCGGAAGCGGACTTGGTCCGCCGCACCGCGCACGATTGGAGTGTACCGTTTGAATTGGCGGACATTGATGTTCCAGCCTTCATTGAGGAGTCCGGAATGAATCCCCAATCCGCCGCCCGCAAAAAACGCTACGATTTCCTGTACAAGGTTGCGGCCGCTCATCGCGCCACGCACTTACTGTTGGGCCACCATGCCGACGATCAAGCGGAGACGGTGTTCATGAGGGTTGTGCGGGGAACCGGCGTCGGAGGGTTAGCAGGAATTCCCTACCGTCGAAGAGAAGGAGATCTGGAACTGATTCGGCCTCTGTTACGTATACCCAAGTGGGAACTTCTATCCTATTGTGAACGGAACGAGGTGCCGTACGCGGTTGACAGCAGCAATTTGAAACGCCGTTATTTTCGCAATGCTGTCCGTCTGGATATACTGCCGATGCTGGAGAAGTACAATCCCCGGCTGAAGGAGTCGCTGATCCGGCTCGCCGACATGGCGGGGGCCGACGACGATTATATGGAAGCGGAAACCGCCGGGATGCTCCCCCGGATGGCGGACCGCCAAGGAGAAGGCTTTCGGTTGGAGCGGCGGAGGTTCCGCGGCCTGCACGTCGCTTTACAACGCAGATTGATTAAACTAATATTAAGTTATTCTGCGAGCCATTGTCATTCTTTGGAATTCCGGCTAATTGAAGAGATTCTGCAGGCCATGGCGGACGATCGTCCGTCGGTGACTCGGATCGATATCGGGAACGGTTGGATCTTTGTCCGGGAATACGACGAGCTCTATGTCGGACCTCCGTTGCCGCACCGGATGAGGTTCCGGTACACGGTTTCGGATCTGACTGCCCCATTCTCTCTGCAGGTGCGGGAGACAGGGGTGCAACTGGCGTTCCAACGTCTGGAAGGAGCCGTCACCTCGCCGCCGGAGAATCGGTGGGAGGCTTTTTTTGACGAGTCGGAGCTCGTCTGGCCGCTTGTCGTTCGAAGCCGGGAGCCTGGCGACCGGCTCGAGCCGAACGGACTAAACGGCTCCAAAAAAGTGCAAGATATGTTCGTCGACGCCAAAGTTCCGCGCTCCAAGCGGGACGAATGGCCGCTGCTCACGGACGCTGAGGGCCGGGTGCTGTGGATTCCCGGGTTGCGCCGGTCCCGTTATGCTCTCGTCGGAACGAATACTCGGATCACAATCAAGATCGCCGCGCAAGACACCGATACCGAACCTCGAACAACGGCGACATGATTGGAGCCATGCCATCATACCGTTTATTAATCCGACTGGGAGGTCCGTTCTTTGTTAAACGACATTCAGGAAGTGCTCTATTCGGAAGAAGAGATACGGGGTAAAGTGAAGGAGCTTGGAGCCGCGGTCAGCCGGGATTATGAAGGGCGCAACCCGCTCGTCATCTGCGTGCTGAAGGGCGCCTTTATTTTTATGGCGGACCTCGCGAAAAGCACGACCATTCCACTGGAACTCGATTTTATGGCGGTGTCCAGCTATGGCAACTCCACCCGCTCTTCGGGCGAAGTGAGGATCGTCAAGGATCTCGACACGTCCGTGGAAGGACGAGAAGTGCTGATTGTGGAAGACATCATAGACAGCGGACTGACACTCAGTTATCTGATTGATGTGCTTGAGCGGCGCAATGCGCTGTCTGTTCGCGTAGTGGCGCTGTTCGATAAACCGGCGCGCCGTACGGTCGACTTGAATGCGGATTATACCGGGTTTGTCATTCCCGACGCGTTCGTGGTCGGTTATGGTCTCGACTATGCCGAGAAGTACCGCAATCTGCCTTTCATCGGCGTGCTCAAACCGGAAGTATACACGGGCCGCTAAGGTTCATGCGGCCTGCGACAAACAGCCGCCGCGTTCTATTGTGATGCCAAGACAGGCTATGGTAAAATGATGTAAGGTGTCGAGAGGAGGCCAGGGATGAATCGGATCATCCGCAACACAGGCTTTTATTTGCTTATCTTTTTGGTGACCGTCGGGATTGTCCAGTTTTTCATCAGCAAAAACACGACCTCCGACGAATTGAGCTACAAGCAACTTGTCCAAGTCGTCGAACAGGGTAACGTCTCTGACCTGACGATTCAAATCCAGAGCGGTTCCTATCTGGTCACCGGTAAATATAAGGTAAAACCCGCCAGCCAGAAGAGCGATACGTTTATGGGCCGCGCGCCTTTGGCGGACTATGTGGTGAAACAATTCGACGATCTTAGCAGGACCAAGGGTTACGACTTTCACACTAACAAAATGCCGGGGGAAAGTTTCTGGCTGACATTCTTAACCTCGATCATTCCGTTCGTCATCATGTTCATCCTGTTCTTCTTCCTGATCAATAATGCTCAGGGCGGCGGCGGCAAGGTGATGAACTTCGGTAAAAGCCGAGCTCGTCTGTATAATGAAGAGAAAAAAAAGGTTTCCTTTGAAGACGTGGCAGGTGCGGACGAAGAGAAGCAGGAACTGGTCGAGGTTGTGGAATTCCTCAAGGATCCGCGCAAATTCGCCGCTCTTGGCGCACGTATTCCCAAAGGGGTGCTTCTCGTCGGTCCTCCGGGCACCGGTAAAACGCTCCTGGCACGCGCCGTAGCAGGGGAAGCCGGAGTTCCTTTCTTCAGTATCTCCGGTTCTGACTTCGTTGAAATGTTCGTGGGTGTAGGTGCGTCCCGCGTACGCGACCTGTTCGAGAATGCGAAGAAAAACGCTCCTTGCATCATTTTCATTGACGAGATCGATGCCGTCGGACGTCAACGGGGCGCTGGCCTCGGCGGGGGACACGACGAGCGGGAGCAGACGCTGAACCAATTGCTGGTTGAGATGGACGGTTTCGGCGCCAACGAGGGCATTATCATCGTGGCGGCAACCAACCGCCCCGATATTCTCGATCCCGCCCTTCTTCGCCCAGGTCGGTTTGACCGCCAGATTACGGTCGACCGTCCGGATCTCAAAGGCCGTGAAGAAGTGCTCAAGGTTCACGCGCGCAATAAGCCGCTCAACAAAGACGTGAAACTGGGTACGATCGCGAAACGGACGACCGGTTTCACCGGCGCAGACCTCGAGAACCTGCTCAATGAAGCGGCCTTGCTCGCCGCACGGCGGAACAGGAAGGATATCGCAATGCAGGAAGTGGATGAAGCGATCGACCGGGTCGTCGTCGGAACGGAGAAGAAAAGCCGCGTGATCAGCGACCGCGAGAAGCGGATCGTCGCTTACCACGAAGCCGGTCATACGATCGTCGGATTTTTCCTGGAGAATGCCGACATGGTCCACAAGGTAACGATCATTCCCCGCGGCCGTGCGGGCGGATACGTCATCATGCTTCCGAAGGAAGACCGCATGCTCGTGACGAAGCAGGAACTGCTCGATAAAATCACCGGGCTGCTGGGTGGCCGCGTCTCCGAGGAATTGTTCATCGGAGAAATCGGCACCGGCGCTTACAGCGACTTTAAACAGGCAACCAGCATCGTTCGCAGCATGATCATGGAATACGGGATGAGTGATCGGCTCGGACCGTTGCAGTTCGGCAGCACCCAGGGGCAAGTGTTCCTTGGCCGCGATCTCGGTCACGAACAGAACTATTCCGATGCCATTGCTTATGAGATCGATCAAGAAATGCAGCGGATGATCCAAAGCTGCTACGACCGCGCCAAACAACTCCTTACGGAGAAGAGCGAAGAAGTTCACCGGATTGCCAACACCCTGCTTGCCGAAGAGACCCTTGATCTCGATCAAATCAGGAGCCTCATCGAGAAGGGGACATTGGACGGTTCTGACGACAATTCCTCCGGCGGAGGAAGCGAAGAGCCGAAGACCGATCCGATCATCGACACGCTGGGTACTGGAGTGCGTGTTCGTATCCAAACCCGCGAAGATGATCCGAGCGCGACGCAAATACCGGATCCACGCCGCGATGACGATTCCGAAGATCGTTAATTTACCGTTTCATGCCGCATCACCGCAAACCGCAGCCTCCGAGCCGCGGCTTGCGGTTTTTTTTGTAGAATTCATCAATTGACAGTCTTTCCTGACGAGTGTAAATTAGGTGTAAACCATCGGAAAATCCACGGTAAAAGCACGAATTTCTCGTACCATACGGGGATGAGCGCCTTGGTTTGTGACTTGATTCACAAACTTTGCGAATCCGACGTTGACCATTGGAGGAGAAACATATGGAAGCATTGGCCTTGGAGCGCAAGGCGGAACAAAACCGCGAGCTGCGCGAACGTCTGTTGCAGTTAAAGAAAGAACGCAATGCCATTATCCTCGCGCACTATTATCAGCGGGACGAGATTCAAGAAGTGGCGGACTTCCGCGGCGATTCTTTTCTGCTCGCCCAGAAAGCGGCGGCAACAGACGCTGACGTGATCGTATTTTGCGGAGTTCATTTCATGGGGGAAAGCGCCAAGATTCTCGCCCCGAATAAAATCGTGCTCGTCCCTGACGAGCGGGCGGGCTGCCCGATGGCCGACATGGTGCATCCAATCGGGCTGCGCGAAATGAAGGCCAAACATCCGAATGCCAAAGTGGTGACCTATATCAATTCGTCCGCCGACGTGAAAGCGGAGACCGATATTTGCTGCACATCGGCCAATGCCGTGAAGGTCGTCAATTCGGTGGATGCCGATGAAATCATTTGGTGTCCGGACAAAAACCTTGGGCATTATGTGTCCCAGTTTACGGACAAGAAACTGATCATATGGGAAGGGTACTGCAATACCCATGACATGCTCACGGTCAAAGACGTTGTGGAAATGCGGGCCAAACACCCGAACGCAGAGTTCGTCGTTCATCCGGAGTGCCGGCCCGAAGTGGTGAAAATGGCCGATTTCGCGGGAAGCACGACAGCGATTCTCAAATATTGCCGCGAGTCGGACGGCAAGGAATTTATCGTCGGGACGGAGGATGGGACCGGTTACCAACTGCGGCTGGACAGCCCGGACAAAACTTTTCACTTCGCCTCCAAGTTCTTGGTTTGCCCGAACATGAAAGTGAATAATCTGAAGAAGGTCGTCCGCTGCCTGGAAACGATGCAGCCGCAAATCTATGTGCCGCAGGAAGTCGCGGACAAAGCCAGACTGTCGCTGGAGCGCATGCTGCAAGTCAAGTAGCATGCGTTATCTTTTGTTGGAGTGGGGAACGAGAAAACGATGATACCTCGTTATATAGTTGATTTCGATCTGGCCAAGCTGCCGCGTGTGGAGACGGACGTTATCGTGATCGGAGCCGGCATCGCCGGTCTATTCACGGCGATTAAATCGAGTGAACATCAGCATGTTCTGATGATCACCAAAAAATCATTGTTCGAGAGCAACACGCGTTACGCGCAAGGAGGCATTGCGGCCGTGACTTCGGACCAGGATTCGCCGGAGTTTCACATGCAGGATACGCTGAACGCCGGTGCCGGTTTATGCGATTCGGAAGCGGTTAAGGTGTTGGTGCACGAGGGTCCGCACGGCGTGCAGGAACTCATTCGGCTCGGTACCCATTTTGACGAGGAAGGCGGACAATATGCGCTTACACAGGAAGGCGCGCATAGCCAGCGGCGCATCCTTCATGCGAATGGGGATGCGACCGGCTACGAAATCGTTCGCGCCTTGGCCGAGAAGGTTCGGACGAACCCTTCGATAACCTTATGGGAAGATCATTTTGTACTGGATCTGCTCACCGTGGACGGCGAGTGCCGCGGTGCCGTTGTGCAGAAGCCGGACGGATCTCGGGTCGCCGTATTCGGCAAAGCTACCGTGCTTTGCACCGGTGGAACGGGACAGTTATACCGGTATACGACAAATCCGGAAGTGGCCACAGGAGATGGCATTGCCATGGCCTGCCGGGCCGGAGCCGTGATCCGGGACATGGAATTTATTCAATTTCATCCCACATCGCTCTGTTATCCGGGTGCGCCCCGGTTTCTCATTTCGGAAGCCGTCCGCGGAGAAGGTGCCGTCCTGCGAAATATCCGCGGCGAACGGTTTATGGACAAATACCATCCGCAGTTGGAGCTGGCACCGCGTGACGTAGTCGCCCGTGCGATTGTGAACGAAATGGAAGGCACGAAATCAACCTATGTCTATCTTGATATTACTCATCAAAGCCCGGAACTTGTTCAACATCGTTTTCCGACGATCTATGAATTCTGTCTGAATTACGGGCTCGATCTGACGACAGACTGGATTCCGGTGGCTCCGGCCGCACATTATATGATGGGCGGAGTGAGGACGGATCTTCACGGGGAAACCAATATCAAACGCTTATTTGCATGCGGGGAAGCTTCTTCGACGGGCGTTCACGGGGCCAACCGGCTTGCCAGTAATTCGCTGTTGGAAGCGATCGTATTCGGAAGCCGTATCGTAGAGGCGATTAAGGACATAGCTGCCTGTGAGCCGCTTATAGATATGGCTAGCGATCACAATCGCCATTCGGCTCCGGCCGGAGCCGTGATCGAGCGACGGTTGAAGCTGCAGAAGGTGATGGTGCGCTGCGCGGGTCTGCACCGGGATCGATCCGGTCTCCAAAAAGGACTGGACGAGCTGAAGCGGCAGCTGCCGCTTTTAAACACCTGCTTGTCGACACGCGAGGAGCTCGAGTTCGCGAATCTGTTGACGTGTGCGGTTGTGACCGTTGAATCGGCCATGGCACGAGAAGAAAGCCGTGGCGCGCATTGCCGGGAAGATTACCCGCAGCGGGATGATCTGGAATGGCGCAAGCATACGTTGTGGGATAGGCATCACGGTTTGGGGGAGGAACGTCTGAGCGATGTTTGAGCGGGAACAGGATTGGGCGATGAGGGGTCCCGCCGTGGAGGCGGTCAAGACGCAAATCCGACGGTGGCTGGCGGAAGATATCGGTTCCGGAGACGTTACGACCATGGCCACCGTGCCGGCTGGCCATGTGTCGCGCGGCATTATTCATGCCAAAGAAAGCGGAATTTTGGCAGGACTTCCTCTTGCTCGTTTGGTATTCGGTGTTGTGGATGAGACATTGACCCTACATACGTACGTCTCCGATGGAGACACAGTGGAGAAAGGCACCGTACTGGCGTTCGTCGAAGGGTCGACACATTCGATCCTCACCGGTGAGCGCCTTGCGCTCAATTTAATGCAGCGGTTGTCCGGCATCGCCACCAAAACCCGGGCATATGTCGATGCCGCCGCAGGTTTTGCCGTGCGGATCGCCGACACGCGCAAAACAACGCCAGGCCACCGGACACTGGAGAAATACGCGGTTCGTGTCGGCGGGGGATACAATCATCGCTTCGGCCTCTATGACGCCGTGATGATCAAAGATAATCACATCAAAGCGGCGGGCGGGATAACGGCCGCCGTATCTGCGGCGAAATCGCGCATTCCCCATACAATGGCCATCGAAGTGGAAGCCGAAACGATTGAACAGGCCGAGGAAGCGGCCCGCGCAGGCGCTTTTGTCATCATGTTCGACAACATGAGTCCGGAGAAGATGAGGAATGCGGCGAGTCGTGTTCGGGACATCGCGCCTCATGTGGTACTGGAGGCTTCCGGCGGAATCAGGACGGACCGGGTAGCGGAGATCGCAGCCACCGGTGTCGATGTCATCTCGGTCGGAGGCTTAACCCATTCGTTTCAGGCACTGGACATCAGCCTCGATCTGAACGAGCGCAAAAAGGGGGATAAATCGTGATTTTGGTTGTGGATGTCGGGAATACCAATATTGTGCTCGGATTGTATCAGGAGCGCACGCTGACGCATCATTGGCGGCTCAGTACGAACCGTTCCGCAACCGTGGACGAGTACGGCATTTTGATCACGAATTTGTTCCAGCTGGCCAACGTTCGGGCAAATGAGATCGACGGTGTGATTCTTTCCAGTGTTGTTCCGCCTTTAATGAACACTTTGGAGCAGTTGTTCGTCCAATATGTAGGCATGGAAGCTTTGATCGTCGGTCCGGGAATCAAAACGGGCTTAAACATCCGTTACGAGAACCCCAAAGAGGTCGGCGCGGACCGGATCGTCAACGCGGTGGCCGGTATCGAGAAATATGGCACGCCACTAATCGTCGTTGATTTCGGAACCGCCACAACGTTCGACTACATCGATGGATCGGGCGCTTATTTGGGCGGGGCGATCGTACCGGGTGTCGGCATTTCGGCAGAAGCGCTGTACCAGCAAGCGGCCAAGCTGCCGCGCATTGAGCTGGCCAAACCTCGTACGGTCATCGGCCGCAATACGGTTGCCGCCATGCAGTCCGGCATCATTTATGGCTATGCCGGACAGGTGGATGGAATCGTACGCAGGATTTGTAAGGAATTCGGGGTGCAGCCGCGCGTGATCGCAACGGGCGGACTCGCCGAACTGATCGCCGGGGAATCTGAGACGATTGATACGGTGGATTCGATGTTAACGCTGGAAGGGTTACGCATCGTTTATGAACGGAACGGGTAAAAGGAGTTAAAGGCTGGGGCAAAGGAGCATTTTGGCAACCATGAAAGACGAATTGGTACGCGGCACGGCGTGGAATGCCGGAATCCGCGTGTTCGCCGCACGCACGACACAACTCGTATCGGAGCTGCAACGCAGGCACGACACTTTTCCGACCGCTACGGCGGCACTCGGCAGAGCGGCAACGGCAGGCGCGATGATGGGCGTCATGCTTAAGGACGACGAGAAAATCACGATTCAAGTCAAGGGAGATGGCCCCCTCGGGCAGATCATGATCGATGCGAATGCGCATGCGGAAGTCAGGGGTTATGTCGATTTTCCGCACGTGCATCTGCCCAGCAATAGTCAAGGCAAGCTGGACGTCGCCGGAGTCGTCGGACGCAATGGATATTTAAATGTGATCAAGGATCTGGGGCTCAAGGAGCCGTATCGCGGCAGCGTACCGATCGTTTCCGGCGAATTGGCCGAGGACTTCACGTATTATTTCGCGGAATCCGAGCAGGTGCCCTCTGCCGTAGGCCTCGGTGTGTTGGTCGACGTCGACAACTCCGTTTTGCACGCCGGCGGGTTTATCGTGCAGGTGATGCCTGGAATGTCGGAGGACCAATTGAAGCGATTGGAACATGCGGTGTCCGCCATGCCCCACATCACCGCGCTGCTCGATCAGGGAGAAACGCCTGAGAGCATTTTGAGATTTTTGGTTGGCGACGATTTGACGATTCACGAGACCATTGAACCCGTCTTCCGGTGCAAATGCTCGAGAGAACGGGTAGGAGATACGCTCATTACACTGGGTTCCGAAGAATTGCGCAGCCTAATCGAAGAAGAGGGCAAAGCCGACGTGGTCTGCCATTTCTGCAACGAGACTTATACGTACATGACCGAGGATCTGGAAGAGCTTCATCGGCGCGCTTCGGAGAGGCCGTGAAGGGAGATGAGCCCATGAGCAACACTGGTAGGCCGCTGCGGTGGCTTGTGTGGGTAACGCTCCTATCAACGGTCGTCGGATTGACGGGCTGCCTATCGGCAATGCCTTCGGGCAAGGTCACCCCGGCGCCGAATGCTTCGGACGGAAAGAGCGACCCGACGAAGGATGAATCCGCAGCGACGATCGGCGGGATAACGATTACCCGCTCCGAGCTCGCGGATCGCCTGATCTCCTCCTATGGTGCCAATGTTCTCCGGGACATGATGCTGCATGAAGCCGTACAGCGCGAAGCGGGGAAGTTCGGTTTCACGGTGACCGACAAGGAGATGGAGCGGGAACTAAAGACGATGAGCGAGGGCTATGAAAGCCAAGACGAGTTCTTCGCCGAGATGAAAAAGCAGCTCGGAATGGATCGCACTGCGGTCCGCGAGGACGCTTCTTATCGGCTGTTGCTGGAAAAACTGGCCACCCGTAATGTCCACATTTCAGATGCTGAAATTGCACGTTACTATAAAGAACATGTGAGTGAATATGGCCCTCATCGGCCATTTGAGCTGGCTTTGATCGTCACGGCGACGAAACACGAGGCGAACGGAGTACTTGCGCAATTGGAACAGGGAGCCGATTTCGGCACGCTGGCCGGACAGTATTCCATCGATGCTTCGACGGCCCAAACCGGCGGTTACTTGGGATGGGTGGACGAGAAGGATACGTTCCAAGATCCGAAGCTGCTTCAGTCGGCGGCTCAGCTGAAAGAAGGGGAAGCTTCCGGACCGATCCTAACGAATGCCGGATATGCCGTATTGGAGTTAAAAGGAACGAAGTCCACTCCCCGGCAGGAATTATCCGCCGTTCAGGAAGACATCCGGAGACAGTTAGCCATGGAACAAGCGATTCCGATTCACCAAATGGAGCAGCAGCTGCTCGAGAAATACGGTGCCAAAGTGCTTGACCCCCGCTTGTCGGGCGCCGATCGTCCTTAAAAACCCGCCTCCATTGCGGTTTTGGGGGCCAGCCAGCTATTGACATTCTTTTTTCAGGTTGATAATATGAAAGCATATGAAAACCGACTGATTTAGTCGGATTAAATGCACCGTATTTTGGGAGGGAATTGTGTCATGGCGAAGATTGTTCAAAGCATTACGGATTTGATCGGCGATACGCCGCTCGTGCGGTTGAACAGGCTCGTACCGGCCGGCAGCGCGGAGATTTATTTGAAGCTGGAATACCAGAACCCGGGGGCCAGCGTGAAGGATCGGATCGCGATCAGCATGATCGAAGAAGCGGAGAAACGCGGAGACATCAAGCCGGGCGTGACCACGATCGTTGAACCCACAAGCGGCAATACCGGAATCGGTCTGGCCATGGTCGCCGCGGCCAAAGGTTATCGCGCGATTCTCGTCATGCCCGAGACCATGAGCTTGGAGCGCCGCAATCTGCTTCGGGCTTACGGAGCGGAGCTTGTGCTGACGCCGGGATCGGGAGGCATGAACGCCGCCGTCCAGAAAGCGGAAGAAATTGTTTCCGGCAATAAGGATTACTTCCTGCCGCAGCAGTTCAAAAATCCGGATAACGTGAAAGTCCACCGCGAAACGACCGGTCCGGAAATCGTGGAAGCGATCAACTCGCTGGATGGCAAGCTGGATGCATTCGTTGCCGGAATCGGTACGGGAGGCACGATATCGGGTGCCGGCGAAGTGCTGAAGAAGAACTATCCGAACATCCGAATTTATGCGGTAGAACCTGCTGCTTCTCCGATCTTGTCGGGCGGCAATCCGGGTCCGCACAAAATCCAGGGTCTCGGCGCGAACTTCATTCCGGATATCCTGAATCGTGAAATCTACGATGAAGTCATCACCGTAGAGAACGACGACGCCTTCGAAGTCGCGCGTGCGGCAGCCAAGCAAGAAGGCATTCTTTGCGGAATTTCTTCCGGTGCGGCCATCCATGCCGCTCTCAAGGTCGCCAAAAAACTGGGCGAAGGTAAGCGCGTCGTCGCGATTATCCCTTCGAACGGTGAACGGTACCTGAGCACGCCGCTGTTTAACTTCGACAACTGATATCCGGCAACGGGTGTCTCAAGAGCTTCCGCGCCATGCGGGGGCTCTTTTTCACAATGTGAAAAGGTGAGGATGGTAGGTCGGTGGAAATGGTGTCTTGGGAGCAGTGGGTCGATTGGAACGGGTCTTACCCGCTGCTTCCTTATGTCAAGAAGATTCCAGTGCGGGAACGTGTCAGGTTATTGCCGGATTTATGGGATGGATTTTGGGCCGAGGCGTCCGAGTATGCCTGCCTGTTGGAGAGCGGCAAAGGAGGGCGTTATTCGATCATAGGTCCGCACCCCGTTGAGGTGGTGACGGGCAAAGGCCGGCAGATTCGTTTCCTCGACAAACGGGAAGGAAATTGGATTCCGGCAGGTGCGGCGGAAGGGCATCCGGTGGAGCGGATGCGGCAGTGGATTCGCCTGTGGACCGCGCCGAAACCCGAAGGTGTACCCGATTGCATCGGAGGGGTGCTGGGTTTCTGGTCGTATGACATGGTGCGGCATATGGAGAAGCTCCCTGAAAAGGCCAAAGACGATCTGGAACTGCCCGACTTCCTGCTGCAGCGGTTCGAGCAGTTGTGGATTGCCGATCATCATGCGAATGCGGTTTATCTCGCTATCCATACTCCGATCGGCGGCGTTTTGGAAACGGAAGAACTGGCTGCTCGATTCCGAGAGGCGCAGGAGACGGCTGAAGAGATGGAGAGATCGTGGAATCGTTGGTGCGCGATGGCGGAAGAACCGGGTCCCATGGCCAGGCGGCGGGAGATGGTGCGACGGATCGGCGAGGGCGGCATGGAGATCGACGTGGAGCGTCTGCCCGGACTTGCCACTTCCTTTTCCAAACCGGATTTTATGGACGCCGTTGATCGCATTCGACAGGATATTGCGCAAGGGGACGTGTTCCAGGTGAATTTGTCCCTTCGGCAGAGCCGACCGGTCGATGCATCGCCCGAGGGGTTGTACGATTGGCTGCGGATGGTGAACCCTTCTCCTTATATGGGTTTCCTGCGCACCCCTTCTTTTTCGCTGGTCAGCGCTTCTCCGGAATTGCTCGTGAAGCTGAAGAGTGGCCGGCTCACGACCCGACCCATTGCCGGAACACGCAGACGCGGCCGCACACCGGAAGAAGAGCGGGCCTTGGAAGAAGAGCTGCTGGCCAGCGAGAAGGAACGG
>JAQBPQ010000259.1 GCA_028287445.1 Cohnella sp.
CCGGACCTGCGCTTTCCACTCCCCCGCGAACGGAAGGTAAGGACCATCCGCTTGATAGGCGAATTTGGCATAACCCGTATAAGCATCGAACTCCTCATCCTTATACGCTTTAATCGGTACCTCGATATAACCGACATCGTTCCGTTTCAACGGCAGCATGCGAAGCACCACTTGCTTCGGCGCTCCCGATTTTTCAGGCAGCCAAACTTTCAACGTGAATGAATTGTCGCCGGGTGCGTTGGGCGTGATCCTCAGCGTGTAATGCATGTCCGTGCCCATTTCATGATAATGGAGCGGCTCATTGGCCGGCAGCGGACTTTGATAGGTGAACACGCCAACGATGAACACGATGATCGCCAAAAACCCGACATCCGTTTTCAACAGAATACCTTGGGGAAGAGTCCCCTTGCCGAGCCTCCGCCTGATCAATAGCGCCGCCACCGCCACCAAAATGGAAACCGCCGCTTTAGCAATCAGCCATTTGCCCCATACGGTATACAACAAGTAATCCAACGAAGGCAAAAACGCCAATGTACTCAGTACCCCCGTCACCCAGAGAGCGAGAAACGAGTATAGGGCTAGGCGCGAAAATACCAACGCAAAACGTCCCGCTTCCGGCCGCTCCCGCGACCATACCGCCAACAGCAGCACCAATCCGCCGCCCCATAGCGATGCCGCTGTGAGATGAACGAAGTCGAGACCAATGGTGTAGGCTTTCGGAGCGAACGCGGCCGCATGGCCTGACCAAGCTTCGATGAACAGAAATACCGCTGCCCAAAACAGACGACCCAAACTGCCCAAACCCACAAGCAGCGGGGCGGCAAGTGCCAGCAACAACTCCGCCATATAGAGTTTGCCGATCGTCGTCCCCGTCAAAATTCGCAGCCAATCCTGAAAAGGCTCTCCTTGTCCCAAATCCATCAAGCTAATGACCACATAGGCAAGCGTAGTGAGCAGCGTGTATTTGCCGGCGAGCGCAATCCATCGTTCCCGCACTTCGCGAACCAAGGGAGAAGCGCCCCGGTATAAGCTCCACAACACAAGACCCGCCGTTCCCAGCAAGCCTGCATAGTACAAAATACGCGATGCGTAAACGAGAAACCCGCGGTCCGTCAAAGCGGTGCCGCTGCCATGGTTATGCGAGTGGCCCACCTGCGTGTGAGGATCCAATTGTCCTGCATCCGGCAAGGGAGCAGGATGTCCGACGGTAAACACATAAGCTCCCGATACCGGATGGCCGTCTGCCGAAATGACATCGTAGGATACGGTATAATGTCCTTCGCCCAGCTTCGGCAGTACCAGCCGCAGACCTTTGCCTTGTTCGATCCGCTCGGGATCGGCAGACGTGACGGTATGGGATTTCTGGTCCAATACCGACAAACGGGCGCCTCCCGGATCCAGCCGCTCGTTAAACAAAAGTTCGACCGAAGCCGGACTTTGGTCCGATTGAAATCCCGCCGCAGGTGTTGTCTTCAGCAATTGCGCATGTGCATCGGCCGAAGGCAAATAACCGGCAAACGCCAACCACAGCGCGGCGGCCGCCGCCACCAACCATCGCCCGGTTCGTCTCCGGTGTGCTGCTGGAAAACCGCAAAAAACCCCATGCTTTAACAAAAAAACGGCCTCCCTCTTCCTCTAACGCACGTTTGCTCGAAGTTTGTGACTCCGGAACCAAACTTGTACAAGTATCTTGACTATAGACTACATATTGTTATAATTCACATCACACAAACTATATATTGTGATTACCTTTGACGGAGGTTGTACAAAGTGAATATTCTGAAACGGAACGGAGTGGCCGAAGAACTGATTTTCGCCAAGCTCCAAAAGGTGATTGACTTCGCCTGCCGCGGTTACCCCTCTTGCGATCCGCTCGAGCTGGAAACCGCGCTTTTGCCCCATTTCCGGAACAACATTACGACGAAGGAGATCCAATCCATGCTCATCCGGGTAGCCGTTGAGCGAACAACCGCCGAGCAGCCGGATTGGCAGTTCGTCGCGTCCAAGCTGCACGTTTACGATCTGTACAAAGAAGCCGCCATCCACCGCAAGTACGGTTATTTCGGTTACGGCGACTTCTACTCTCTGCTGACTTATTTGACGGACAAAGGGCTTTACGGCAAATACATCCTTGAACATTATACCCGCGAGGAAATCCGCGAGCTGGGCAACTCCATCGTACCCGAACGGGACTATCTGTTCAACTACATCGGCGTCAAAACGTTGTCCGACCGCTACTTGATCCGCGGCCTGCAGAGCGAGACGCTCGAGCTTCCACAGGAGCTGTTCATGGGCGTCGCCATGCATTTGGCCATGAAGGAGAAGGACAAGATGCACTGGGCCCGCCGGTTTTATGACGCGCTCAGCAACCTCCGCATGACGGTGGCGACCCCGACGCTTGCCAATGCCCGCAAACCGTTTCACCAGCTCTCCAGCTGTTTTATCGACACGGTGCCGGACAACCTCTGGGGCATCTACAATACCGACCAAAGCTTCGCTCAGGTTTCCAAACTCGGCGGAGGCATGGGTATATATGTGGGGAAAGTCCGGGCGCGGGGATCGGCGATCCGGGGCTACAAGGGAGCGGCCGGCGGTGTCATTCCGTGGATCAAAAACTACAACAACACCGCGGTGGCCGTCGACCAGCTGGGCGTCCGCTCTGGTGCGGCGGCCGTCTATCTCGACGTGTGGCATAAAGATATTTTCGACTTTCTGAACCTCAAAACGAACAACGGAGACGACCGGATGAAGGCGCATGATATTTTCCCCGGCGTCTGCATTCCCGATTTGTTCATGCGGCGGGTGCAGGATCGGGCATCTTGGTATTTATTCGATCCTCATGAAGTCCGCACGGTGATGGGCTACTCCATCGAAGATTCGTGGGGGACGGAATTCGAGCGGCGATACGAAGAATGCGTGCAGCATCCTTCCCTGTCGAAGGAGGAAGTTCCTGCGATCGACATCATCAAAAAACTGCTGGCCAGCAGCTTCGAAACCGGCACTCCGTTCGTGTTTTACCGCGACACCGTGAACCGGGCCAACCCGAACAAACACAAGGGGACCATTTACTGCTCCAACCTGTGTACGGAAATTTGTCAAAACATGAGCGCGGCGGAGATGGTGTCCGTCAGTCATGAGGGAGACATCATTACTTCTCAGGTGAAAGCCGGAGACTTTGTGGTGTGCAACCTGTCTTCCATTAACCTGGGACGCAACCTGACGCGGGAAGAAATCGCCGAAACCGTGACCGTGCAAATGCGCATGATGGACAACGTGATCGACTTGAACCATTATCCGACTGCGCAGGCGGAAATCACGAACCGGAAGTACAGGGCCGTGGGACTCGGTTCCAGCGGTTATCACGAGTGGCTTGTCCATCACAAAATCACGTGGGAGTCGGACGAACATTTGGAGGCGGCGGACGAGCTCTACGAGTGGATCAACTACTGTGCGATCAAGGCGTCCATGGAGTTGGCAAAAGAAAAAGGCGTTTATTCGCAATTCGAAGGCAGCGAGTGGCAAAGCGGAGAGTATTTCGCACGACGGGGGTACGAGAGCAAGGATTGGGCTGCGCTTCGGGCCAAAGTGGCCAAGCACGGGCTGCGCAACGCCTGGCTGTTCGCCATCGCGCCGACCGGCTCGACTTCGCTGATCAGCGGCTCGACCGCGGGCATCGACCCGATTTTCGCGAAGTTTTGGGTCGAGGAGAAGAAGAACGCCGTCATTCCGCAGACCGCTCCGAATCTGTCACCCGAAAACATGTGGTTATACAAGGAAGCGCACCAGATCGACCAACTGTGGAGCATTCGCGCGGCTGGGCGCCGTCAGCGGCACATCGACCAGTCGCAATCGTTTAACTTGTACGTTACGCCGGCGATCAGCGCCAAGGAGTTTCTCGAGTTATACATGGCCGCTTGGGAAAACGGCTTGAAAACCGTCTACTACTGCCGCAACAAAAGTCTCGAGGTTGAGGATTGCATCAGCTGCTCGGCTTAACAGCCAAGAGTCCTGGGGCGTTCATGGCGGTCAAGGTAAAATCACGTTTCGAATAATGAGGAGGACAGACCATGGATCAACAACTTACCCGTAAAAAGCTGTTTAACGAACACGGTGACCGCGATTGGGGCAAACGCCGTATGATTGGAGGAAACACCACCAATCTGATCGAGCTCAACAATGTGAAATACGAGTGGGCGACCAAAATGTACCGAACCATGATGAACAACTTTTGGATTCCCGAAGAAATCCCGCTCGCCCAAGACGCCAAAGATTACAAGCTGCTGTCCGAATCGGAGCGCAACAGCTACGACCGCATCATCAGCTTCCTCATTTTCCTCGACTCCCTGCAAACGGCAAACCTGCCGAACGTAAACGAATACGTTACCGCGCCGGAAGTGAATCTGTGCCTGACGGTGCACACGTTCCAGGAAGCCGTACACAGCCAAAGCTACAGCTACATCCTCGACAGCGTCTGCCCGGCCGAAGTCCGAGACCAAATTTACAACCTATGGCGGCAGGATGAGCGTCTTCTCGCACGCAACCGGTTCATCACCGACTTGTATGAAAATTTTATCGCAGACCCGTCGCAGATCAATTTGCTCAAAACGATCATGGCCAACTTTATTCTGGAAGGCATCTACTTTTACAGCGGCTTCAGCTTCTTCTATGCGCTCGGCCGCCAAGGCAAAATGCTCGGCACCGTCTCCGAAATCAAGTACATCCAGCGCGACGAACTGACGCATCTGGCCTTGTTCCAGAACATTTTTCGCGAAATCCGCAAGGAAAATGCCGACCTGTTCACACCTGAGCTCATCGAAGAACTGCGCGGCATGATGCAGACAGCGGTGGAAACCGAGATTGCGTGGGGCCAGTCCATCAGCAAGAACGAGATTCCCGGGCTGAACGACGAAATTCTCGACCGCTACATCAAATACTTGTCCAACGAGCGCCTGCGCATGCTTGGCTTGGACTTGCTGTACCCGGAAATTACCGAGCATCCGATGCGGTGGGTGGAGAGCTTCAGCAACATGAACGGGATGAAAACGGACTTTTTCGAGCAAAAAGTGACCAACTACAGCAAATCGTCCAACCTCAACTGGGGAGACCTGTAACGGTTTCGCTCAGCGGTTCCAATCCGATTCTGTAGCAGGTTGCAAGCTAAAGTAAAGGAAAGGTGTGACGGGTAAAATGACCATCGTGACAACAGCCGGATTGGGGTATCCCCGGATCGGGGAACGGCGGGAGTGGAAAACGCTTTTGGAGCAGTTTTGGAGCGGCAAAAAGAGTGAGGACGATTTTCGGGATGCCATGAAGGATTTGCGCATCCGGCGCCTGCTGCGGATGAAGCGGTCCGGCATCACTTGGGTGCCGTCTGGCGACTTCTCTTGGTATGACTCCGCGTTGGATCACATCGCGGCTTTCGATTTGGTGCCGGAGCGGTTCCGGGAAATCGGCGAGCCGGATTCGCTGGCTGTCTATTTCGCCATGGCGAGGGGTCGGGAAGGCGCTCCCGCATGTGAAATGACCAAGTGGTTCGATACGAACTACCATTATCTCGTTCCCGAACTGGAGAGAGCCCCGCGGCCGCGGCTCACGTTTAATCCTTGGCGTGACGCTTTCGTGGAAGCGAAAAGGGAAGCCGGATTGGTGACTCGTCCCGTCATGATCGGGCCCTACACGCTCGTTCGACTCGCGAAAGGCGTTCCTTCCGGCGAGTTCGCCGACCGGGTCCGCTCCCTCATCCCCGCCTACAATACGGTGTTGGCGGAACTGGCGACGGCAGGAGCCGAGTGGATCCAATTCGATGAGCCCTCATTGGTTACAGACGTACCGGAAGAACACCTGCCGCTGTTAACGGAAATTTACGGCGGACTCAAAACATCAAACCGGTCATTAAAGTTTCACTTACAGACCTATTTCGGCGCTGTCGAGCATCCATCTTATATACTTGGCCTGCCTGTGGATGGAATCGGGCTTGATTTCGTCCGCGGCAAAGCGGCGAACTTGACGGCGGTGAAAGAAGCAGGCTGGCCCAGCGGCATGAAGCTGGGCGCCGGTGTCATTGATGGCCGCGGCATCTGGCGGACCGATCCGGACCCCGTGCTCGCGTTACTCGCGGAGCTGTCTACTGTCGTACAGGCATCGGACATCGTCATACAGCCGTCCTGCAGCTTGCTTCATGTCCCGGTTACCGTTAAGGGGGAAGCAAGCGGCGACGAGGCGGTAAGAGGCGCGCTGGCATTTGCCGACGAGAAGCTGGAGGAAATCGTGGCGTTCGCACAGGTTTTGGAGCAGCGGTTGGACGCTGGAACCGCGAGTGACGGCCGGTCGGCGGCGGTTGTTGCGCTGCTCCCTCGTTTGGAGGAAAACCGTCAGGCCATGAAGGCGCTTCGCAGCCACCCGGCACGAAGACGGTTCGCCGGGGCCGGCACGGAATGGGAGCGGATTCCGCCTCGGGCTGCTTTTGCCGAGCGGCATGTGAAACAACGACAGAGGTTTAATCTCCCGCTGCTGCCGACGACAACGATCGGCAGCCTGCCGCAGACCGGGGAAATCCGCCGCGCACGACTCGATTGGCGTCGCGGCACTCTCACGGATGCGGAATATCGCGGGCTCATTGAACAGTTGATGGAGCAATGGATCCACAAGCAGGAAGAACTCGGACTCGACGTTCTGGTCCATGGAGAGTTCGAGAGGACGGACATGGTGGAACACTTTGCCCACCTGCTGGACGGCTATCATTTCACCGGCAACGGCTGGGTCCAATCGTATGGTTCCCGCTGTGTAAAGCCGCCGGTAATCTATGGCGATGTGGCCGACCGCGGCCCCATGACGCTGGACGAGTCGCTGTACGCCCAGTCGCTGACGAAGCGCCCGGTGAAAGGAATGTTGACCGGACCTTTAACGATGCTGGCTTGGTCGTTTTATCGCGAGGATCTACCTCCGCGCGACATCGCCTTCCAGATCGCCAAGGCGCTGAATGTCGAGGTAAGGCGGCTCGAAGCAGCCGGCATCGGCATGATTCAGGTGGACGAGCCGGCTCTGAGGGAGATCGCACCGCTTAAACAACGGGAGTGGCCGGAGTATCTCGACTGGGCCGTGGAGGCATTCCGCCGCAGTGTCGCCGGAGTGCAGGACGACACGCAGATCCATACGCATATGTGCTACTGCGACTATCATGAAATCATCGACGCCATCGAAGCGATGGACGCGGATGTCATCTCACTCGAGACGTCCCGCAGCCATGGCGCGTTGATCGAAGCGCTTCATGGACAGCCCTATGCGAACGGCATCGGTTTGGGCGTCTATGACATCCACAGTCCCGTCGTTCCGGAGACGGAAACCATGCTCGGCGTGATCCGCGACTCTCTGGCCGTGGTGCCGGCCGATCGGCTTTGGATCAATCCGGATTGCGGATTGAAAACGCGCGGCGAACCGGAAACCGTCGAAGCTCTGCGCCGGATGACGGAAGCTGCTGTCCGTGCTCGCAATGAAATCGCCAACGGATCGACTTTGTCCTAATGCGGCCCGTGCCTAAATCTGACTGCGGTCTCGTTTCGCAGAGGATTTCCGGTGTTGACATGTTACCGTAAAGCTCCAGTTCGATTTAGCCCATCTACAGATTATGCGAACCGCATCTTGTTACCTGTAGACCGAATACGCCCAATTGGAAGCCCTTATTTGACGAACCCCCTACGAATACCACCTTCCAATTGGGTTATTTCGGCTTCGAGCGACCCTTTCTTCCGATCTGCTGCTGCAATTGGGCAAAATCTGATTGCGGAATCGTTTTTGATGACTTTTAGCCAGCCCCTTCTGTCACTCATCTACTTGGATGCGAGAAGTGTATATTTAAAAGTTTGGATTATCAATTCTGGTAGTTGGAGGGTTCGCATTGGCAACACTCGTAATCGTAGGTGGTGGATGGGACGGCGGCTGGTTTGGAAGCGACCGGCGCAAGAGCTTCGCACACGGGGACACGAAGTCTATACCCCGACCTTAACCGGATTGGGAGAACGGCTTCACTTTAGAACGGCCGACACCGTTTTACACTCAATCCAAGATGTCGTGAACGTTTTCACCTATGAAGGACTCTACGACGTGGTGCTGCGCCAGTCAAACCAAAAACCAGCAGAACGCTGTTACGCGTTCTGCTGGTTTTTTCATCGCGAATCACTTGCCGTCCACCCAGCATTAGCGGCCTTCGCGAACAGCGCGGTCGTCAATCGAGGTTGGTTCAGAATCGGCACGGCGAAATCCGTCCAAACGGTATTCATTTCGTCGCGATTCATGGGCATGATGACAGGGCCTCCGACAAACCTCAGCGATGGTGGACGGGTGCACAAAGTATTCCTGCACTTTCCACACGGATCCTGGATTTCCTGCCCGGACAAACGGTTTTCACCTAAATTTCGACAATATTCGTCTTTATCACTCCCGGTGCTCGAATCCCGATATGCGCCGAACGCAGATGAGCAGCCAATTGTTTGGCCCTCTCGGCGGCCATGCGATTATCTCCATGCAAACAGATCGTATGCACGTGAAGCTTGATAGAGGATCCGTCGACGGTCTGCACCCGCCCTTCTCTCACCAACGAAATCGCTTGCGCTGCGGCGTGTTCGGGTCGTTCGATGATGGCGTTCGGCAGGTGGCGGGGCGCCAATCGGCCGTCCGGCAAATACGCACGGTCGGCGAACCCTTCGGCGATGAACGCAAGTCCCAGCCGTTGCGCGGCATGCTGCAGGCAGCTGTTCGGCGGCCCGTATAACAGCAGTTGCTGATCCATGGCGAGGATGGAGCGGACGATCGCCGCCGCCAGTTCTTCATTGCCGGCCGCCATATGATATAACGCGCCGTGCGGCTTGACATGCTGCAGTCTTCCTCCGGCAGAATGCACAAATGCGTAAAGAGCGCCGATCTGATACGTCATCCAATCGGCACCTTCGTCCGCAGAAATGGACATTTGTCTTCTTCCGAATCCCATCCGGTCAGGAAGTCCGGGATGCGCTCCGACGGCCACTCCGAGTTCCATGCAGCGCTCTACCGTTCGGCGCATGATGCCGGGATCACCGGCGTGAAAGCCGCACGCGATATTAGCGGATGAAACGACCTTCAACAGCGCTTCATCTTCTCCGAAGCCATAGACTCCGTAACCTTCCCCTAAATCCGCATTCAGATCGATTTCAACCGGACGCTCCGTCATCTCATCCACGCTCCTTCCGGATCCATCAATGCCAGCCGAATGCCGGCCTGCAAAACAGCAAAATCTCGCTCCAGCTGCTCCCGAATCTCCCATGCCTGCGACAGATCGACCAGACGGAACCGCAGTTCGTCTCCCGGCCGGCACTGTGCGAGAAGAGGCAAATCCGCACGGATGATGTGGGCGATCTTTGGATAACCGCCCGTCGGCTGACAACCGGCAGCCAGCACAATCGGCTGGCCGTTCGGCGGCACTTGCACGGTGCCCGGAACGACACCGTGGGACGATAACTCCGTGCCGCGGTCACGTTGCAGCGCCGGGCCGGTTAAGCGAAGTCCCATGCGGTCGGAAGAAGCCTCCACGCGATAAATTTCACCCAACATCGTACGATGAGCTTCCATGCTGAACTCTTGCCATTCAGATCCGGCAATGACCCTTAGCGTCATGATCCCGAGACCGGCTGCTGTCACAAAGGACTCTGAGCTCCACGACACAGAAGCCCAAGGGATGCCGTCCTTCTCGGCCCTCCTGTGCAACACTTGTGCCCATCGCTCCGCCTCCGTGGACCGATCGCCGGCATACAGCCGGTCCCCGGCCGCAAGCGCCCTTCCTTCGATTCCGCCGATCCCCGCCCGGGCGTCCGTGCTTCGGCTGCCGAGCACAACCGGCGTTTCGAAGCCCCCGGCCACCGCCAGATAGGTCCGGCAGCCTCTCCGGGCCCGGCCGAAGGTGAGCGCCGTTCCCGCACGAAGCCAAACCGGCCGGTCCATCGGCAGCAGGCTTCCGTCGACCCGAGCTTCCATGTCGGCGCCACAAATGGCAGCCAGCGTATCCCGTTCAACCCGGAAGCCGGCTCCGATCATCGTCATTTCCAGTACTGCCGCGTCTTCGCTATTGCCGACAAGCGAATTGGCCGTCCGCATCGAAATCGGATCCATGGCACCGCCAACCGACACGCCATAAGCCTGCCAGCCGGGTCTTCCCCCATCTTGAATCGTGGTCAGCAAGCCGCGCTTCTCCACAACCAGCACCGATTCCGTTGTGCCGGAGTGCCCGACTTTCTCGAAGCCGGATAATCGATCGTGCCGCAGCTCTTCCTGTTCGCATTCCGACGCACAATCGACCGGAACGAACGAGACGCGATCGCCCGGACCCAGCAGAAACGGCTCTTCCGCTGCCGGCCGAAACACCGGCACGAACGTGCGTCCGATCAGCTGCCATCCGCCGGGTGATTGGACGGAGTAAACGCCAGTCTGCCCTCCGGCGATCCCGACCGACCCCGCCGGCACTTGGAGCCGGGGCGATGATCGCCTGGGTTGCGCCAGCAACTCCGGCAGTCCGGACAAATAGGGAAAGCCGGGGGCGAATCCGATCATGGCGACTTCATACACCATGGAACAATAACGCTCCACAAACGCTTCCTCTGATAACCCGCTTCTTTCGGCACATTCGGCCAAATCCGGTCCCTCTTTCCCTCCGAACTTGGCGGGCAGCCGAACTTGGCGGGCCGGCTCCTGCAGATCATCTGCCTGAGCCCTGTCGACCTCTGCCAGCAACAGGCTTTCCGCGAGCCGGGACCGTTCGGACAGGCCGTCGAGACTGCCTGTTTCCGTGAACTTGTGCCAATCGATATGCACCGCAAGTGTCCGATACGCGGGAACAAGCTCCTTTATCCAAGGCAGGGCGAGACGGCGAATATGGGCCGCGACTGCGGCAATTTCGGCATGCTCCGTATTTCCCGCTTCCGGCCAATCGAACAACAACGCGCCTTCTCCCAGCGGAGACACCTTTATCCGTGCCGCCTTCCGACCGCCGGTGCCCGTGTTTCCTCCCATGTCCTTCTCCCCTTTGCCAGCGACGTTGCAACTCGCTTTCCCCAACCTTTACAATGATACTATCGCCGATTTTCACAAAACGAAAGAGGGAAATCCAACGTGGAACAGTACGAATTGGCGGCGCTTATCGTCACCGAAGACGGGCAGAACACAGCGATCGCTTTCACACGAGCCAAGTTGACGGTCGTCTCCGAATATGGCACCAGACTATGGTTTGTGGATGTCGATGGTATCTCCGATGAGCCCCTTCTGCAGCGATTTGCGGAAACCGATGAGATCGGGGTGGACATGCAGGCCGTGACGATCGGAGGCAAAAGCTTGGGCGGACGCGGTTACTTCCATCCGAACCCGCCCAATCGATCCGCCGCGATCCGCGGAGACGGCAAATTGGAAGGTTATGAATGAGCCGAACTCAGTCAGGGATTCCCCGAATAAAACAAAACAGGCGGACGATCCAATGATCGCTTGCCTGTTTGTGTATCGTCATCATCCGCATTACGGACTGATTCCTTGAATAAACACTTCAAAAGTCAGAGCGATTTGATCGGCGAATTCCGGCTCTCCCTGGTCGATGGCCCAGCTCATCAACGTTCCGAAATAGGTTTGAACCGCCAACTGGGCAATGGTCACGGCAGGCATGTCGGCCCGGATTTCTCCTTTTTGTTGAGCGCTCTCGAAGATCGGAATGAGGCTGACGTGAAGCTCATCGCAACGGTTGACCTGCGCTTCCCTCAGCCTCGTGCTTCCGAACATCCCCTGCAGTACAGCGCGTGTCACGGAACGGCTCATCGTAAATTGGCGGGCGTATTCGAACAAAATCGCCTGCAGTCGAGGGATGATCGGACCCGGTTTGCCGAAAACGTTCTCGATTTGCCGCATGACGACCATTCCTTGCAGCTCGAGGATCAGGTCTTCTTTGGAGTCGTAATAATTGAAAAAGGTTCCTTTGGCCACTTCCGCGCGGTCGGCGATTTGCTGCACGGTCGTCGTTTCGAACCCCTGAATTTCAAACAGCTCGATGGCCGAGTCGGCGATCTTCCGGCGGGTTTGGGCTTTCTTCTCTTCCCGTTTCATTCTTCCCCTCCTTGCTTCTTCCTATTTTAGCATACTCGGCCCAATAGACAATATAATTTGACCAACGGTCATATAATCACTGGATACTTCCTCTTTTTAGAAATCGTTTTCAATCGTATACGCTTATTTTGTTTGATATAAACCTGATTTTTATGCCTGAAATATTTATGACCATCGGTTCAATTTTATGTTGATTTTCCCATTTTGATCGAGTATAACTGACATGAAGAACTCGGCGGCTGCCTGCGAATCCTTCATCTGCTAAGCCGAGGGGACGGAAGGGGTAACGATATGGAAAAATGGGTCAATTGGACGTCTAGGCTGCGTTGGGTACTGCTTGCCCTATGGGTAGCGTTCGCGGCTGTTTCGGTGCTCGCGCTTCCGAATTTGCAGGATATTGTCCGCAAGACGGAGCAGAAATTTTTGCCGGCGGATTCGGAATCGCTGCAAGCCGGCAAACTGATCGATCAAATCAATCCTTCTTCGCGGTCCGCGTCTAATGCGGTTATCGTGCTCAGCCGGAATGGTGGACTTCAGCCTTCCGACGTTACGTGGTTGAATGATCTGTTGTCGCGGATCGAACGTGATAAAGCGGCCCTCGGGGTCACGGGAGTGCTGTCCGCCCGGACTCAGCCCGACCTGAAGGAACGTTTTCAGAGCAAGGACGGAACCACTGTGCTGGCGATCGTCAATATGCCGAAGGCGGATTTCGAGGACGCCACCAAGGATACCTTGGGCAAACTGAATGTTTTATTGGATAAAGCCCCGGCCGGCGCCAAAGCCGAGTTGACCGGGAGCGGCCCGATTTCACAGGAATTCCAACAATCGTCCCAAGACGGTTTGAAGAAGACGGAAGTGCTGACGGTAGGCTTGGTTCTGATTATTCTGCTGTTCGTATTCCGGTCGCCGGTGGCGCCTTTGATTCCTTTGGTCACGATCGGAATCAGCCTCGTCATCTCCAGGGGATTGATCGCAGCAGCCACGAATTTCGGCATGCCCATCTCCAACTTCACGGAATCGTTCTTGATCGCCGTCCTGTTCGGCGCCGGAACGGATTACTGCATACTGATGATTCAGCGTTTCCGCGAGGAACTCGTGAAAGACGGAGACAAACGGCTTGCGCTTATTCGGACGATGAAAGGTGTCGGCAAAACGATCATTTTCTCGGGCAGTACGGTGTTCGCTGCCTTCTTCCTGATCGGGTTCGCGCGTTTCGGCCTCTATCAATCTGCTGTCGGTGTGGCCATTGGCGTCGTCGTCACCTTAATCGCGGGCGTGACGCTGGCCCCTGCTTTATTGCTGCTCCTCGGCCGCGCGACTTATTGGCCGATGCGCATCGAGGCAGGCAAAGGTCATGGAGAATCCCGTCTATGGGGAGCGGCCGCAGGGCTTGCGTCCAAACGCTCCGTTCTGGTGCTGCTTGTCGTCGCGGTGCTGCTGGCCCCGCTTACGCTGCTGTTTCATGGCAAGCGGTCTTTTGACGACATCGCGGAGATTAACCCGAAATTGGGCTCCGTCATCGGATTCCGGCAAGTGGAAAAAGCGTTCGGAGCCGGCGAAGTGTTTCCCGTCTCGATCGCGATTACATCCCCACAATCGATGCGCACGCCGGAAGCGTTGGCGGCGCTGGAGCAAGCCAGCTCGGACGTGATGAAAGTGCCCGGCGTTCAAGAAGTGCGCAGCGCGGTACGTCCGCTCGGACGGCAATTGACGGAGCTGACCGTATCGGATCAGCTTGACAAAACAAGCGGCGCCATCAGCCGGCTTAAAGACGGAGTCGTCAAAGTGGGCACCGGATTAGAGGATGCCGGCCGCCAGCTCGGAAGCGGCCAATCCGATGTTGACCGGCTCGCCGGCGGCTTGCGGGAGATTGCCTCTCGAACCAAGGAAGCCGAACAGGGCACAGGCAAGATCGGAGATGGAGTGGCCCGAAGCGCATCCGGCGCCTCGCGGATGGCAAGCGGACTGAAGAATTCGAGCGGTGTTGCCGGCTCGATGAAAGTCGACCTGGAGAAACTGCTCGCGGCACATCCCGAATTGAAGAACGACCCGAATGTGCTGGCTCTGGCCGCCAAACAGCAAGGATTGTCCTCGGGATTACAAAGCTTGGCGGCAGGGGCAGCTCCGCTCAGCCAGGGATTGATCGGCATGGTGCCGGCTCTCCACCAGCTAAGCCAAGGTCTCGGACAGCTTTCCGCGGGTCAATTGCAGGCCGTACAAGGTGTTATTTCCTTGAAGGATGGATTGTCCAAACTGACGGATGGATTAAAACAAGGCTCCGACGGCTTGCGGCAAGTGGGTGATGGCCTAGGGCAGGTCCAATCGGCACAGCAAAACATCGCCGCGGACGGAAAACGCCAGATCGGCGGATGGGTGCTGCCTGCCGAAGCGTTGCACAGCGATCAGATCAAGCAGGCGCTCGATTTTTATGTATCCCCCGACGGCACCGTCACGAAGTTAGACGTCATTCTGAAATCGAATCCGTATTCCGGCGACGCCATGGATACGGTCAACCAGGTGTCGGCCGCCCTGCGGCAAAGCTTAGGCGCTTCGGTAATTGCGGATGCGAAGGTGTACGCATCAGGTACTTCCGCCCGATACAACGAATTGCGAAGCATTTCTTTCCACGACTTCGTCAGCACCAGCCTGCTGGT
>JAQBPQ010000266.1 GCA_028287445.1 Cohnella sp.
TTACCGTTTGGACAACCGGCTTCATATCCGCGCCGTTCATCACATAGGTCAGCACGTCTTTGCGATTGATCCTGCCGCCGAGAGAGGTTCCTGTAACCTTGCGCAAATCGACTCCGTGCTCTTCCGCTAGACGAAGAACAGCCGGAGAATATCTGGCACGAAACCCGGTTTCCTGCTGCTCTCCGGCACTCAGCCCTTGCGCTTCCGGTTCTCCAATGAAACAGATCGGAGTGCCGACGTCTGCGATTTCTCCCTCTTGGACTAAGATTCGGATGAGGGTCCCTTCCATCGGCGAAGGCATTTCCACATTGACTTTATCCGTCTCCAACTCGCATAAAACCTCATATTCCTTCACATAGTCTCCCGGAAACTTCAGCCATTTGCCCACGGTCACGGAAACGAGACTTTCTGCCAAATGGGGTACGGTTACAGCAGTGCCGCCCTCTTCGCTGTGCATCAATTTCACCCCTGACTCGTGTTAAGATTCCGCTAACTGTCGCATGGCTTTTTTTAACCGGTCTACCGTCGGCAAATAAAATTTCTCAAGTGTCGGCGCCATTCCTACGGCTGGAATATCAGGCGGACAGAAACGCATGATCGGAGCATCCAACTCATATAGCAGACGTTCCGCAAGGATCGCGGAGATTTCGGCACCGATTCCACCGGTCTTGTTGTCCTCGTGGAAAATCAGGATTTTGCCTGTTTTCGCTGCAGCCTCCAGGATGGCGGGTTGATCGAGTGGATGAAGAGTCCTCAAATCCAGAACATGGGTGCTGATCCCTTCTTTCGCCAACTCCTCCGACGCTTTCAGCGCGTGATGAACGGCCATGCCGTACGCAATCACGGTAATATCGCCGCCTTCGCGCCTGACGGCTGCTATGCCGATCGGCACCGTGTAATCTTCCTCCGGCACTTCATCTGAGATGTACAGATAACATTTTTTATGCTCAAAATAAAGAACCGGGTCGTCGTCCCGCACCGATGCTTTCATCAAGCCTTTGGCGTCATATGCGGTGGACGGCGCCACGATTTTGAGTCCCGGCGTCCCAAAAAATACCGACTCCGGACATTGCGAATGGTACAGGCCGCCTCCCCCCGTGGCTCCGTAGGGTACTCGGATGACAATCGGACATTGCCAATCGTTGTTCGAGCGATAGCGAATCTTCGCCGCTTCACTGATAATTTGGTTGGTCGCCGGGAAGATGAAATCGGCAAACTGGATTTCCGCAATCGGCCTCATATCCACCATGGCGGCTCCTATCGCAACGCCAACGATGGCGGATTCGGTCAGCGGCGTGTCGAGCACCCTCCGTTCGCCAAATCGGTCTCTCATTCCTTTGGTCGCATTCATGACGCCGCCCTTGCCGATATCCTCGCCGAGAACAAAAACGTTATCATCTCGCACCATTTCCTCACACATCGCGGAGCGGATGGCTTCCAAATACGTAATGATTGGCATCTCAGACTCCACCTCCGTCTTCCGCATAGACATGCCGCATTGCGTCCTCCGGAGCCGGATAAGGAGCTTGGTCCGCATATCTGGATGCCTCGTTTATTTCTCTCACGGCGTTTTCGCTGATATACCGGTCCTGCTCATCGTTCAAAACACCGCACTCGCTCAAATACCGGCGAAAATGTTGGATACCGTCCTGCTCCTTGTAGTATTCCACCTCTTCCTTGGTCCGGTAAAGCATGTCGTCGTCTGAAGTAGAATGTGGCGGAATACGGTAAAGCATCGCCTCGATCAAGGTCGGCCCGGCACCGCGAAGGGCACGATCTCTCGCCTCCCGTACCACACGGTAAACTTCGAGCGCGTCATTGCCGTCCACGCGGACTCCGGGGAACCCGTATCCGGCAGCGCGATCAACAATACGTCCGGCCACCTGCCGATGAGCGGGAATGGAGATCGCGTATTGGTTGTTTTCGCATAGGAAGATGACGGGCAGCTTAAACACGCCGGCAAAATTGAATGCTTCGTGCACATCCCCCTGGTTGCTGGCTCCTTCGCCAAAAGTAACGAACGCGACGCGATCCTCCTTTTTCATTACGGCGGTTAATGCGATGCCGACGGCGTGCAGAACTTGGGTAGCCACAGGGCTGGATGCCGTTACGATATGATGTTTGCGGTAGCCGAAATGCCCAGGCATTTGCCTGCCGCCGTTGACGTCCTCCGCTTTCAGGAACAAGGCCAGCATCAACTCCCGTACGGTCATGCCAACCGAAAGAACGAAGGCGTAATCCCGGTAATAGGGAAGAAAATAGTCATGATGAGGTTCCAAAGCGAATGCCGCAGCCACTTGGGCGGTCTCTTGGCCGATACTGGAGATGTGAAAGGCAGTTTTTCCCGAACGTTGAATCAGCGTAGCGCGCTCATCGAATTTTCTCGCGAGCACCATAACGCTGTACATCTTCAACACCTGATCATCCATTAGTCCGAGCTGCCGGTGCTTGGTGACATTGGGCAACGACATGGAACCCCCTCCAAGCTACATGTTTCTACGATATTGCCCGCCTACTTCATAGAGCGCATGCGTGATTTGCCCCAAGCTGGCCACCTTGACCGTCTCCATTAACTCGCCAAAAATGTTGCCCCCGTCCAAAGCCACCTGCTGCAATCGGGCTAGTGAGGCTGGCGCTGCTGCTTGATTCCGCGATTGAAAATGGATGAGGTTCCGCAATTGCTTCTTTTTCTCTTCGAGCTCTGCTCGGGCTAACGGGATCTTCAGATCCTCTCCCCTAGGTGGATTAGGATTGAGAAACGTATTGACCCCAATGATCGGCAGCTCGCCGTTATGTTTTTTGGTTTCGTACAACATGGATTCATCTTGGATTTTGCCCCGCTGGTACTGGGATTCCATCGCTCCGAGTACGCCGCCTCTATCGCTGATGCGTTCGAGCTCCTGTAATACCGCTTCTTCCACCAGGTCGGTCAATTCCTCCACGATATAGGAACCTTGCAGCGTGTTTTCATTTTTGAGCAGCCCGAGTTCATTCGTCAGGATCAGTTGAATGGCCATGGCCCGGCGAACCGATTCTTCCGAGGGTGTCGTTATCGCTTCGTCATAAGAATTCGTATGCAGCGAGTTGCAGTTATCCTGGATCGCCATCAGGGCTTGGAGCGTCGTCCGGATATCGTTAAAATCAATTTCTTGCGCATGCAGGGAACGACCGGACGTTTGGATGTGATACTTGAGCTTTTGGCTGCGTTCGTTGGCGTAGTATTTGTTCTTCATGACCACAGCCCACAATCTGCGCGCGACCCTCCCGATCACGGTATATTCCGGATCGAGCCCATTGCTGAAGAAGAAGGACAGATTGGGCGCAAAATCGTCGATCCGCATGCCGCGGGATAAGTAATACTCGACATAAGTAAAACCGTTGGCCAATGTGAAAGCGAGCTGCGAAATCGGATTCGCGCCGGCCTCGGCGATGTGATAACCCGAGATGGAGACCGAGTAATAATGGCGGACCCGGTGATCGATGAAATATTGCTGGATATCGCCCATCATCCGCAGCGCAAACTCGGCGGAAAAAATGCATGTGTTCTGGCCCTGATCCTCTTTGAGAATGTCGGCTTGAACGGTACCTCTCACCGAGCCCAGCGTTTCCTCGCGGATTCGTTCCGTTTCCTCCAGTGCAGGCGGTCGCCCATGTGCCTGTTCGAAACGATCCAACTGAAAGTCGATGGCCGTATTCAGATACATGGCAAGCAGCACCGGAGCGGGACCGTTGATCGTCATGGAAACGGACGTCATTGGATCGCAAAGATCAAAGCCGGAGTACAGTTTTTTCATATCGTCTAACGAACAAATACTGACGCCGCTCTCCCCGATTTTGCCGAAAATGTCCGGCCGTTCGCCCGGATCCTCTCCATACAGGGTGACGGAATCGAAGGCCGTGCTTAAACGTTTGGCGCGATCGTTTTGCGACAAGTAGTGAAATCGCAGGTTGGTTCTCTCCGGTGTTCCTTCCCCCGCAAACTGCCGCTTCGGGTCTTCCTCTTTTCGTTTGAACGGAAAAACGCCCGCCGTATAAGGAAACTCACCTGGAACATTCTCCAGGTACCGCCAGCGTACCAGGTCTCCCCAATCGCGGAATTTGGGCAAGCTCACTTGCGGGAACTCCAGCCCTGACAAGCTGGCGGATGTGTGCTCTGCGTAACGATTCTTCATCTCCGGCCAGCGGACAACCAAGTCTTGGGTAGCAGTCTGCAGTCGACGCTCAAAAGTTTCTTTCCATTGCCCCAGCTCCGCGATCCATTCCACTGCGTGATGTTCCTGCTTCAACGCTTGGATCGTTCCTTCCACTTGATAACAACGGCTCGCAAGCTCGGCCTCACTCTCCACGAATATTCGATAAGACCTTACGGTCTGAGCGATTTCACCCAAATAGCGTGTACGGTCATTGGGTATGATGACATGATTCTCAGGGTGGCGGACGGATGAAAAGTCCGGCAGCGGCCATTGCAGCGAACATTTTCGATTTAGAGCGGAGACCAGTGCCGAGAACAACGTGTTCACGCCGATGTCGTTAAATTGGCTGGCCTTCGTTCCATATACGGGCATCGACTCTACCGCCTGGTCGAATAACAAGTGATTTCGCTGAAATTGTCTCTTCACTTCGCGAAGCGCGTCCGCCGAGCCTTTGCGGTCGAACTTATTGATCGCAATCAGATCGGCATAATCGATCATATTGATCTTTTCCAGTTGGGAGGGCGCACCGAATTCGCTTGTCATCACATAGATGGATACGTCGGCAATTTCGGTGATCTGGTGATCTCTCTGACCGATACCGCTCGTTTCCACCATGATCAAATCGAAGCCGGCTGCCTTCAGTACCGACAGAACATCGCGGATTGCGCCGGACAATTCATGGCCGGATCCCCGGGTGGCCAAGCTTCGCATATACACCCGATCGGAGTGTACGGCATTCATCCGAATCCGATCACCGAGCAGAGCGCCGCCTGTACGCTGCTTCGTCGGATCGATCGACAGAATGGCGATCGTTTTGTCCGGATATTCCCGCAGGAAGCGTCGGACCAGTTCATCGGTGAGCGTGCTTTTGCCGGCTCCACCTGTGCCTGTGATGCCGACGATCGGACAGTCTCGATCCAATGCCGCCTCTCTGCCTGCGAACCCGTTCTCGGCAACGGTAATCCATTGAGCGAGATTCCGCCCCTCTTTTCGAATCACTGCTTCCATATTCTCTGGAAATCCGGAAACCGTTGAGAAATCACATTCTTTCATCATCACGTCGATCATGCCCTGCAACCCGAATTCCCTGCCGTCGTCAGACGAGAAGATGCGTGCCACGCCATACTCATGCAGCAAAGCGATTTCCGAAGGAAGAATCACTCCCCCTCCGCCTCCGTAAACTCGAATTTCAGGAGCCCCGTTTTCCTTCAATAAATCGATCATGTACCTGAAATATTCGAGATGCCCGCCTTGATAGGACGAGACGGCGATGCCTTGAACGTCTTCCTGAATGGCGGCTTGAACCACCTCTTCAACCGATCGATTGTGGCCGAGATGGATCACCTCCGCCCCGTTGGCCTGAAGAATTCGCCGCATAATGTTGATGGAGACATCGTGACCGTCGAATAAAGCCGATGCGGTAACGAATCTCACTTGGTGCTGGGACTGATACTTCGATTCCGACCCCACGAAAGCTCCTCCCCTACTCAGTCTGCAACCAGCAAACGAGAAATGATCTGACGCTGATCTTCGTTCGTGCCCTCATAAATTTGCATCATTTTGGCATCCCGCATATAACGTTCCACCGGGAAATCCTTCGTATAGCCGTATCCGCCTAAAATTTGAACGGCTTCCACCGTGACCTCCATCGCTGCGTCTGATGCGTAGAGTTTGGCATAAGCCGACTCCCTGCCATAGGACAAACCTTGGCTCTCTCGCCAAGCTGCCTGATAAGTCAACAGTCTGGCGGCCTCGATCTTCGTTGCCATATCCGCGATCTTGAAAGCAATCGCCTGGTGCTGACCAATGGCCTTGCCGAACTGCTTTCGCTCCTTGGCATAGGCAATCGAAACATCCAATGCCGCTTGAGCAATTCCAACAGCTTGTGCCGCAATCCCTGTACGACCTCCATCGAGTGTCATCATTGCGATGGTAAAACCTTCGCCCTCTTGGCCGAGCAGATTTTCCACCGGAATACGGCAATCTTCGAACAGGAGTTCCATCGTGGGAGACGATCGTATCCCCAGCTTCCTCACTTTTTTGCCGAAAGTGAAGCCGGGTGTCCCCTTTTCCACGACAAACGCACTGCAGCCCTGCCCTGTGTCCGTTAATGCGAACACCACATAAATTTCCGCTTCACCGGCGTTCGTGATGAATATTTTAGACCCGTTCATAACATAGTGATCCCCGTCACGCAAAGCCGACATTCGCATGGAAGCCGCATCGGAGCCCGATCCGTCGGTTAAACCATATGCCCCCAGCTTGCGCCCTTCGGCCATCGGCCGCAAAAAACGATGTTTCTGCTCTTCCGTCCCAAACTTGTAAATGGGCCAACCTGCAAATGAGATATGCGCCGCTAATGTTACTCCCGTTGAAGCACAAACGCGTGACAGCTCTTCCACGACCAGAACATAGGTCACATCATCGGAGCCAACACCGCCGTAGGCTTCCGGCCACGGAATGCCGGTCAATCCGAGCTCACCCATCTGGTCGAACAACGCCCGGTCAAAGCGTTCTTGCTCGTCGCGAGTTGCTGCGCTTGGCTCGATTTCGTTCTGTGCAAAATCCCTCACGATCGAACGGATCATTTCCTGTTCTTCCGACAAAGCAAAATCCATGGACTACCTCCCTTCCGACAGTGTGGCAAACTTACGCAATGGTTCTATCGAAGGAATCAACAAAGCCGTCCGTCAGTCGGCCAAAAGCATCCGGGAAATGACAAGTCGCTGGATCTCGCTCGTACCCTCATAAATTTGCGTGACCTTGGCGTCTCGGAAATAACGTTCAACCGGGGAATCATCGGTATATCCGAAATCTCCGAACATCTGCACGGCGTCGATTGTCACCTGCATGGCGGTATCGCTCGCGAACAGCTTGGCAAAAGCCGATTGTTTGCCATAAGGCAAACCCGTGCTTTCCCTCCAGGCCGCCTGATAAGTCAACAGCCTGGCTGCTTCGATGCGGGTGGCCATATCTGCGAGCTTCGTTGGAGCGGCCTGCCGGTTCTTCAAGCTTGCGATGCAAGCATCAAGTGCACCTTGCGCGATCCCCACCGCCTGGGCGGCAATTCCGATTCGTCCCCCGTCGAGAGCCGTCATGGCGATTTTGAACCCTTCTCCTTCATTACCGAGCAGGTTTTCCTTAGGAACCCGGCATTGATCGAAAATGATTCCCATCGTTGGCGACGAGCGGATGCCCAGCTTTTTTTCTTTTTTACCGAAATGAAAACCCGGTGTGCCTTTTTCCACGATAAAAGCGCTGCATCCCTTACTTCTCTTTTGGAAGTCGGTCATCGCAAACACCACATAAATGTCCGCTTCTCCCGCATTGGTAACAAATATTTTGGTTCCGTTCAAAATATAACCGTCTTCCTCTTTCATCGCTCTTGTTCTCATGGCTCCGGCATCGGATCCGGATTCGTTTTCGGTGAGACTGTACGCCCCAAGATTCTTGCCTTCTGAAAGAGGCCGCAAATATTTCTGTTTTTGCTCTTCCGTCCCATACCGGTATAGCGACCAGCCGGCAAGCGAGGTATGTACGGATAGCATGACACCAGTGGAAGCGCAAACCTGCGACAGCTGTTCCACGGCCAAAGCATAGGATACGTAATCTGCGCCCAAGCCGCCGTATTCCTCGGGCCACGGGATACCGGTGAAGCCGAGCTGCCCCATCCGGTCGAAGAGTACGCGATCAAACCTTTCTTCACGATCGCGCTGCGCTGCGGTAGGTTCCACCTCTTGTTGCGCGAAATCGCGAACCTTGATGCGAAAATTTTGCTGCTTCTCCGATAACTGAAACTCCACGCGACAGCCTCCTTCGACATCGCCGTTACTTTCATTTTATGCGGAGGTTATTCTTCCTTTAGACAGAAAAAAAAGCCTGGTTGCTCAGGCGCGTCTCTCCTTTACGGATTTCTCAGTACCCGTAATCAACGGATTTCTCCGGCAATTCCGATTCGGCTCCATGGAGGAAGAAGTGGCGAGGATTCGGAACCATCATTTGGGATGACACAAACAACAAGATGCCAAGAGGCAGCTTGTTGTTTGTCAAGTCCACAGGTTTACCGAGAATCAAAAACGGGGCAGCCTGGAAAGGTTATTGCTCGGATCTCCGTCCGGGTAGGACCTCAACGTCTTTTGCCCTTCCCTGTTTCTGCCCGTATTGACGTCCTCAATCTGACCGGCTTCCGCCATTCCGATCGCAGATGCAATGTCAACTACGGTACCGTCTTGAAACCGTACGGCACCTATGGCTCCATTCTGATATTGAACGGCTTGGATCATCGCCTTGTTGGGATCAATCGTATGTGGACCCATCCCATATTGGGTACCGTCACGCATGAACGTTCCATATTGAACAGGCTGGCCGTTGGGACCGTAGCCCGTATAACCGCCTTGAAATCCCACATTGCGGGCATCGGCATTGTTGATTCCCGTATTGCGCCCGCCATACGCGGCATTCTGATTTCCTGTGGAACCGGGAACCGGCATTCCGCCTTGGAACGACTGGCCGCTGCCGTAATCCCGCGCTTGTGGCAGAAAAGCTTGCTGCATAGGAATTTGAAATTGAGGAATCGGCTGGCCGTTCCAGGCAAAGTTCCCATTATGGGTAGGTTCAACGGCATTTTGGTACGCGGGATCAGGACCCCACTGAGGATTGTTCCATCCATACGGCTGGCCTTGACCATTACCTTGACCGGGTCCTTGCTGCTGCATTTCCAGACCACCTCCTTATGTTAGGATTCGTTGGAGAGACGAATGATATACGCGTTGCGGCACCGTTGCCGCGATAATCAGTCCCGATTTGCTGTAGTCACGTTTCATGATGTTTTTGACGAGAGCGGACCATTTCGGATTAGCCGGACAGTATTTGTTTGCGACTTTCTCGACGGTCGCGTATCCCTTTTCTACATAGTTCTTGGCAATCAGCTGTCCGAACTTCCGCACGCTGTCTCCCTTGGTATCGAATTTCAAAGCCTGATTGTACTTATCACCGTCTATCGCATTGAGCCCAAATAAATTGTTTTTGCTCCGGGCGAGCCGGCTCTTGCCGTTGCCGCTCTCTAGTTTCATAATTGCGATGGTAAAATAAGCGTTGATCCCGTATTTCTCTTCGATTTCCAATATCGTTTTTTCGAGGGCTTGTCCCTCCAGCGCTGTCCCTTTTAAGATTTCTACGATATGTAATTCCGTCAGACCCGAATCGGACACCACCTTAGAGCTTGGCGGCAAGGGCCGGCCATTCTTACTGTCAGCCGTAGGAGTTACCGGCTGAGTAGTTTTCACCATTTCACCAATCCGTTCGGCATATCCGCCATGGACATATCCTCCCGTACGAAGTTTCAGCCACCCATTGTCGGTTTTGCCCAGAATTTCAAGAACGGTGCCTTTCTTAACGACATAAAGTATTTTGGAAGCAGCGCTCGAGTCTTTCCGAACATTCAGATAATAAGCCGTCGTTTCATATTTCGCCACAATGGACTTGGTGCTCACTGTCTCTTCTCTTGGAGCCTTCACGGAAGTTTGAACAGGGTTCACCGAAAAATTCGGAATAGGCCGTTCGATTATGGTTCCCGGTTGCTTCTCATAATGGGATTGCATAAAAGTCGTAGAGTTATTCTCTGCATAATGGTCATTCGAAGTTTCCAAGTAAACCCCTACCATCAGAAGCAAGGCTAAGCTAAGTATATAAACGGATAACTGCTGGCTCACATACGTGTACATCTCTATCACTCCTTTGAATGATACATAGTGTATACAATAACATGATTGTACATAGAACCAGCCGCAAAGCTTGTCAAACCATCGGTTACTTTTCACAGAAAAAATGTCGGATGCCAACAAAAAATCCGCGCAGCGCGCGGACGGGAGGTTATATATGCTTTTTATTTCGCGAAATAGTCAGTCATTTATCCAATTCAGTAAAGCCGAGTATCGACGTTTCGCATCCTCATAACCTTGCTGGTACAATTGTTCCAACTTCTTGGGATTCTGTTCCACCCGGCCTACCATGATCGGTAAGCTGGGTCGGATTACGAATGCGAAGCCGTTCTTCTCTTGTTGCTCGATATAAGAAACGGTTTGATTATAAACCTCGTGCCTGCGCAGCATCCTTTCAATGAAATCAGGATACTGCCCGTAACCTCTTCGAAGCAGCCAACGCAGACGACTTGGACTTTTCACGTAACCTTGGTTTCGAGTCAGGATCAAGACCGTTCGGCGATATCCATCCTCCTCCGCCTTGCGGATCGGAATGGGATCCGAGATCCCGCCATCCATTAGCTTGAGTCCTGCATACTCCACAATCGGCGCGAAAAAGGGCAAGGAACTGGAGGCCCGCAATACGGTGAGTAAATCCAGATCTTCTTCGCTCTTGGAGAAATAGAGCGGTTTACCGGTTGCAATGTTCGTCGTACCCACGACAAACTCCTCCGTTGCTTCGTGGAAAGTTTGGAAGTCGAAAGGCACCAACGAAGTGGGAATCTCACCGAAAATAAAATCCATTCCGAAAAGTTCTCTTTTGACCAGAAAATTGCGCCATGAGAGATACCGGGAATCCCCTGCGAAATCGATGTTGACCGTTTTATTGCGTCCCCTCTGTCTGGATAAATAGCTCGCCGCCATGCAAGCTCCGGCCGATACGCCGATCTGATAAGAGAAATACAATTCCTGTTCCGCAAAATACTCCAATACGCCGGCCGTGTAGATCCCGCGCATCCCCCCGCCTTCCAACACCAAACCGATCGGTTCCATTCCATTCTCTCCTTGTCTTCCGCTCTACAATTAAATTATAGAATATTTGTGTGATCGATTGCGAATCGTGAAAGAGAAGTAGAAAAAAACAAAAAGATGTCGAAAATTTCTTGCATATGTCACAGCCACAATGGCCAATCTAATCGGGAATGGAAGAAATTTACTGGCCGAGGCAGGTGGTATCCTGTGAGTTCGAATGACGATACGTCCGGCAACAAAACCCGCTATGATGAGGTGGAATTTGAATTTTATGCCGAATTGAAATCCCTTCCCTTGTCTCGCGATCTCGAGGAAAACAAGCGGTTCCTGACTCGGATTTTTACAGACTGTTCGGATATTGTCATTCGTCCTTTCACCATTGAGAGAGACATCCCTGCGCTAGTTGTATTAGTTGACGGGTTGGTCAAAACGGAGCTGGTAGAGAACGCTCTGGAAAACCTTATGATTCTCGAGGGTCAAGAGTCCGATGTCGAGTCTCTGATGAGTCGCTCACTGCCCGTTTCGCAAGTGAAAAAGGCCGACAATTACGCGAAGTTTCTTGAGGGTGTGCTTAACGGGGATACAGGTATTTTGCTGGATCAAAACTCCGAAGGCCTTCTGCTCGGTATACGCGGCCCTGCCGGCCGGACCGTGAGCGAACCGGAAACCGAAGGTGTGATTAGAGGACCGCGTGAAGGTTTTACCGAAAATTTGCGAATCAATACGTCGTTAATCCGTCGAAGGATCAAATCGCCCAAACTCAAAACGAAACCTTTCATACTCGGACGCCACAGCAGTACCGCCGCCGCGGTTATTTATATCGAGGGTATGACGAATCCGGGTTTGATTGAGGAAGTGCTGGGGAGAATCGATAAAATCGACGTCGACGTGATCCTCGAATCGGGATTTCTCGAAGAGTACATACAGGACAGCGCCCTGTCCCCTTTTCCCCAAATGCAGGTCACCGAAAGGCCAGACACAACCGCGATCGCATTAATGCAGGGACGCGTAGCAATCGTCATTGACGGTACGCCGATGGTGCTTCTCGCTCCGACGGTATTTATCCATCTATTGCAGTCGTCTGAAGATTACTACGAGCGATTTCAGATGGGAACGCTCATTCGCTGGCTGCGCTATTTGTTTCTCTTCGTTTCCTTGTTTATGCCGGGTTTGTACGTAGCGATCACAACCTATCATGCGGAATTGATTCCTACTTCACTGTTGTTCAGCATCGCGTCCGCCCGCGAGCACATTCCCTTCCCGGCGGTCGTGGAAGCCTTGATCATGGAAGTCATCTTCGAAGCATTGCGGGAGGCCGGGATCCGATTGCCCAAAGCGGTCGGATCCGCTGTCGGTATTCTGGGCGCCATTGTCGTCGGACAAGCGGCGGTACAAGCGGGAATTGTGTCCGCACCGATGGTTATTGTCGTTTCCATCACCGGAATCGCTTCTTTCACGATCCCCAGTTTTAACGGAGCTATCGCGGTGCGTATGCTGCGTTTTCCGTTTATCCTGATGGGAGCTATGTTCGGCATCTACGGGATGCTGATCGCTTTGATGATTATGGTCGGCCATTTGGCCAATTTGCGTTCGTTCGGAGTGCCGTACCTGTCTCCGATCGGACCCATGAAACCGAGCAGCCTGAGAGATGTCGTCATTCGCCCCCCCTTCTGGGCCATGACGCGCCGGCCGGGTTATATGAATCTGCTCGATGACGTTCGGATGAAGCCCAATATCAAGAAGGAAATCTGGCAACAGCGCGGCCAAAAAGGGCTCAATATTGATCACGACCGCCAAGACCGGCATTCCGGAGAACATAATGATGATGAAAAATAAATCGACCGTTCTGTGCCTCATTCTTATGATGGCCGCCATCGTACCGCTGACCGGCTGCTGGGACCGCAGGGAAATTAATGATGTGGCGTTCATTTTGACATCCGCCATTGATATGGAGCCGAATGGACAGTTCCGTGTGACCATGCAGGTGCCGTTGGCGGGACAACTCGGAGGTCCGAGCGGAGGCGGTGGCGGTACCGGCGGCAACAAGACGTATTACATCGATTCGGATACGGGGAGAACGATCCGGGAAGCCATCGCTAAAGTCCAGTCCCGTTCGGCACGCCGTCTGT
This sequence comes from Cohnella sp., assembly GCA_028287445.1. Lineage (GTDB taxonomy): Bacteria > Bacillota > Bacilli > Paenibacillales > Paenibacillaceae > Cohnella. Next base: position 13,054 of record JAQBPQ010000266.1, read on the forward strand.
ACTCCGCTCACCGCAGGGTAATTATCATCGGCGAAGAGTTGGCCAGAACCCGCGGCATTCGGGAAATATTCGAAGCCATAGCACGTTTTCCGGAAAACCGAATCACCGCTTATATGATCGTATCCAAAGGAAAAGCATTGGATCTTTTGAATACGAAGCCCAGCCTAGAGCGATTTTCCGGCGAGGCGATGCGTGAAATGGCCAAAACGGAAGGGCGAATCGTCATCAATATCAAAAATGTTGCGCAAGCGCTGAGCACGCCGTTTACCGATCCTCTCCTGCTCTATATGGGGGCCAAAAACACGGAAGGGAGTCCCGACAAAACATCCGAAGTAGAGGTGTTGGGTTACGCTCACTTCCGGCAGGATAAAATGGTGGATACGTTCGAACATGAAAAAGCAAATGCCATCAATTGGCTCCGCAAACAACCGCATCCCTATGATTATGTCATTCCGTTCGGCAAGCAAAGCATCAGTCTCGAGATGACGGAAGGCAGGACGACCGTTACTCCAATCCTCCTAAACGACGGCAGTGTGAAGTTTCGAATCAAGGCCAAGGGCAGGATCGCCGTGATGGAAAACTTGTCGGGCAGTGATCTGACGGATCCGAATGTGTTTGGCCAAGTCAGGAAGGTTGCGGGCGACAGGCTGCGCCAGGAACTCCTTGATACGCTGCACCAGATCCAACAGCACAAAACGGATCCTCTCGCGTGGGGAGGAGATGTATGGAGGCGGAATCCGCGTAAATGGGAAGCCAATTATCGACACAATTGGCGAGAAAAACTGAGTGAAGCGAATTTCGATTTGCAGGTTCAAATAGATATCGTGCAGATCGGTTATATTTCTTCCAACATTGCCGAGGTGACCCGACAATGAACATTTTCTTGGCGTTGTTCGCCCTCTTGTGGCTGGGTTCTACCGCGCTGGATTACGTCAAATGGAAAAATCGGCAGGTCAAGAACGTGAGTAAGCCGCTGTATCTGTCCTTGAATGCGGGGATTTTCGCACTGTACGTCGCGTATGTCGCGAATATTCGCGTTCCGATGCCGACCCTTTTTTTCATCCGATATGTAGCACCATGGGTAAAATCTTACTTGCGAGGTTACTTCCATGCGTAAATACCGGCTTAGCGGGCGTCAGTTTTCCTGGTTAATTGCAGCCTATATTATGACACCCGCGATTATCAACTTGCCGCAGCACCTGGCCAGAACGGCTTCCATGGATGCATGGATCACCCAGCTGCTCCCTGTCCTATACGGATTTGCGGTTTGTTATGTCTTCTATCGGCTGGCCCGATTGTTCCCGGGAAAAAATTTCTTTGAAATCAACTTTGAGTTAGCCGGCAAATGGGGGGGCAGCTTGCTTAATGGGTTGCTTTTACTTCACTTGTGGTTCATTCTCGCTCGGGATACAACGATGTTCACCGGTTTTATCAAAACCAATTTGCTGCTTAGGACGCCGTATGAAGTCACACTACTGCTGCTCATGATCGTTCTCATTTACTACGGGAAAACCAGTGTTGAGGTGACCGCCCGGGTCAACGATATCTTCTTTGGCCTCCTCTGTTTGATGGTGTTGTTTCTCCCTCTTCTGGTAAGCAACGATATTAGCATTTACCAAATGGAACCGATCCTGATCGAACCGCCCGGAGACCTTACTGTCGCCAATGGTCTAGCCACCTCTTATTACGGAGATGTGGCGGCCTTTGGCGCTTTTCTTCCGGCCATCGGCAATTCCAAGCTGCTGTTCTCCGCCTTTCGGCATGGTCTAGCACTCACGGCGGCGCTGATTACCTGGATTATCATTACCGGCCTTTGCGTCCTCGGTCCCAACATCATGTCCAAAGAGATTTATCCCACGTACGCCTTAATTCAACAGATACATATAACGGATTTTCTCGATCGCCTGGAAATTGTCATTTTCAGTGCCTATTTTCCTTCTTTTATCGTGAATAT
>JAQBPQ010000078.1 GCA_028287445.1 Cohnella sp.
ACGTATCGTACAGCTTAAACGCATCCGGTCCGGAAACTGCTTTGTCCCCGGCGGACCGGGCCTTGTCGCACAGTTCCGCAAGTATGGCGAGACCATCGCTCAGAGTCTCATGGAATCGTTCTTCCTCGGTACGGATCACTTTTTCGATAAACTCGCGCTTCTCGATGACTTCCGGATAGTACCCGCCCATGATCTCCCCGACGGTAGACGTCAATTCCCACAGGAAAGGACGGTCCACGCCCAGCACCTTGCCATAACGGACAGCACGGCGCAGCAAGCGGCGGATGATGTAGCCGCGGCCTTCGTTGGAAGGCAGCACGCCGTCGCCCACAGAGAAAGCAACCGTACGGATGTGGTCGGCCACGACCTTCAATGCCACATCCAAATCTTCACGCTGCTTGTACTTCACACCGGCTACGGTGCAAGTGCGCTCGATGAGCGGCAAGAAGAGATCCGTGTCAAAATTGGAATCGACGTCCTGCACAAGGCAAGCAAAACGCTCCAAGCCGGCGCCGGTGTCGATGTTTTTGTTCGGAAGCGGCGTGTAACTGCCGTCCTTATTATGGTTAAACTGCGTGAATACGAGATTCCACACCTCGAGAAAACGCTCGTTCTCTCCGCCGGTTACGCACTCAGGATCTCTCAAATCCCCATACTTCCCGCCGCGGTCGTAAAAAATTTCGGTACACGGTCCGCACGGTCCCTCGCCGATGTCCCAGAAGTTGTCCGTCAGCCGGTAAATGCGTTCCGCCGGCAGGCCGATTTGCTCGTTCCATAAGTGAAACGCCTCTTCGTCTTCCGGATGGATCGTGACGGAAAGACGGTCCGGATCGAAGCCGATCCACTCGGGGCCGGTCAGGAATTCCCAGGCCCAGGTGATCGCTTCCTCCTTGAAGTAGTCGCCGATGGAGAAGTTTCCGAGCATTTCGAAAAAGGTATGGTGGCGGCGAGTTTTGCCTACGTTCTCGATGTCGTTCGTGCGGATGCATTTTTGAGAGTTGGCGATCCGCGGATTCTCCGGTATCACCCGGCCGTCGAAATACGGCTTGAGCGGCGCCATCCCGGCGTTAATCCATAACAAAGACGGGTCGTTGTGCGGGACGAGCGAGGCGCTCGGCTCGATATTATGGTTTTTGCTTGCAAAAAACGCCAGCCATTTGGCGCGGATTTCAGCGGCTTTCATCGGTGTCATCTTGCCCATTCCTCCTTGGATCTCACGGAAAATAAAAAAAACGCCCCTGAACATGTCAGGGACGAATCACTTCGCGGTACCACCCTGGTTATCTCGCCGTCACGTGCTGACACGTTTGGCGGATCTCCTCAAGCGGGCTGTAACGGACCCTTCCGGCGGCTGCAAGGCCGCGCTCCGAAACCGGCTTCCCCCGTTCTTCGCGGCGAAGGTTTTCTCACCCGTGCGGTCCGACGCTTCTGGCGGCGGGCACGAAACCTTCTCTCTGGTCGCGGTCTACGGCGTACTCATGTTTCGTCAACACGTTGATCGTATGCACAATTACTTACAATTATATCGGCCGGGATTCCACACTGTCAAACGGTTTTTCGCCTAATGTAGTAAGCGAACACATGTTGAGCGATCACCCTCAGAGCCGCATAAAAGGGGACCGCCAATATCATGCCGATGACACCTGCCAGTTCCCCTCCGACCAAGAGCACGAAGATAATGGTTAACGGGTGCATTTGCATCGAACGGCCGACTACCTGCGGACTGATTACGTTGCTCTCTAAATTTTGGCACACCATATTGACAATCACGACAAGCAGCACCATTTTCCAAGAAATCGTGGTCGCCATAATGAGGGCCGGCAATGCTCCTAAAAAAGGCCCCAAATAGGGAATGATCTCAAATAGGGAGACGAACCCCGCCATCAAAAGCGGGTACGGCATCCCGATCAACAGGTAGCCGACGTAGGCAAGAACCCCAATGCAGATCGATACGACGAACTGACCGCGGATATAACTGCCGAGCGCGTCATCGACGTCCTTCATGAGCCGGACCACGTGTTTGCGGCTTCCCCGAGGCACATACTGCAGCGCGGCCTTTTCGAACAAGTCCATGTCCTTCATCATATAGAAGGCCAGGAACGGTACGATCATCGCGATGAACAAAACGTTCACGACCGCCCCGAGGTTGTTGAGAAAATCGGCGATTCGTTCTGAAACTTGTTTTTCGAGTCCGGCCACCGACCGGTTGATGCCGTCCCGAACGCTCCCCGGAAGCATCGTATGGTTGTTGAAGCCATCCGCGAGCGACTGCGCGCGCGCAGTCAACTCCGGCAAATGCTCGTTTAACTCTTCCGTCTGTTTGACGAACATCGGAATGATGTTCATCAAGATGACGACGCAGCAAGCGATGAATACGGTATAAATCAGCAGAACGGCTGCCGTTCTCGGCACTTTCCGGTCGTGGAGCAGGTTGACCACCGGATTCAGCACATAGGAGAGAATCATGGCGATCAAAAAAGGTGCAAGTACCACTTTGAAGAAGCCGTACACCGAAAACAACATCGGACGTACGAGCGACAGCAAATACATCGCGGCCAAGCCGAGAATGATATAGACGAGCACGGCGAACAGCCGACTATCGGCAAACCGGTTCATTCTCCACCCCCGGACAAGACACCTTCCTTTTCCAGTATATGTACTTGTCTCTATGCTTAAACCCGTTCCGAAGCATAAACGGCTGTGGCCGTCCTCATCGCGGCGGTAAACGTTTATGTCGGAGATCATTCATGAACGAAGAACACCCCGGCTTCTCAGGTTCGAGAAACCGGGGTGCTTCACGAAGCGGTTTTGTCCGCTTACATTCCATTCGCCTGTACTTGTGGGGGGATCGGTTCGCCGAAAAACAAATCGTCCAGCGAACTGAGCGTTCCATCCTCTTCCACTTGGTAGACCGACATTTTTTCACCATTGACGGTCAATTCAATAAAGCAGCTCCAGCAATAAAATTGATGGGAACCGATTTTTCCGATGTCTTTGGAACTGCAATTCGGGCATCTCATCATCCGTTGTCACCTGTCACTTTCCGCATTCCGCGTATGGTCTCTCTCCAGCACCCGTTCATAGAAAGCGGGCACAAGGATGGCGTCCTCGCCCATCGTGACGTGTTCGGGTCCTTCCGGCATCAACAACCGGCGGCGTCCTTCGAGCACGTCCGCAAGAAAACCGTCCGTCAACTCATATCCTACTAATGGTGTACCCTCTGATTCTTTAAAATAAACATCCGACACTCGTCCGAGCCGAATTCCGCTCACCGTGTATACGGGCATGTCCTTCAACCGGATCACCCCGCATAGGAAAGAGCGAAGAAGCCGGGATTTGCGCATCAAGACCACTGCTTGCCTATCCCGGATCAACAGAGCGTCTTCGCCGCAGGTCGTTGTGTCTTGCCAACCGACGGCCCACACGGCTTTCCGGAACCAGACGCGTGTATCGAGCACGACTCCAGCCAAGGTCCAAAACTCATCGAACCAGGCGTCTTTCACTTTGCCGACCCGTTTGCCGTTAGGCAGCAGCACCGGCAGACCGATGATCGATTGAATTTGGAGCGTGATCGGCACCCCCTTCTATCCGGGCGCCTGCTATCTTTTACGCAGCCGGGCCGAAATGGTTGCAACAATTTTTGCCGTTTTTTCCGCTTCCGCTCTAGTATTGCCTAAACCGAAGCTGAAACGTATGGCCGTTTGCAACCTTTCGCGCGGAACATTCATCGCCGTCAGCACGTGCGAAAGCTGGAGCGAGCCCGATGTGCAGGCAGATCCGGCAGACGCCTCGACTCCGGCCAAGTCCAAATTCATAAGCATCGTTTCGGAATCGATGCCCAGAAAGCTGACGTTTGCGATATGCGGCAGTCGCAGGTCGGCATGTCCGTTCAGCACGATCGCATCGTTGCCGAGTTCGGACGCTAAGGCTTGGAGTAAAGCGGCGCGGATGTCTTCCGCATGGCGGCGCCTTGCGTTTATGTTGCCGGCGGCAAGCTTGGCCGCTTCGGCGAAAGCTGCGATTCCGGCGACATTCTCGGTACCGGCGCGGCGAGCGCGCTCCTGGTTGCCGCCCTGAAGCAGCGGCTGGAACGGCGTGCCCCGGCGGATGTATAGCAAACCTACGCCTTGCGGGCCATTGATCTTATGGGCGGAGACGCTGAGCAGATCAATAGGCATGGCGTGCAAGTCGAAGGATTCATAACCGAAAGCCTGAACGGCGTCCACATGCATCACCGCGCCCCGGCTTCGGGCGATTTCGCCAATCTCTGCATATGGCTGGAGCGTGCCGGTTTCATTGTTGCCGGCCATGATGCTGACAACAGCCGTCGTTTCGTCAATCGCTTCCACCGCGTCCGCCGCGGAAACTCGACCCCATTCGTCTACTGGTAGCAATGTTAGTCGGAAGCCTTGTTCCTCCAGCCTTTGGCAGGCATGAAGCACCGCATGGTGTTCCACCGCCGTGGTGACGATTCCCGTGCGGCCTTTGCGGCGCTGGACGCTGGCGGCTCCGAACAGAGCGGTGTTGTCGCTCTCGGTACCGCTGCCGGTAAACACCAGCTCGGATGCGGTGCAGCCGAGCAATTCCGCGAGTGTATCCCGCGCTCCGGTTAGGCGGCCTCTCGCCGCTCGCCCGGAGGCGTGCAGGCTGGACGGATTGCCCGGACCGGCTGCGGCTGCATCTGCATAAACGGCAATCGCTTCGGCCCGCATCGGCGTTGTGGCTGCATGATCGAAATAAATAGAGGTCATACTCGTTCCCTCGCTTAGATGTAAAACATATAGCTGTCTTTTTGTTCTCCTTTATAATGAATCAAATCGGACAAGGTGGTGGTGTCCAGCACTTCCGCGATGCTGTCGCGAATTCGAAGCCACAAATCCCGCTTCGCCGGATCGTCTTCTTCCGTGAAGTCGACCGGGCTGATCGGTCCTTCCAAAATACGGATGACATCTCCCGAGGAGATGCTTTCCGGAGCTTTGGACAACACATATCCACCATAAGCGCCCCTTACGCTCTTTACCAGACCGGCATTGCGGAGGGGAGCGACCAATTGTTCGAGGTAATGCTCGGAAAGTCCGTTTTTTTCGGCGATGCTCTTAAGCGATGTCGGTCCTTCGCCGAATTTGGCCGCAAGTTCCATCATGATCGTTAAGCCGTAGCGGCCTTTGGTCGATATTTTCAAAAGAGAAACACCCGCTTTCCTGCCAGAAGCACGGAATGGTCGTGGCACCAAAAGTCTGCCCATCCGGTGGAACGGGGGGTATCCCCAGTTCACATCTATGTTAACACAACTATTTCCTTTGTGGGCAAAAAAAACTTGACATATTCATGAATGTGTCGATCACAATGAGAAAACCGGCACTTTGTGATAAAATAGGGGGCACTTGCGGCCATGACTGCAGGATGGAGGTTAGGTTATGAACGACAATCGATTTGCGGATCCCGCTAAAGTTCGCGTCGTTGTGGGCATGTCGGGAGGAGTGGATTCCTCTGTGACGGCACTGCTGTTGAAACGGCAAGGATTCGACGTTATCGGCGTGTTTATGAAAAACTGGGACGATACCGACGAGACCGGCGTTTGCACGGCGGAAGAAGATGCCGAAGACGTCCGGCGCGTATGCGATGAAATCGGAATCCCTTATTATACCGTTAATTTCGAGGAAGAATATCGCGATAAAGTATTCGAGTATTTCCTGGAGGAATATCGTCGGGGCCGGACCCCCAATCCCGATGTGATGTGCAACCGGGAAATCAAGTTCGGCGAATTCCTGCAAAAAGCGCTGGATCTCGGAGCGGACGTCGTAGCCATGGGCCATTACGCGCGCGTCGAGTTGAGGGACGGCGAATACCGCCTGCTTCGCGGCGTTGACGGGAATAAGGACCAAACTTACTTTCTCCACCAACTCGATCAGTCGCAGTTGTCGCGGGCCATATTTCCGATCGGACACTTGCCGAAACCCGAAGTGCGCCGGATCGCCGAAGAGGCCAAGCTGGCAACCGCGAAGAAAAAGGACAGCACCGGCGTTTGCTTCATCGGAGAGCGCAACTTCAAAGAGTTCCTTAGCCAATATCTGCCGGCCAAACCGGGAGATATGGTCGATATCGAGACCGGCGAAATCAAAGGCCGGCATGACGGGCTTATGTATTATACGTTGGGCCAGCGGCAAGGGCTGGGCATCGGAGGATCGGGCAGCGGAGAACCGTGGTTCGTCGCGGATAAAGATCTGGAGCGCAATACGTTGTACGTCGTGCAGGGCGACCTTCATCCGAGTCTGTATTCGCTCGGCTTGACCGCCACCGGTGTGAATTGGATCAGCCCTACGGCGCCTGCTGATGCTGTCCGTTGCACCGCCAAGTTCCGTTACCGCCAGCCGGATCAGGGCGTGACGCTGACTCCGCTGGGCAGAGGTCTGTATCGCGTCGAGTTCGACCAACCGCAAAAAGCGGTCACGCCGGGCCAGGCCGTCGTCTTCTACGACGGAGACGTCTGCCTCGGCGGCGGCACGATCGACAAAGTCCACATGCTCGCGCCTTCGGCTACGGGGGTTTGAGTTCTTCGCAGCCAGGGCGCTCCCTTAGGGGGGCGCCTTTTTCTGTTACGCGGTTTTTCCGTGTATCTCGGCCATGCGCACCCTCTGCCGCACGCCTGTTACGCGGTTTTTCCACGTATCTCGGCCATGCGTGCCCTCTGCCGCACGCCTGTTACGCGGAGATTCCGCGTATCTTGGCCATATGTGCCCTTCGCGGACGCCCGTTCCGCGGTTTTTCCGCGTATCTTGGCCATATGCACCCTTCGCGGACGCCCGTTACGCGGTTTTTCCGCGTATCACATGTGCCTACTCATCATTGATCAAAGCAGATCCCTAGCGTTATCCGTCAATCGAAATAGATGGGAGCGTTTTTCGCTTCCTCCTTCCATCTTCAGCAGACGCCTGGTCACCAAATTCCTCACTACCTTCCGTGTCGCTTCTTGCCCTAACTGGAGCCAACCGCAAGCGTCGTTCAACCGGAAAGGACCAGGGTGCACCATTGCACACCGAATAATCTCCCGCTCATAAACAGGCAATTCGAACCAACTGCTTCCATTCGCATTGCCGAACCTCCCTAGTAACTCGAATACCGATCGTTTGCACGCTTCCGGGCTTTTGTCCAATTGATCCCAGCTGAACGGCACATATTTATAGCCGTATGTAGCAAAGGTCCTTATTCGCGTCTTCTCAAACGAAAAACGGTCCCGTGTAATATTTTCTGCGTGGGACACATATCCATCAGCCTCAAACACCGTCCGCATCATGCGATGAAACACATCCGCATACACCTTGACTCCTGTGATGCTGATGAGTTCGTATTCGAGTTCCATTGCGTCGAACGATCCAAATACCGGCCACAACACCTCGCCAAGCAGTTTCTTCGTTCCGGTCAAATCTCTGTCCAGCATCTCCCGGCGCATACCGGTTTTCATGTGCTTTTGTTCCTCTAAAAATCGAGTAAACTCCGTTTCAAAGTCTCGCACCCGTCATTCCCCCTTAGAAAAAAATAAAAACGCCGCCTGTTCCGGAAGGAACAAACGGCGTGTGCTTCACGCGATGTTGGTGCGTATGCGTATGTGCGTATGTGTCTATGTGTCTATGTGTCTGTATGTCTCTCTGTGTGTGTGAATCTTGCTGCTCTTATACGGCGTCTTGCATGTTCTGTGTGTATATATCCAGGGACTTATCCCAGCCGTTCCATCTCTTCGTCGCTGATCTCGAAGTTGTGGTAGACGTCCTGCACGTCGTCGTTGTCGTCGAACGCCTCGAGCATTTTGAGCAGCTTGTCCGCTTGATCGCCTTCGGCTGCGACGGTGTTCTGAGCCAGCCAACGGACACCGGCCCGCTCGAACGAATAGTTCAGCTTCTCCAGCGCTGCTTTTACGTTTTCGAAGTCGGATGGCGCGGTGAGCACTTCAAAACTGTCGTCGTTCACCACAACATCCTCCGCTCCGGCGTCGAGTGCGTGCATGATCATCGCGTCCTCATCGGGTTGGCCGTGTTCACGCGCGATCACGAGCAAGCCTTTCTCGTCGAACATATACGATACACAGCCGGATTCGCCCAAGTTGCCCCCACGTTTGCTGAACGTGGAGCGCACGTCGGCTGCGGTGCGATTGCGGTTGTCGGTGAGGCATTTGACCATGATTGCGACACCGCCGGGGCCGTAACCCTCGTATAGGATCTCCTCGTAATCGATGCTTTCCGCTCCGGCTCCGGTCGCCTTCTTGATGGCCCGTTCGATGTTGTCGGACGGCATCTGAATCGCCCGTGCGCTCGCAATGGCCGATTTCAAACCGGGGTTCGCATCCGGATTCGATCCGCCGTTGCGAGCCTGCACGTAGATTTCCCGGGCCAGCTTGACGTATTGGTTATTTTTGGCCTGATCGGCTTTGCCTTTGCGGCCGGCAAAAAGTTTAAATTTAGGCATCCAAATCGTACCTCCGAAAACGTAAATATCACGATTGCTAACGACCATTTTACCACTCCCCCCGGAATCGGTCAAAAGCCGCGACACCACCCTATGTCCGGAAATCGAGTTGGAAGGGGCTAGCCTACTTACAGCGCCAAATGTCCGGAAATTGAGTTGGAAGGAGTGGCTAGCCGCTCACACCACGTACGTACCGTTTGAATCGAGTCCAAATCTCGGCTTGAACCCTACAGACAGCGCCCATACCGGGTGCATAAGGAAAAGCCCCCGGTTGGCGCCGGGGGCTTCATTGCTTATGTTCGTGTTATGAAATAAGTCATCGCTTCCGCTAGACTTATAGTTTCACCACGTTGGATGCTTGCGGTCCACGATTGCCTTCTGTGATTTCGAATTCAACCGCTTGACCTTCTTCCAAGGTTTTGAAGCCGTCACCTTGGATGGCAGAGAAGTGAACGAATACATCGTTGCCGTTCTCTACGGAAATGAAGCCGTAGCCTTTCTCTGCGTTAAACCATTTAACTGTTCCTCTCAAATGAAAAACCTCCTAAAATCTCGCCGTCACTCGGCGAATGAGGTAATTATAACCGAATTCGGCTAAATTTGCAATATCCCGGATCATCGTTTTTTCTGCGCCCAGCTTCGTTTTTATACCCATTTGGCCAACCGAAGCACCCCATTTTTGATGGGTATAAATGGAAACCGGGATGGAGCCGACGAACCTTCGACAGGGCGGATAAACGCAGACTTCTCCTCCCGGCCGAACCACCTGCAAAAACTGGGCAATCTGCCTCCCGTTATGCTGCCTACGTCATTGCTCAGCCAGCGTAACATTGATTTCTTCGTCCATCTCTTCTATGATGAAAAAAACGGCAGTGCTTGCCAATTCAGGAGAGAGTTCCATGTTCGAAAAACACACGGTGTACAAACACGACAACTATAATATGCTGACGGTAGAAGTACAGGGCAAAACGCTCGTGGTCCGGGAAATTTCCGACCAGTGGGGCGAGGACACCCGCCATTTTGTCAGCCGGCCCGAAATGATGGACTGGGCGGAGAAACGGTTCCGCCCCGAAGATTTTCCCGGCGGCGAGGAAGAATTCCGGCGTATGATGGACACCCTGCGCTCGATCTGACGCAGTTGGCCAAAGGAGGCTCCATCCTGCGTGGTTAACAATTCCACTATCATTTTCATAATCTCCGCCTTCGCACTGGGTGTCGTTCTGATCCTCAGCCGAGAGCGGATCCCGCCGCAGATGCGGCGTGGGGTAGCCATCGCATCGATCGCGCTGATCGTGTTCGCTTTTTTCCTCATCGTCTTCAGCTTATTCAAGGCGGGCACTTAATCCACGTCCGCTGATAAACGATATAACGGCAGGGACATACTAATCCGGCAACTATTTCCGCGAAACCGGAGGACGTCCTCATGAAGCTGCAAGTCCTGCCGATCGCCGCCGCCTTGGCGGCGTTGTCTTTGCTGTGCACGACCGGGTCGCCGCAAGCCGGGGGCACCGCGTTTCGTAGCCCCTTGCCCGCTGATGTATCCCGATACCTATTGCCGAGGAGGGAATTACCACCCATGAGTCAGATGCCCACTAGAAAAGAAGCCCAGAAAGAAAGCGTTTGGCGGCTGGAAGATCTGTATCTGAGCCAAGCCGCATGGAATGAGGAATATCAGCAAGTCAAAAAGCAGCTCGGCGAGATTACCCGTTTTGAAGGCAAGCTGAAGGACGCCGGTACGATCGCGGAATGTTTCTCTCTCGAGGACGATATTTCCCTTCTGACCGAGCGGCTCTATGTGTACGCCAATCTGCGTCACCATGAAGACACCGCCGAGTCGACTTATCAGGCGCTCTCGGATAAATCCAAGAAGCTGGGCGTCGATGTGAACGAAGCACTTTCTTTCATCACCCCGGAAGTTCTCACTCTCTCGGAGGAGGATCTCAAGAAACTGATTGCCGATCCTCAGCTGGAGAAGTATAAACGGACATTGGAAGAAATGCTCCGCCAAAAGCCGCACATCCTCTCCAAAAACGAGGAATCTCTGCTCGCCCAAGTCGGCAACTTATCGCAAGCGCCGGGAACCATTTTCGGGATGATGAACAACGCCGATATGAAATTTCCGAAGGTCAAAAACGAGCAAGGCGAAGAAATCGAGCTTAGCCACGGCCGCTATATCCAATTCCTCGAAAGCCGCAAACAGGAAGTACGCCGGGACGCATTCAAGGCCATGTACGACACGTACGGCAAATGGAAAAATACGCTGGGCTCCACGCTGAACGCCAACGTCTCGAAAAACCTTTTTTACGCCAAAGCCCGCAAATATCCTTCCGCACTAGAGATGGCGCTGTTCGGCGACAATATCCCGAAGTCGGTCTACGACAATTTGATCTCCACCATTCACGAGTTTCTGCCACTCATGCACCGGTACATGGACCTTCGCAAAAAGCTGCTGAAGCTGGATGAGCTGCATATGTACGACCTGTTCGCGCCATTGATCAACGAATTCGATATGGACATCACCTACGATCAGGCTAAGAAAACGGTATACGACAGCCTTGCCCCGCTTGGTGAAAACTATCGCAAAGTGCTGCAGGAAGGTTTCGATCATTCTTGGATCGATGTATACGAGAACGAAGGCAAACGCAGCGGAGCTTACAGCTGGGGCGCGTTCGGCACCCACCCCTACGTGCTGCTGAATCACAAGGATAATCTGAACAGCATGTTCACCCTTGCGCATGAGATGGGGCATGCCCTTCATTCCTATTACTCCGACCAGAGCAACCCGTACCGCGAAGCGCAGTACACGATTTTCCTCGCGGAGGTCGCCTCTACACTGAACGAAGCGCTGCTCATGGACTATTTGCTGGACAAATCGACCGATCCGAAAGAAAAAATGTACCTGTTAACCTACTATGCCGATCAATTCCGCACGACGGTGTTTCGGCAGACGATGTTCGCGGAGTTCGAGAAGATCATCCACGCCAAGGCCGAAGAAGGCGAAGCGCTCACGCCTCAAGAATTGTCCAAGATTTACTACGATCTAAATGTAAAATACTACGGGCCCGGCATGGTCGTCGACAAAGACATCGAGATGGAATGGGCTCGGATCCCGCATTTTTACACGAGTTTCTACGTGTATAAGTACGCGACCGGTTTCTCGGCGGCGACGAGTTTTGCCAAGCAGATTCTCGACGAGGGCAAACCCGCGGTTGACCGCTATCTCGGCTTCCTGAAGAGCGGCGGCAGCGACTACTCCATCAACATTCTCAAAAAAGCCGGCGTCGACATGTCTTCACCCGAGCCGATCCGGCAGGCGATGAGCGTGTTCGAAGATCTGATCGAGCAAATGGAGAAACTGACCGAAAGCAAGTAACCTTTGTTTAAAAAAGGCTTTGATCGTCCGGCCGCTGGCGGCTGGATCGTTCAAAGCCTTTTTTGCTGCAGACACGGAGACGAAGTGCCTAAATACACCCTAATTGCTTGTATACCCGTTCCTCATCTCATCTGGTGTCAACAATGACGAAGTGCCAAAATACACCCTAATTACTTGTCTAACCCCGTTCCTCCTCATTCGGGTGCTAAAATACACTCCAATACCTCCAGAAACGGATTCTCCACTAATTTACCGATATTCAGGTGCACTTTAGCACCCGACTAAGCCTGGATCGACGAAGTGGACATACTCAGGTGCAGATTGGCACCACAAATCTAGTCAGTCGATGAGCTGAGTCTTCGCCAACTCATAACGGAGTACCCTGTTGCCACTCTTGAGAGGGATCAGCCGGCCTTTGGCGCAAAGCGATTGCAACAGTTGGACGGCTGTCCTCCTATTGATTCGCATATGCCGAGTCACATCGATCGGACGTATAGATCGAGCAAGCGAAATCGCCAATCTGATGATTTCATTCTCGCCCACCACTTGCCGTTCCGTCGGTCCATTCTGCGGTAGGTATCGACTGAGAACCAGGCGGATTAGCGTGATACATAGTTCCGGATGATCGGCGACATCATCGTAAGAGAAAGAAATGACGCGATAACCGACCCCTTGCAAAAACGTTTCGCGGTTACACTCGTTGCAGAAGCCTTTGCGATCCATGTCCCGAACATGGGTGCCGTAGCTTTTGACTTCGATCAGCAGACGCAAGCAGTCGTCCAGCAGATAGGCGAAGTCGGCAAAATACGACCTGCCGCGCCAGTCCATCACCTCGTACTCGGGATGCAGATGATCAAAGTTACCTTTCAGCGGCCACCACACTTTTTGCGCGAAAAGATTCTCCCCGTGTAGATGTCCCCGCTCCAGTCGGCCGCGACGTTCTCCCTTGCGTCGTTTCAGATGAATGCCAATCCACTCGGCATGCGCTTGCTCGAAACCCATCCATAACCCTCCTCATCAGATGAAAATGCAAAAAACGCCCCGAAACCATCAGCGAGATGGTTCGAGACGTTCTTCGTCACGTTTGAGATGAGTATAACATACGCTGGCGGATCATGGGCAAAATCGGTGGAGTCCGGATGGCCGGATTGCACCGGCTTTTCTCCCCATACTCGGCTACCCAGTCCGCAGATCGCACGAGCTCCGCTTCGGCGCGGCCGAATACGCTGGCGGATCATGGGCAAAATCGGTGGAGTCCGGATGGACCGGTTGCTACCGGCTCTTCTCCGCATACTCGGCAACCCAATCCGCAGATCGCACGAGCTCGGCTTCGGCGCGGCCAATGGCCGCGGAGACTTGCACGCTGGCGGTTCCGCCGTACACGTTGCGGGCGTTCACGACACTCTCCGGCTGCATCACCTGGTAAATCGTA
>JAQBPQ010000019.1 GCA_028287445.1 Cohnella sp.
TTTAACGTCCTCCTCGAACAGGTTGTTCCTTGCATGGCGGGATAAAGTGTTTGGAAAATTCATCTTGCCTGCCTCCTTTTTGGGATTTTTGAAACAAAAAAACACGAATTTCCATTCGTGCCTCCAAGAAAAAGATGATCGTTGGAAGTGTTGCTGGTTGCAGCATATTCAGTTACGTTTCCCTCACCTTAAATAAATGGAGCATGTCGGACACCCCTTTCCCTGGAATGTGGTAATTACACTTTTAAAGTATATAGAAAGCCTTTTCACGTTACAACATATAAATTTCCAAATTTTCACTCCGCTGATGTAAAAAGAGGAGGCCTCGCGGCCTCCTCCCATTCACGGTGATCTCCGACTAAACGGAGATCACCTCAAGGTTGTGAAACAAATCGATCACACTCCTTTCCTAGTATTTCGTCGGGCCCGACTTCCTTATTTTACTTCCATCGGTTGGAAGCGCAAAGAGAAAAAACTTCTATAAATGAACTTTACCGAAAGATCGAGTACAACGCCTAGTCGACGGCTGGCAACGGTTTTTCCCGTCTTCTTCATTATCAGTGGTAGTGTATAATGATTCTTAAAGTGTGAACAGAAGGAGAAATTGGATGTCGCAATCGATCTCGATCGAAGCCGCGGGCAGCAGGCGAGCCAATCCGCTGTCTACCGGACTTGTTCTCTTAATGGCGATTTCATGCGGCCTGGCCGTAGCCAACTTATATTACAACCAGCCGCTTCTTGGCGATATCGGACGTGATTTCGGGGTGAACGCCCAGCATGTGGGCATCATTCCGATGCTGACGCAGATCGGTTACGCGGCGGGCATGTTTCTGTTTATCCCGCTCGGAGATATTCGAGAACGGCGGAAGCTGATTACCGTCCTGTTGTTGGCCGTCGGTCTAGCGCTTATCGGAGTGGCGACCGCACAGAACTTGATGTGGATTTATATCGCCAGTCTGGCTGTAGGGATCACAACAGTGGCTCCTCAGATGATCGTCCCGCTTGCCGCGCAGCTTGCCCACCCGCAGGAGCGCGGTAAAGTGATCGGCAACGTGATGAGCGGGCTGCTGATCGGCATTCTGCTGGCACGGACCATCGCCGGCTTGGTCGGAGAAATATTCGGCTGGCGGTTTATGTTCTGGCTCGCCGCCGCCATGATGTTCGCTCTCGCCTACATCCTGAAACGGCAGCTGCCCGAAAGCCGGCCGGAAATCCAGCTTTCCTACCCGCATCTGATCCGATCCATGGGAAAACTGATCTTGGAACAGCGTACACTGCGGGAAGCCGCCCTCATCGCCGCTTGTCTGTTCGGTTCATTCAGCGTGTTCTGGACATCGCTTACCTTCTATTTGGAAGGCCCGAGTTTCGGATACGGCAGTGCGGTCACGGGATTGTTCGGATTGGTGGGCGTTGTAGGCGCGTCAGCGGCCTCCGTGATCGGTCGTCTGGCTGACCGGGTAAGTCCGGTACGAATGGTCGGTTTCATGATCACCGTCGCCATCCTATCCTATCTCTCTTTTTGGCTGTTAGGGAGTTCGGTCTGGGGCTTGATCGTAGGGGTGATCTTGCTTGATCTGGGTGTTCAAGGCGGGCAAGTGTCCAATCAAGCGCGGATCTACAGCCTGATGCCGGAAGCCCGGAGCCGTCTAAACACGGTTTATATGGTCTCTTCGTTTATCGGCGGAGCGATCGGGTCTTCGGTGGGCGGCTACGCTTGGAGCCGATGGGGTTGGAACGGCACTTGCGCAGTGGGCGGGGTAATGGTCGCAATGGCGTTATTGATTTGGGCCGGTCATCGGATCACGGGTAAACGAAATTAATTCGGGCATAGTTGGCTTCGGTGTCGGCGGTACGTTGATACGAAGTACCAAAGTGCACTTGATTGACCAGAAAACCACCCTTTTGTCACAACCAAGTGCCAAAGTGCACTTCAATTCGTCTGGATATACAATAATCGGCCATGTCACGAGAAACAGGTGCAGAATAGCACCTCGATATCTTTTGGAAGGCTTTGTTGCTATAAAGAAGTGCACAATGGCACCTCAGCGTGGCAGAACTCAAGCACTATCGCGAATTGTTGATATCAATTTCAAAATCCCGATGATGACAGGCATCACCGGGATTATTTACATTTCGGTTATTTGAATAAATTTTTCAATACAAACCAAACGTTAGCCGGCCGCTCGGCCAGTCGACGCATGAAGTAGCCGAACCAGTCCACACCGTACGGCACATAGATCCGGACACGGTATCCTTCCTTCACCAATTGCCGCTGCAAATCCTCCGAAATGCCGTACAGCATTTGAAATTCAAACCCGTCATACGGGATGTCCCGTTCCTGGATAAAGGACTTGATCTCTTCAATAATCGCCGCATCATGGCTTGCGATCGCCGTATAATTCCCATACGTCAAATGCTGTTTGATGATTTTCTTGTAGTTCTCATCCACCTTGTTTTTTTCGGGAAACGCCACTTTGGAGGATTCCTTGTAGGCGCCTTTGACCAGACGGAGATTCGGTTTTAACCGGTTCAGATCATGGATATCCTGCTCGCTGCGATAAAGGTAGGCTTGAATCACGATGCCCACATTATCGTAGTCCGCGCGCAATTGATGAAAGATTTCCAGTGTCATCTGGCAATGGGAGTAGTCTTCCATATCTATGCGAACGAAATTGCCGTAACGAGCAGCGGTGTCCAAGATGCTTCGCATATTTCTCATACACAGATCTTTGCTGATATCGAGGCCAAGAGAGGTCAACTTGAGGGAGAGGTTGGACTCGACTCCCGAACTTGCGATCGCCTCCAGTGTCCGTGTGCACATTCTCGCCGATTCCACGGCTTCCTGTTCACTGCCGATGAACTCCCCCAAATGATCCAGGGTAACCTTCATGCCGTCGTGATTTATTTTCTGTACCGTTCGGATTGCTTGCTCAATCGATTCTCCGGCGACAAAACGACTGGCTCCGAATTTGAGGCCATATCGTCTAGCCATTTTTTGAACCGCACGGTTTTTGCCGAGGAACTGGAACGTATTTCTCATGAGCGTTTCCATACATCCAACTCCAGACCTACAAAATTTTCTTCCCCAGCAAGGAGGCGATCAGCCCCGAAATCAGCTTGCTCGTCCGCCTCTTTTCATCCAAGAAAGGATTCACTTCCGACACGTCCATCGACGTGATGAGTCCCGATTCAGCCAACAGCTCAAAAGCAAAGTGGGCTTCCCGGAAAAACAACCCTCCGGGTACAGCTGAATCGACGCCCGGCGCTTCCAATGGATCCAGCACATCCGCATCCAGGCTCACATGGATGCCATCCGTCCCATCGCCGGCAATCCTCAGCGCAGATTCGACCACCTTTTCAATACCCAACCGGTCGATTTCATGCATCGTAAAACAAGTAAAGCCTTCGGCGCGGATCCATTCCCTCTCACTCGGTTGAACGTCCCGCAATCCGATGAAGACGATGTTTTCTGGGCGAATCCGTCCCGTGCCCGGCATATTCAACCCGCTCTTGCCCAAAATCGTCGCCAGCGCCATCTCGTTCGCGTAACCGGTCGTGCTTGTATCTGCAGTAAGTAAGGTCGGATGGGCGTCAAACCAAACGAGCCCAAGGTTGGCGCTTCGGTTCGTTAACCCGGCCCATGTCCCGATGGTCACGCTATGGTCTCCCCCCAGCACCAAGGGAAAAGCGCCCTCCTCCACAGCCTGCCTGACTCGTTCAGCCAACAATCTGCTGATTTCTTTGACGTTTTCTTCGCCGGACAAAATCTCTTCCGTGAGTTCCCAACCGAGATTGCGGATCGTCCGGCCAAGTCCGGCCTCCATGAAGCTGTCCGCACCTTGCTCGTTTCCCGGACGGCTGGTGCCCACGGCAAAAGGGACTCTTATCAAGCGGATCTTCTGCGCTTCGGCGGCCATAGGACACCTCCTTATCGTTTTATGGATGTCAGTTTCGCTTGGGTAAACAACAGCAAGTAATCATATCCTCCGGCTTTCGAATCCGTACCGGACATGTTGAACCCGCCGAACGGATGCACGCCCACGAGAGCGCCCGTACATTTGCGGTTCACGTACAAGTTCCCGCAATGCATCTCTTCCAGTGCATTAGCGATATGGTCATCGTCTTGAGAGAAGAAAGAGCCCGTCAAGCCGAATTCCGTGTCGTTAAAGAGGGCAATGGCTTCTTTGTAATCACGCGCTTTGCCGATGGCCAATACAGGACCGAAAATTTCTTCCTGCATGATGCGGGCTTTACCGTCCACATCCGCAAACACCGTCGGCTGGATATAATAGCCGTTTCCTTCCGCTTTGCCGCCGCCGACGATCAGTCGTCCCTCTTTCTTGCCTACCTCGATATATTCCAAGATCTTTTCATAGGCGCCCTTATCCGAGACCGGTCCCGTAGGATAGTTGTGCTCCGGCAGCCCGACGGTCCATTGTTCCGTCAGCTCGCGTATCCGGTCGACCACGTGATCGTAAACCGATTCGACGATGAACGCCCGGGACCCGGCGGAACACTTCTGCCCTTGGAAACCGAACGCAGAAGATACGATCGCCTGAGCTGCGGCTTCCAGATCAGCCGTCTCGTCGACGACGATCCCGTCTTTGCCGCCCATTTCGGCGATTAACCGTTTGATCCAGATTTGTCCTTTTTCTGTTTTGGCCGCCAATTCGCTGATGCGCAGGCCGACCTCTTTGGAGCCGGTAAAGCTGATGAATCGGGTTTGAGGATGGGAGGTCAAATAATCGCCGATTTCCGCCCCGCTTCCCGGTACAAAGTTAATGACCCCGGCAGGAAGTCCCACTTCTTCCATCAACTCTACGAACTTATGGGCGATAACCGGTGTAACGGACGCCGGCTTGAGCAGGACCGTATTACCGCTCACGATCGAAGCCGTCGTCATCCCGACACAAATCGCCAGCGGAAAGTTCCAAGGCGGAATCACGATACCGACGCCAAGCGGAATGTAAGATACCCGGTTGTCTTCACCCGCGATTTTAGGAAGTGGACGATGGGTGTTGGTTTCGTTTAGGCGGATCATTTCACGCGCATAAAACTCCATGAAGTCGATCGCTTCCGCGGTATCGGCATCCGCTTCCGCCCAGTTTTTGCCGGCTTCATAGATCATCCATGCGGAGAACTCATGCTTGCGCTCCCGCATCATTCGGGCCGCCTTGAACAAGTACCCGGCACGGGTTGCAGCCGGCACCTTCTTCCACGTCTCGAAGGTGGCAAGCGCCGCATTCATCGCTTTCTCGGCATGATCTCTCGATGCCTTGCTTACCCGGCCGATTACTTCGTCCACGTTGCCAGGATGAATAGAGGCCGTTTTATTGTCGGTCATCACCTTGTCTGCACCGATCCAGAGCGGATAATCGCGGCCGAGCTCCGCTTTCACTTTGCGCAGCGCAGCTTCCATCGCGGCCTTATTCTCCGGAACGGAGAAATCGGTGAACGGTTCATTCATAAACGGGGTAAATTCGGTTGTTTTCATCGCCATCATAGCTCTCTCCCTTAAGTATGGAATATGGATTTGATCCGATTAACCGCCCAATCCAACTGTTCTTTCTCGATAACGAGCGGAGGGGCAAAACGAATGGTCGTCTCATGGGTTTCTTTGCATAACAGTCCGAGCTCCATCAGTTGTTCGCAATACGGTCTGGCCGGCTTATGCAGCTCCATTCCGATAAACAGCCCGCGGCCGCGGATTTCCTTGATACTCGGGTGACGGATTTCCTTCAGCCGGGCTTGAAAATAGGCGCCAAGTTCTGCGGACCGCTCGACCAGCTTCTCCTCTTCCAGAACATCCATCGCAGCAATCGCGACGGCGCATCCCAGCGGGTTGCCGCCGAAAGTGGAGCCGTGCGAACCCGGTTCGAACACGCCCAATATTTCTTCGTCTGCGGCAACGGCCGAAATCGGGAACACGCCTCCGCCTAACGCTTTACCCAAAATATAAATATCCGGCTTGACGCCTTCCCAATCCGAGGCGAACAGCTTGCCTGTGCGGCCGAATCCGGTCTGAATTTCATCCGCAGCCAGCAATACGCGATTCTCCTTGCACAGCTCGTATGCCGCTTTCAAAAATCCGGCCTCCGGCACGAGAATTCCCGCCTCCCCTTGGATCGGTTCCACGAGAAATGCGGCCGTGTTCGGGGTAATCGCGTCCCTCAAGGCCGCCAAATCTCCGAACGGAATGATCCGGAAACCCGGCGTGAACGGTCCGAAGCCTTCTCTGTATTCATCAGATGAGGAAAAGGAAGTGACGGTGATCGTCCGGCCGTGAAAATTCCCTTCACACACGATGATTTCCGCTTGGTCGGCCGGAACTTTCTTCACTTGATACGCCCAACGGCGGATCGCCTTGATGGCGGTCTCCACAGCCTCCGCCCCCGTGTTCATCGGAAGCACACGGTTTTTGCCGGTCATGGCGGCCAGTTTCCCATACAAGACACCCAGATTGTCGCTGTGGAATGCTCGAGAGGTCAACGTCACTTTGTCCGCTTGGTCTTTCAGCGCTTGGATAATCTTCGGATGCCGGTGACCATGGTTCAATGCGGAGTACGCGCTCAGCATGTCCAAATACCGATTGCCGTCCGGATCTTGCACCCAGACGCCTTCCGCTTTGGCGATCACGATCGGAAGGGGATGATAGTTTCGGGCTCCGAATCTTTCGGTTTGTTCGATAATGCCGATCGCTGCGTTCAAAGATATCACTCCCCCTATCGAAATCCCTTACATAATGCTTTCCCCAAACAGCGAGCCTACCAATTCCACCGCCGTTCTTGCGGTTTTATTGTTCTGGTCCAGGATCGGATTGACTTCCACCACTTCGGCGGACACCAACGTCCCGCTCTCATGAAGAAGTTCCATCGCAAAATGGCTTTCCCGGTAGGACATGCCCCCGAGCACCGGAGTGCCGACGCCCGGTGCTTCGTTCGGATCCACACCGTCCAGATCCAAGCTCAGATGGACACCGTCCGTCCCGTCCGTGACCCGCGCCAGCGCTTCTTCCATGACCGCCTTCATCCCGAATTTGTCGATGTCGTGCATCGTAAACACGCGAATGCCTTGTTCCTTCAAAAAGATCCGCTCGCCCGGATCAACCGATCTAGCGCCGATAATGACCACATTGCGAGGGTTTACTTTGGTCTGTACGCCTCCGATGGATACCAAGCTCGAGTGACCGTAGCCCAGCAATACCGCCAGGGACATGCCGTGAATGTTGCCCGAAAAAGTCGTTTCTTCCGTGTTCACGTCCGCATGGGCATCGAACCAGATGACACCCAGCTTCCTCATATGCTGCATAACACCTTTGATCGTGCCGATCGCGATGCTATGGTCTCCGCCGATCACCAGCGGCAGCTGCCCCTTGCCCATTTCCTGCGACACCAGCTGCGCCAATTCACCGTTCACACGCGCGATTTCGGCCAAATACTTCAGCTTTTCCTCGGGCCCGCAGGTTTCCTGCACGCGGTTCACGTGAACGTCGCCGATATCCTGCACCCGGTAACCCAGAGACTCCAATTTCGACTGAATATTCGAACTTCTGATCGCGCTAGGCCCCATCTCCACCCCGGCCCGGTCCGCTCCGAATTGAAGCGGTACGCCGATCAGGGAAATGTTGCTGTTTTTCGTCGCCAGCATGTCAATTCCCCCTTAATCCATATTGGCCCATATCCGCTGAACGATTTCGGAAAACGTGCGGATGTTGTTCTCGTCGGCCCGGCTTTTCAGCACGATCATCGAGGTTTCGATTTGCTGGGGAAACCGGTGCAGCTCGACCAGTGTCCCTTTGTTCAACTCTTCCTCTACCAATGCGGATCCAAGAAGCGCGATGCCGGTATGATGAAGAACCGTCCGCTTGATCGTTTCGTCGCTGATGCATTCAATGAAGCTGCTGGGGACGAAGCCGAAACCGTCCAAACACTCATTCACCATGAGCTGGAGATTCGATCCCGATTTATAGGTGATAAAAGGATATTTCGTAATGAGTTCTTCCAACGAGTGGCCCTCGTACAATTCCTTCGTCGTGACGAGCACGAAATCTTCCTTGCCTAATGGTTGTGTTTCCATAAGCGGCGATAAGCAAGGCCCCGCAATGATGGCCAGGTCGGCTTCGTTGGCCGCCACTCGTTTCATGGCCTCATTGCTGTCGCAGGAAAATAGCTGAAGTTTCACCTGCGGATTCTCCGCGATAAAAGAATGAATGCCAATGGATAAAAACTGATTGCAGTACAGCTCCGGGGCGGCAATGGTGAGCAGGCCGTAGGGCTGCTGCATTTTCTTGATTTCCCGGTCCATCTCGTCCAGAACGGCAAACGCCTGATCGATATAGGTTTTGACCACCTTGCCGGAGTTGGTCAAGTAGGTTTTCTTTCCGACCCGCGTCAAAAGGGAGACCCCCATCTCACTCTCGAGCGATTGCAGTTGGAGTGTGATGGTAGGCTGCGTATATCCCAAATGTTCGGCCGCTTTCGTCAAATTCAAATAGTCGGCGACCACCTGAAACGTCTTTAATTTGCGAAAATCCATCATGATCTCCCCTTGTACGAAACACTCTTCGACCTATCTTACCTTAAAATCATTGGTAAATCCGGTTTATTTGAAGAAGGGCTTCGTAAAAGAAATCGACACATCTCCACGCGTAATCGGCCGCCACCTCTTCCATCCCTTGTGCAGGAAATCCGGAACGAGTCATG
This sequence comes from Cohnella sp., assembly GCA_028287445.1. Taxonomy (GTDB): domain Bacteria; phylum Bacillota; class Bacilli; order Paenibacillales; family Paenibacillaceae; genus Cohnella. The sequence continues at coordinate 8,703 of JAQBPQ010000019.1, forward strand.
AAGGAGATCATATCATGGAACGCCGATACTTGGATAAATGCCGCCTTTAGCTCGATCGCGCCGACCTGTGAAAGAGCAGGCTCCAGTTTGGCCATACAGAGCTTCATAGAGGACGTTATTTTTTCGTAAGCGGTTTCAAAATGGTCATGTAACGCTCCTCCGTGCTTGAGAGGATACCCCGTTTCTTCCGCCAGCTTTTTCACAAACCTGGGCTCGAAGTGTTCGCTGTTGATTACGCATAATCGGTCTTTCAAGGCAATCAATAGGGGGAGTACTCCCTGCAGCTGCGAAGTGATCTCGAACCGGGCTTCTTGTAAAAATGAAATAAGGGTCTGCACGTACCCCAGGACCGCAAGTTGAAAGGCGGCTGTAAAGAACCGGTTTGGATAAAGCGGTACGTCGGCATGCCAGTCCGGACTTAAAATATGATAGCTGCCTCGGTCCTCGCCGCACAGCTCGATGGCCCGGTTGGCCAACACCTCGCTCATGTTCCGGGTTAACCTCTCGCCGTTCCCGCAGCGGCCGGGGTCAAAAACAAACTGTTCATGCCACCTGCCCGCCATAATCTCTTGTGCGGCCCGCACGAGTTGGGTGCCTAACCTTCCATCCAGCCTTCCGGACTCCACCTCCGCGATGGCGGTTACTTTCTTGAGGGCAGACAAAGCAACCAGCAAATCATCCTTGTAGGACTTGCCGGTACGAATGATCCGTTCCATGGCATGTTGGGTCCGAACCCCGTAATAGGCGTTGAAAGGGACGGCTTCTTCCGCATTTTCGAGCCGTTCGATACGAATATTCTGCACGTCGTCAGCTCCTTTCGTATTCAACTAGAATGTACCATATAACTTGGCTTGCCTAAAAATTGAATTCGTTAATCATTACTATTTAAAAACCTTATAGGAACAAAAAACCTCCAGAACCACGATATTAGTGGTTTTGAAGGTTTGATCAAGGTCAAAATTGTTCTTGGAACCATTGAGCCGCCTTATCGACTTCATTCCTGGACAGTTGGTGTCCGTTGTTCTCCCAATGGATGTGGACGTCAGCTTTGGCTCCGGTCAGCAGCTCAGCCAAGTCTTTCGTTTCTTGCGGGTCACATAACGGATCGTTCTCACCGGCACCGATGAAAACGGGGACTCCGTTGAGATCCGGCAGCCCGATCCCGCGTCTCGGGACCATGGGATGGAACAGCACGGCCCCTTTCAAGGCGTTTTGAAAATGAAAGAGCAGGCTGGCGGCGATATTCGCGCCATTCGAGTAACCTACTGCTACGACATTGTGCCGATCGAACCCGTATTGAGTTGCAGTTTCATCCAAGAAATCGTTTAACTCTTGCGTACGAAAGATCAAATCTTGTTCATCGAAGACCCCTTCGGCAAGACGGCGAAAGAACCGAGCCATCCCGTTTTCCGAGACGTTCCCTTTGACGCCGAGCAAAGAAGACCCGTTCGAAATCATTCGGCCGATGTTGAATAAATCGCGTTCGGTCCCTCCCGTTCCATGCAGAAGAAGAAGAATGGGAGCTTTGGAATCTGGCCCGGCCTCATAAACGTGAATCATCCGAATCGCCCCTTAGTCCATTTTCGTGTGCAGCGGTTTTAATCCGGCTTCAATCTGCTCCCGCTTGGACTCCAGGAAGGGAGGCAGCGCCAGCGATTCACCAAGGTGATGAATGTCCTCATCCGTATCGAAGCCGGGTCCGTCTGTCGCCAATTCGAAGAGAATGCCGTTCGGCTCCCGAAAATACAGGGAACGGAAGTAAAACCGATCCACGAAGCCGGAGTTCGGGAATCTCGCTTCGCGAATCTTCTGGATCCATTGGCGCAGTTCTTCCTCGTTGTCCACACGAAACGCCACATGGTGAACGCCGCCGCGGCCCATTTGCTCGCGGGGAAGATCGTGCCTCTCTTCGACATGCACTTCGGCCCCTGTCCCGCCTTCGCCGGTTTCCAAAACCAGGACATCCGGCTGTCCTTTCACGAACGAAGGATATTGTCCCTTCCGGCGAAAGCCCATCAGTTCCGTCAAGACAAGAATGGTCGGTTCCGCATCGGCCACCGTTAACTGCACCGGACCCAAGCCGCGAATTCCGTGCTCCACCGGAGTCGGGCTCTTGTCCCACGGCTTGCCCGAGGCTACTCCCGTGTTGTTTTCATCCGATACCAACACAAGCCGCTGTCCTTCGTGATCGCGGAAAGCAAGCGTCGCTCTTCCTGCGCGGTCGGTGATCTCATCGTGGTCCACTTGAAATTGTTCGAACCGGCGCTTCCAAAACCGCAGCGACTCATCGTCTGCGACACGAAGAGATAACGCCGAAATGCTGCTGACTCCTTCGCGGTTGCGTGCGGTCATCGGAAATTCGAAAAAAGTCAATTCGGTACCCGGATTGCCCTTTTCGTCCCCATAAAACAAATGATAAACGGAAGTGTCGTCTTGATTAACCGTTTTTTTGACCAAACGAAGGCCCAGAACCTTCGTGTAAAAGTTGAAATTTTCAGGCGCTTCTGCCGTTACCGCGGATACGTGATGAATGCCTTTGAGTTCCATGATTTAACCTCCAGTAGTTTGAATTGGACGTTCCTAACGTTACTTTTCCCTTTGCGCAGTCAAACCCAACTTCTTCAGAAGCTCAATGACCGTCTTTTTATCTTCCGGCGATAATCCTTGCATGGTCGATTCAATAGCCGCAGCATGTCCCGGAAACAGGTTTCCGAACCACTCCTGGCCTTGCGGAGAGATTTCCGCATAAGTCACTCTGCGGTCATCCGGACACGGCACCCGCTTCAAAAGCCCCTTCTTCTCCAGCTTGTCGATGTTATAGGTGATGCTTCCGCTTGTGATCAATACTTTATCGCCGATTTGCTGAAGCGGGAATTTGCCTTTATGGAACAGCAGTTCCATAATCATAAACTCCGTAGCGGACACGCCATATTTCTTCATGTCCTTAAGCGCTTGATCCATCACCACTTTATAAGCTTTCGACAGCACGACCATTAACTTCAAAGATAACTGCTGATTATCGGAAGCCTGGGTGGAACCCGTCATCTCCAAGGCCAAAACCACCTTCTTGTTATCTTCAATTTAAATATCTTTAATTTAAGATAATAATACTGCTAACGGAAAAACAAATCAAGTGACGCCAGTTGGACATTATTTTGTGAGTATTTGAACATCTGTATCCGTCGCAACCACAACCAAATCAGCCATATCCACAAATAACCCGGTTTCCACGACTCCCGTAATCGCTTTTAACGACCGGTGAAGGCTGGCGGGGTCGGGAATCGCTCCAAAATCACAATCGACAATCCAGTTGCCGTTATCCGTAACAAATGGATTCGTCCCTTCTTCTCTGCGAACGGCGAGGCATCCGAATCTCTCCACATGTCTTGCGGTGATTTCCCAACCGAAAGGGACGATTTCCACAGGCAGCCGGAAAGCACCGAGCTCGCGAACGAGTTTGGTGTCATCCGCCACTATGATCAATCTCTTCGAGGCCGAGGCCACCATTTTTTCGCGGAAAAGCGCTCCGCCCCCTCCTTTAATCAAATGAAGATGCGAATCGATTTCATCCGCTCCGTCTATGGTCAGATCCACATACTCACACTCGCCTAAGGAGATGAGCGGGATGCCCAATTGCAAGGCGAGATCTTCCGTCTGTGCAGAGGTCGTTATTCCTCGAATGTGGAGTCCGCCTTTCACAAGTTCGCCAAGCTTTCGGACCGCCCAGTAGGCGGTTGAACCGGTTCCCAGACCGACGATCATTCCCGGCTGCACGAACTCGACGGCCTTCTCTCCCGCTCTTCTTTTTTTATCCATATCCATACTCCTCATATATCAATTACACTCGACAGCTTCCAGGTCCTAGGCGTTTATTACTTGATTCTCCAATACTCCAATACGGTCGATTTCAATTCGTACCACATCTCCGTCTTTCAGGAACATTTGAGGCTCACGTGCAACACCTACTCCACCTGGTGTGCCGGTCAAAATGACGTCTCCAGGTTCGAGGGTCATGAGATTAGACAAAAATTCGACCAAATATGGCACGGTAAACACCAGATTTTTAGTATTGGAGCGTTGACGTTCTTCTCCGTTGACCGTCAGTACGACTTCCAATCCGGACGGATCTTTAAGCTCATCGCCGGTTACTAACCATGGGCCCATAGGTGCGCTGCCCTCCACTGTTTTTCCCTGCAGCCATTGAGGGGTTCTTCTTTGTAAATCGCGGTACGACACATCATTAACGATTGTGTAACCGGCTACATGATTTAACGCATCAGCTTGTGTGATATTCCTGGTTCGCTTTCCTATAACAAATGCTAATTCTGCTTCATAGTCCAACTGCTCGGAAATCTGAAAGAAAGGAATAGCATCTTGAGGACCAATGATGGTATTACCGTATTTGGCGAATAGGACTGGAAAAGCGGGGAGTTCACGTCCCATTTCCATTATATGCTCGCGATAATTATGGCCCACACAAATCATTTTCCCTGGATTTAAGATGGGAGCCATCACTTTCACATCTGACATTTGGTGAACCACTTTGTACGTAAATGGGCCATCGTTTTGAAGAAAATAATCAATGGCTTCTTTCGCCAAATTAATGCTCTGTTCTCCGCCCTGCAGAAATCCGACCATATCAGCAGGAATAAATGCTTCCGCCACTTGTTTAGCGCGAATAACTCCTTGGGATGCAAGCATAGTTTGGTATGCATAATTTAAATCTATGATTTTATCATCAACGACGCACCCAATACGGGTATTCCCTTCGTAACGGAAACTTATTAACTTCATTGGTGCCACTCCTTTGGTATACTGCAGTCTATTTATCTATTGAAATAAATTTATCCATTCCTTTCTTCAAGTGGAGCCGCATTTTCTTTTCTGCTTGCTTTTGATTTTGATCTGAAATAGATTGAATAATGTCTTTATGTTCCTCTATCGCCGAAAGCCTGGCGATTCCACGATCGATCACCAATTGTTGCTGTTCCAATAATGGATCCTTAATGGCTTCAAACAGCATGATTAATAATGGATTTTTT
>JAQBPQ010000051.1 GCA_028287445.1 Cohnella sp.
ACGTTCATAACTTTTCACCAAATCGGTAACCGAATCCGAAAACGGTCTGAATATACTCCGGGCTGGACGGGTCCCTTTCGATCTTTCGTCGCAGGTTGCTGATATGAGAATCGATCGTTCGTTCGTAGTTGATGAAATCGTCCTCCATGGCAGCCTTCATTAGCTGAAGCCGGCTGAATACGATACCAGGTTTGGCGGCTAAGGTAACCAATAATTTGAATTCGGTCGGAGTCAGAACGATTTCCTTTCCTTCCTTCAGGACTTGGCATTTGGATTCGATAATCGTCAAATCTCTTCTTTGCATCGCCTGATGATCTTCGGATTTACCTTGAAGGCGGCGTAAAACGGAACGTATTCTGGCTGATAACTCCCTTAAGCTGAATGGTTTGGTCATATAATCGTCCGCTCCGATTTCGAGCCCGATGATTTTATCCGTTTCCTCCGTTTTGGCCGTCAACATAATAATTCCATATGAGCCCATGTTCCTCAATTCGCGGCAAACTTCAATTCCGCTCATTCCTGGGAGCATCCAGTCTAAAATAACCAAAGCCGGATTCTCCGCTTTAGCCACGGTGAGCGCATCCTTGCCCGTAGCGGCACTCACCACCCTAAACCCTTCTTTCTCTAAAAACGAAGCCATTGCCTCAACCATTTTTACTTCATCGTCCACCAAAAGTAAGGTCGTTTCCATATTCCCCCGCTGCCCCCGTTGTTTTTACTTGGTTATTCAGAATCTATTAGTTTCCGATAAAAACGGGTCCGCCTTCTTGAGAGGATGGCGAATCCGTTTTTACTTGTATTATAGCTTTACTTTTAACACAACAGCATAAGCACCATGAAAACAGGATAAGTTCTCCACAAGTTCTCAACATCTGCTTGATACAGTGTTGTTGAGATCGGAAAGGGAGGATCATCCTATGTTTTTAATTATTGTGGATTTGGCCATGATTTTTTTACTTTTTCTCATTTGGGGGATAGCAGGGTTTCGTGTTGGCCATCTGGCGTTCGTTTCTACCGAGAGCCGAATCCGATCCAGTGTGCGGGGGAATATTGTACTACTCGGCTTCGGAGTATTATTGTTACTCGGAAAAATCGTCACTACATCGATTCTTGGATCCATAGGGTGGCTGTTTATACGAGATACCGTTAATTTGCAGTTCGTCTTGATTGTATTACCCATTGCATCCGCTCTAGTGTTTTCTGTTCCTAGGCTGCTTAACATTGTGCGCAGTGGAATCAATGGCTCAGAGCAAGCGACGGAAGCGATAGACAGAGCGGCTTTATCCACGCCGGCCCTCGTTCTTCCGATTCAGGCGGCAGGCCTCGGTTCGGCTATGGATTTAATCCTGACTCTATTTTTTCCGGCAAAATCGATGCAGTGGTCGAATCTCGTCGTGAGTCTGGCTATATTCGCAGCTGTTATTGGCGTGCTTTGGGTAATCCAATTGCGGCGTTTTCAAACGATCGATCGTTCAGAAGGACGTTCGAATATCCGGCCGACTCACCGTGCCTTGCGGATTTCGATCAGCATGCTTCTTGTCATCATCGGGGTTTCAAGCTGGTTTATGCTGTCGTCACAGGCAAGCAGGATACCGGACCGAATGAGTATGATGTCGGGAAAGATGGATTTTGGCGGCGCGGCTGTTACAACCGGTCATGATATGAGCGTGATGAACCATACGGCTTCTGATAGCTCGAAAACCGTCAGTGTAACGGATCTTGTCGGCCCTCAAAACGGCGAGCCGGACAAGAAGTTTACGCTTACGGCCGAGAAAAAAACAGTACAGCTTCCTACAGGTGCCACAATTGATGCCTGGACGTACAACGGTCAGTCTCCAGGGCCGGAACTTCGCGTGAAACAGGGGGATCTTGTTGAAGTTACCTTGGTCAACAAGGACATTGAAGAGGGAGTGACGCTTCATTGGCACGGTCAAAATGTGCCGAACGGCGAGGATGGGGTATCCGGGCTAACCCAGGATGCCGTGATGCCCGGGCAATCTTTCACTTATCGATTCCGTGCCAACCAAGCAGGTTCGTATTGGTATCACTCCCACCAGCAATCGTCGGAACAAGTAGAGAAAGGGCTGTTCGGGGCATTCATTGTCGAACCCAGAAATAATCAGCGGTCCGAGGCGGAGGACATCGTAGTAATGAACCATACGTGGAGTTCAACGAATGGTTCATCGGCAGGCTTGCTGGATACGCTTGAACGGCGTAAGGTCGCATCGGGGTCGCCCGTGCGGCTGCGCCTGATTAACACGGATAACAAGCCGATCAGCTTCTACTTGACGGGAACAAAATACAAGGTTGCGGCTATCGACGGAACGGATCTGAACGCTCCTACGGATCTGAACGCTCCTACGGATCTGCAAAGCAACCGTCTTGAGCTGGCCGCGGGAGGGCGTTACGACCTGACATTCATTATGCCGGATAAACCGGTTCTTCTTTCGACCGGCTCGTCGGCGAACGGCATTTTGCTAAGCGCGGACGGAAAAGGAGCTGCGCCGGAAATCGTAAAAGGACCGGTATTTGATCCTTTGTCATACGGCAGCCCGAAGACGACACCATTCGGACAAGATAGCCATTATGACCGCGAGTTTGTGATGGTCATCGATAATAAGCTGGCCTTTTTTGACGGCAAATTCGGCAGATTTCATAGCATCAACGGCGAGGTGTTTCCGAATACTCCCATGTTCATGGTTAAAGAGGGGGATTTGGTGAAGACGACGTTCGTTAACCGTAGTTTTGTGCCTCACCCGATGCACTTGCACGGCCATAAAATGCTTGTACTCAGTAGAAATGGCAAACCGGCTGCCGGTAGCCCGTGGTGGACAGATACACTGAACGTTAACCCTGGAGAAATTTACGAGGTGGGATTCAGAGCCGACAATCCCGGCATATGGATGGATCACTGCCACAATCTCAAACACGCTGCCGAAGGTATGATGCTCCATCTCGCTTATGAAGGGGTGACGTCGCCGTTTGAAGTCGGCCATGCGACGCAAAACCAGCCGGAATAACTCATGCGCACCTTCGAATCTTTTCGGGGCAGGGGCTGTCAATTAGCTCTTTAAACTTGCCGTTTAAAAGGCGATCCTTCCCTCGTTAGAAGAGAAAGGATCGCCTAGTTTGTTTGCCGGATTGCCTATTAAGCCATTTGGTAATCCGGACGATATTCTTTGTACACCGGGTTTTCTCCGCATACCATCAGTCCTTGGCCCCAATTGACGTGAACGTTCTCGGTAGGAGGATCCGAAGGGTCGCGATACTGGAATAGAACGTTGCGTCTATTTCTCGTGCTTCGATTGATGTCGGAGCCGTGAATGGTCAAGTAGTTGAAAAATAACACGTCTCCGGCATTGGCCGGACAAGGCGTTCCCATGGATAACGGGTACTCTCGGTGGTCCAAGTAATATTTGCCGACATGGGGCAGCAGGCCATTCTTGTGTGAGCCCGGAATGACGAGGAGGCATCCGTTCTCCGTATCGGAATCGTCCAAATGGATACTGCCGGCCGTCATCGTATGATTGGCGTGGGGGAAATAGGGTGTGTCCTGATGCAACGGGAATGCAGCTCCCTTCTCAGGCGGCTTTACGAGCATCTTGCTATGATGCAATTGAACATTGGGGCCGATCAGTTGTGACAGAACGGCCGCCATATTCGGATGCACGGCGGCGCGGGTGAACGCCGCGTCATGGTAGTGAACGTCGTGAAACCCCTTGAGAACGAGTTTCTTCAGCTCGTCGGGCGGGAGATAGTCGCCCTGCCAAGCCGCATTATGATCGAATTTGGTGCGCGCTGCCCGGCCGATGATACCGTCGACCGCATTGCGCATCGCTTCTACTTCCCCCGCTGAAAAAACGCCCCGTACGAGCAAGTATCCATTTTCATTGTAAAATTCCACATCTTCTGGTTTAATCATTCTCGTCACCATCCTTGATTATAGAGGTTGGGATCAGCTTCTTTAGCTCCATTATAGGTTTTTGCGAGACGGCGGTATTTGCAGGACAATGTCGTGTTTTTGCAATTTTACGCCAAAGGGTGAGAATATGTCCGAAACCAGCTATGCGTCAGTCGGACGAGCGCTTAACGAGAAGGTAATCCGCTGCATGGAGGGCGGGGTGGAGTTCCGTATCCATTATTGGGGAATGGTGTGGAGCCACTACGACAATCCCGTACACCGGCATTCTTTTTATGAGGTTTGTTATGTGCTGGATGGCAGCGGGGAATACGAGGACGAAGGTGATACGTTTGCTCTTCATTCCGGAAGCCAATGGGTGTCGATACCGGGACATTGGCATCAAATCAGGAGCGAAAACGGGCTGCAGATCTTTTATGTTGCTTTTGAACTCGTGGATGCAGAACGAGAAAATGCGGCCGTTGTAAGCTATGAGACTGCGTTGCGATGTAGTGAGAGACCCGTGATTCAAGACCACGAAAACGTATCGGCCTTACTATGGCGGGCGTTATTCCGGCAAGCACAGGATGAGCTTTCGGAGCGGGTACAGGGATTAGCAGGTATGCTGATAGGTTCTTTCGCGGCTGTCTTCGGGCCTGAGAACAAGGCTGTTGTTCGGGATCATGAGGCACCCCGCTCCTCGTCCCAGATGGTAGAGATGGCTATCCGGTTCGTTCGCGATAATCTATCGCGAACATTAAAGCTGAAAGATGTGGCCTCTTACTTGCATGTATCCGATCGTCATTTGTCTCGGATGTTTGGCAAGTATCGCGGTGAGACATTCGGAGAGTGCCTGACTCGGGAACGGCTGCAGCTGGCGGACACCCTGCTCAAGACGACGGTGTATGCTATTAAACAAATTTCGGAACAGACGGGCTTTCAATCGGTTCATTATTTTACCCGTGTGTTCACTGAACATTTTGGCCTGCCGCCCGCAGCCTATCGGAGAAAGAGCATGAATGATCAAGACGAAAGACCCCGGTGACGGGGTCTTTTCGTCTTGATCGGGTCGGGCGTGAGTATGGCCTGGCTTACTCTTGGGAAGGGAGCCCGTTGGCTTGGCGGATGAGCGAGAAATATTGATCTGCCCGTACGACTTGGTATTCCGGTCCGAGCGATTCGGTCATGGCCACGACGTCCGAAGGCGTCATGCTCCAGGCGAGCAATCCCAGAGAGACGAATAACGGCGATTTGCCGTCCCATCCGGCCTTGGCTTGCGCCAAAATGTTTTTGCCGTCCTGCACCGTACTGATCCCTTGAATCGTCGATACCGGAAGATTTCCGTTCACCAGTTCCACACCGTATCGATCTTCCCAGCTTAGAAACAGGCCCGGTGCGTGATACTTGTCCCGATAGGCGGCGGCGATCGATTCGCTAAGCGGGACGTTTTGGCCATTTACCCGGTTCAATACATAGGGTATGGTCATACCGGATTTTGTCAAATACGGAAAGGAACGCTTCAAGTAATCCGAGAACGTGTTTTCCGGCCATGCGGCCGGATAGAAATACCCGGCTCCCGATGGACCGGCGATCAGAAGGTCGTTGTCGGTCGCTGTCGTTCGATAGTAGTCCAGAATAGCTGGGGCGCCGTCATAAAGCAGCGGGCTGGATGTCCAGTTGATCGGTACCTTCCCGCGATTGGGGTCGTCCCAGATTATGCGCATCCGGTGTTGGTTGTATTGAAAATTATCTCCTTCGCTGAATGTGTAGGTGAGATAGATTTTGTTCTCCAATTTCGGCGCTTGCATCGGCTTCGGATCGGACGATTTGATCTTCGTACCGGAGAATACGGTGAGGTTGCTGAACCAGTCAGCCGCAAGTACGAAGACGCCATGACTCGATGTGATCTCAACTCCGCTGAATTCGCCTGCCACGTCGTTACTGAACCAGCCTAAGTATGGCGTTCCAGGTTTCACATCGGCCAATATTTTCTCAAACAGAGCTTTCTGCTCAGGTACGTTCGCGTCCAGCCAGAAAATCATCGCTCGATTGGCCACCGCATAATCTCGGAGGTAACCGTAAGGTTCTTTTTGAGCAGAGGACGGTGGCTGTTCATTTCCCGCGGAAACTTTGAATTGGTTCCACATGTCTACGGACGCGGTCAACTGCTTCGTACCCGCCGGAGGCGTGAATTTGTAGACGAAGTAGCGGTCGTTGTCGGCAAACCGGTGTCCCCCATTTCCTGAGGATAGCTGTGAGTTTTGAGGGTCGTACAGGTACGGTTGCTCTTCAGGTGTGCCGGGGACGAACTGCGCAATCGTCTTTCCGTCGGCCGTCACGGTGACCTGATGTACAGCCGGTCCCCAACCGTCCTGTGGAAACGCGTCGTCGAACCGGAGATACACGGACTCTTTACCCAAAAAATCGGATAGATCCAAGTCGTACGTCTTGCGGTTCTTAGCGTCGCGTTCCTGCGTGGTCTCTTCGGCAATCGTCTTAAACGAGGCAGGGATACCGGGAGGCATTCTGATGGAAGTATCCGGACTCAGCCCAATGAGCATCCGATGGGTGGATTGTTGCCACAGATGCTCATATTGCCAGGTGTAGGCGTCGATCCGATCCTTGAATTTGCCCCGAAGATCATCCAGCACTTGCAGGTTGTATGGAGATGCCGACAGCTTGGAAGCCAGCTCCGGACTCGCCACGACGGCGTCTTTGATCCCGGCCAGCGAGGTTGCGACGTTGATGGAGTCGGGGACCTGCGGATCATATACGATCATGCCTTTGATTTCATCTTTGAAGCTCTGCAGCATGTCCCAATAGTTGTCCACAATCGTGTAAGGAACGTCCAAGTTATTAAGCCAAGTCAACCTGCCTTCCTCTTTGTTCTCCAACAGATAGATACGAGGCTCGGTACGGTTCACGATGCCCTGCAAGGTGGCCAGAAGCAGCTTGATGTCGCCCGGCGCATCATAGACGTCTGCTACGGCCAGTCGTTTGACTTGGGGAAAGCTTGGAAGCAGTTGTTGTTCCGGCCATGAAATATCGCCTTGATGGGGTTTGGAAACCGGTTCGGCCGATACGCCGAGCGATAAGGAGAGTGTGCAGACTAAAGCTAGACTAATGGTCGTAAGCTTTCGAATCACGATTGAACACCTCATTTTCGCATGTATGATGAGCGATCGTTCTTGCTTCTTGCCTCACCTTGTTCACTCCTCCGTCGGCCGATTAGATGATGATGAGCGCTCTCAATATATATTAAATATAAATCATATGCATAATACAATACTTTCGGCAAAATATTCCAAATTAAAACTTTCGGTAAAGCGTGATTTAGGTCGAATGGTGTGCAAAATGACTCGTTTCTTTGCTGCCTGCTTCCTTTGGCATACCCGGGGGTAGTTATTGCGTATTACCTTGATAGGATATATTATATATACAACTAATCAGGAAAAAGTTTGGTGATGAGAAATGAACACAACAGAGCGCGTTCCACTGTATCAGAAAATCCAGGAGTATATTCGCGATCAGATCGACTCGGAAGGCCTGAAGACCGGCGACCGGATCCCGACGGAGAAAGAGCTGATGGAGCGCTTCCATGTCAGCAAAATCACGGTGGTCAACGCCTTGTCCGGATTGGCCAACGAAAAAATCATCAGCCGGGTGCCGGGCAGGGGGAGCTTCGTCAGCAGCCGGGAGCCCGAATCGCAGTTATCTGCCGGCGGCCAATTCCCGCAGCGGACAGGGACTAACCTCCAAGTTCGAATCATTGGCCTAGTGATGCCGAGCATTGTGGATTATTTCGCCATCCGGCTGATCGAAGGCGTTCAGAAGGCACTCGACGAGCAGGGCTACAGAAGTATGATATTGCTTTCCGAAGGCAAGCTGGACAAAGAAAAAGAGGCGATCATGCTGCTTAAGGAAGTCGGAGCGGAAGGATTGCTCATTTTCCCCGTGGACGAGGAGCAGTATAACGAGGAAATCCTGAGCATGAAGTTCGCCGGCTTCCCGTTTGTGTTAATCGACCGTTACTTGCCGGGGGTGGAAACCAACTACATTGCCGCCGATGGCAGGAAGGGCGCGAGTCTCGCCGTGGATTATCTGTGGGAGCTTGGGCACCGGGAAATCGCCATCTGCTCGGATTCGCCGCTGCAAACCGTTACGGTGCAGGAGCGAATCGAGGGATACGTGAACGCTTTAAAGAACAAGGGGGCGCTCATCAACCCGGCCAACATCATCACCGACTTCCGTGTAGAGAGCTTGAAGGATGCCCAGACGCACCCGTTATACCGATATATACGTAACCGAATGGCCACGGCCTACATTACGCTGAACGGGAGACTGGGGGTACAAATCTATCAAATGGCCCGACAGGCCGGCCTTGCCATACCGGACGAATTGTCAGTCGTCAGTTTTGACGACCCGACGTCAATCGTGGAGGAGTTCAGCATCTTCACCCACATCAGGCAATTCGAATCCGATATGGGGTACCGGGCGGCGGCCAGGCTGATCGAAATCATTCGGAGTGGGGAGGGCCGGCCTGCCAATTACGACAAAACGTTGATTGATCCGGAATTGGTCGTCCGGCAGACGACGGGCCGAGTTCCCTCGTAAACGATTGGATCATAACGAAGTGTAACGGGTTCCGTTTTGCGGTGCAAAAATAAAATTGATATGAAAAATGGAGTGCAAACTGGAAGCAGTTTTGGCACTCCTTTTTTGCTTTTAAGTTAAGGTTTCTCATTGTATAACCATAAAGGCGATGCCAGTTGTCTTCCTTTTGCTTTCATCATTATGTTTTCGGTTTCCATATTTTAAATTTGTTATTATCTAAATCGTAGAAATCAAACTCTTCAAACCAAATATGGCTTATCAATTCAGTTACCCTTACATTTGCAGACTTAAGCCCTTCATGCAACATTCTAAGATTATGTGTCCTAAAACAAAACGCGGGCTGTTTGCACCTCAAAACAGAACCCGTTTCTAAAGGGAAGGTTCTTTTTTTATCATTAATTTATAGATATTGAACATATAGAATAGATATAATATAATAAGAATGAATGGAACGCTGTGACGGACAACACAATGACTTGGACTAAAGGAGATCGACGATGCCCTATGAAATGGTGGAACCGGAACAATTGCAATCCATGCTGGACCTGCTCAAAGAGCACATCTATATGCAGAGGCCATGAAGTATACGAACGACAACCTGAAGGTAAAGAAGTGATCAAGTTCGGCATGCCGAACTAAGGGGGATTTGCGCTGTGGGTCGAATAACCAAAAGAAGTCCCGAGTGGACCGGATTTCAGGAGTCGCGCCCCTACGGACCGAAATACGATTTAAGAACAGACTTCGTTATGGTGTACGGGATCTCGGATGATTTGCCTGAACGGATCGAAGGCTGGAAGCAGGCAGGCTATACGATCCATCTGATGACAGGCGTTTCATGGGGAGAGTATCAGGATTACTTGTACGGCCGATTCGACGGACGCAGCCATTGGGATGAAGCGCAGACCGACCGCCAGGGTAAACATTTGCTCCACGGTAAGGATGTTCCGTACATGGTGCCGACGATTTCGTTTGCCGAATACTTGGCGAGCCATATCAAACGCGCGATCGATTGCGGCGTAGAAGCGATTCATATGGAGGAGCCGGAATTTTGGGCGGCTTCGGGTTATTCGGAGGCGTTCAAGCGAGAGTGGCTGAATTACTACAAGGAGGAGTGGATTCCTCCCCACTCCTCCCCCGATGCGCAATACCGGGCTTCCAAGCTCAAGGCGGCGATTTATTACCGGGCGCTGGAGCGGATTTGCACCCAGATGAAGGAGTACTCGCTCGTCACCTATGGCCGGACGGTACGCTTCTACGTACCGACACACAGCCTCATCAATTATACGCAATGGCGGATTATCAGCCCTGAAGCGCTTCTGGTGTCCATGCCGGCTTGCGACGGTTTTATCGCACAGATTTGGACCGGTACAGCGCGGACGCCGAATGTGTATAAGGGGATCCGGCGCGAGCGGACGTTCGAGACCGCATTTTTGGAATACGGCATCATGCAGGAGCTCACACGGGGCACGGGACGGGAAATGTGGTTTCTACATGATCCGATTGAGGATAATCCCCGATATACCTGGAGCGATTACCGCCGAAATTACATGTCAACCGTCGTGGCTTCCCTGTTGCATTCCGGCGTAAAACAATATGAGGTGTGTCCGTGGCCCAGGCGGGTGTTCGAGGGAACCTATTCCACGGAGGATGGGCAAGGGAAGGAGTCCATCCCCGGCGAGTACTCAACCGTCCTGCAGATCGTCATGAACGTTCTGCGAGACATGCACAATCACGAGGAAGAACGCGGGACAGACGTCTACACGTCCGGAGTCGGCCTCTGCCTGGCCAACTCGGCCATGTACCAACGAGGCGACCTGATGGCCGATGAAGAAGATACCGATTTCCGATACGACGGCACAACTTCCGCCGATTCAGTGTCCGCGGAGCAGCGGGAACGACTCGATTGGTCCGCGTTCTACGGTTTGGCCATGCCGCTCGTGAAGAGCGGCATCCCGGTCCGACCCGTACAGTTCGACAACATCCTGACTTTCCCCGGTTATTTGGAGGAGTACCGGGTGCTGCTGCTCTCTTACGAATTCATGAAGCCGGAGCATCCCGGTATCCATCAAGCCATCGGCCAATGGGTGCGAGAAGGCGGCGTGCTTATCTATGTCGGAGATGGCTCGGACCCGTACCACACCGTTCGAGAGTGGTGGAACAGCGGGACTGGACGCCGGGCGTTCGAGCGGCCCGAGGAGCATTTGTTCGAATCGATGGGGCTTGGCCGTGATCCGGAGGAGGGCGAGTACCGTGTCGGCAACGGTGCCGTTCTCATCCAACGGATCAATCCCGCGGTATTGTCCCGTTCAGCTTCCGGTGCGCAGCAGGTAACGGAAAGCGTCCGCCGGGGGCTCGACATTCGTGGGGAAGCAGAGGATTACAAGGAAAGCGTAATGTTGCAGATTAGGCGCGGTCCCTATTTGATCACCCACATACTGGACGAAATCGAGGGAATGCCTGAGGCTGATCTTCAGGGCCTGTATGTGGATTTGTTTGACGCGGATTTGCCGGTTTATAAGACGGTGAAGTTAGAGGCAGGTGCGGATAGCTTGCTTTATGATCTGATGTGGGCAAAGCAAAACTCCGGCGTCCCGGCCATTATCGCAAGTTCATCACGTATCCGTGATGAGCGGGTGGAGCAGGATTGCTTTTCCTTCGTCTCGGAGTCGGCATCTGATACGTACGTCAGCACGCGCGTCCGTGTCTTAAATCAGCCGCGCAGTGTCATGGCTGGCCACACATTGGCGGAATTCCGCTTCGACACGGACTCGGGCACGGTTCTCGTCCGTTACCCCGGGGTGCCGGAGGGCATTGAAGTGACTTTGATGTGGTAACTATATTTTGAGCGAGAAATCGGAGGATTGGCGGAAGATTTCGAACAAATCATAGTACCGCACCAAATAGTTTCGACAACGGAGGAGCCTGTCAAAACGGGCTCCTTCAGTCTATTTGCCTAAAATAATTCATCAAGGATTCCATGTAACCATAGTTCTTTGCCCACCGCTAACCCAAGTGTAAGACGGTGGAATGCAATTATCGATTGTGAAGTTTAAAGCTTTTTTAGTGAAATGGAAACAAAATTTGGAGCCTGATTCCTGTCGATGCCCGGAGGAAAAAAACGAACTTGACACGAAACCTTTTGGTGCCGTATCATCATAAGCGAAACCAAAAGGTTTCTCAATAGGATGGTTATTTGGAGGCATCGCAATGGAGAATGAGAAGCAAGGCACATTGCCGGACATCCGGCGTACATTCGTGTTTAATGCCAGGATTCAGAAAGTATGGGAAGCCGTGGCCACCTCGGAAGGGATGGCTGCTTGGTTTATGCCGAATGATTTTCAGCCTGTACCCGGCCATGAGTTCCATCTCAATGCCGGACAGTTCGGGATGTCCCCGTGCAAAGTAACGGAAGTAGATCCCCCAAAGCGTGTCTCCTTTAATTGGGGCAAAGATTGGACGCTTACTTTCGAATTAAAAGAACTGGACGGCAAAACGGAATTTACGATGATTCACTCAGGATGGGATGTCAGTACCGTTACGGAATTCGGTGCGCCTCATCCGGTGATACGCGAAAATATGGATCAGGGCTGGGCTAAGCTGGGTCTGGCGCTGGGGAAATATGTCGAAGGCTAATACGGCTGTCTTATCGGCGAAGCATGATGTCTTCCAAGCGATTGCCGATCCTACCCGTCGCAGTGTTTTGAAATTGTTGACTGATCGGGAGATGCCGGTTACCGTCATTAGCGGACACTTTCCGATGAGCCGGACGGCCGTATCCAAGCATCTGCGTATTTTAGCCGAGGCAGGACTGGTGAAGGAAACCAAGGTCGGCCGAGAGACACGATACAAGTTACAACCGGAGCCTCTGCAGCAGTTGAAACAATGGCTGTCCTACTATGAACGGTTTTGGGACAACAAGATGAACGCTCTTCAACATTTCGTAGAAAACGACAATACAGTTGATTAGATAGAGACTAGCGGTGAAAGTTTCCAGTACGACGCCGGTGCTAAACCGGCGTCGTAAATTTCTTCGTCCAGATAGCTATCGTTTCACAAACCCTTCGTACATTTTCTTAGCAATCTCCTTCGCTTCGGCTGCCGATACCGTCAGTCGCTCCTCCGTTCCGCCGAATCCGATTTCTTGTTTCCCGCTGTCCAGTTCGCCGAATACCGAATCCGCAAAATCATTCAACGAAGCGCCGAAGGTGTGCAGACCTACACCGCCCAGATCCGTGTTAACAGCGGGTGGAAGCACCTCTATCACTTCAACATTAGAGTCCGCAAGTTGAATCCTAAGACTGACCGTAAATGCATGCAAAGCCGCTTTGGTAGCGCTGTATATGGGCACCCATGCTCCCGGCGTAATCGCCAAACCGGACGATATGTTGATAATAGAAGGTTTATGCTGTTTGATAAGGTGCGGAGTGAAGAGAAGACTGAGATGGACCGGAGCATCGAAATTGGAGGCAATCTCCTGATCGTAATGGGTCCACGGTTCCTCAGGAGCAAGCAGGTTCACCCGTTGTTGAATGCCGGCATTGTTAATCAGCACGTTAAGATTGGGAAACTCGGCTGCGGCCCAATTGAATAGTTCAATCCGATCCGTTTCAACGGATACGTCGCATATCCGGGTATGGATTTTTTTAAATTTTTGTTTGGCTTCCTCAAGTTTCTCTTTACGTCGTCCGCATATGATGACTGTGTTGTCGGCATTCAAGAAGCATTCCGCCAAGGCCAGGCCGATTCCTGACGCTCCCCCGGTAATCAACACCGTATTTCCTCGTTTATCCACTCCACATACGCCTCCAAAATGTATCATTTATACGATTGTAGTTTACCCAAATACCGAATTGGGCTGAAAAGCGGAAAAACGGTTACTAAGGGCTCAGCAGCCAGTGTGCCTAGGCGTATGATTTCGACAAATAGTGCCTAGGATCGACAAAATAAATGCTGAATTCAACCTATATTCATCGGATTAGATTAGGTATAGAATTGAATTGTCAAGAACAATTCAAAACTTTGAATTCTTATTGACTTTTAATAAATATTGTGAATCATTTACAAAACGACGGTTTTCTTTTAATCATCCGTTCACATTAGTGCTTTAGTCTAAAACAGTACGCAAAATAACTTGATAAAGGCAAACCTGTGGAAACATAGGGACGCAAAGCCATGGCCTAAGACATCGAAAGATGTGATGGTTGACAGGTTACCGGGTAACAGGGAGACCTTCCTTTTTACTTGGATGGTCTTTTTTTGTGATTTATAAGATTTCGGGGTCCCCATAATGTAATCGGAATAAGCTTCAGAGCTTGACGTCACTTTTTGGGGATTATTTAAAACATCATTGGGCAGGTGATTGTCAGTGCAAAGAATGGATTATCCATTAACGCATGCTCAAAAAAGAATTTGGTATACCGAACAGTTTTACCCCGGAACAAGCATTTCCAATCTGGCTGGTTTTGCCAAACTCAAATCTGAGAAAGGCATCGATCACCGCTTGTTGATGGAAGCGAGTCAACATGTTGTCGTTGCTAATGAATCCATGCGATTGAGATTGGAGTTGGACGATGATGGAGAAGTCAGTCAATATGTTGCACCCTATGAGAAGTTCGAGATCGAATGGTTTGACTACAGTGAAACAGGGGAAATCCGAGCCATCATGGAATGGGCACAATTGGAAGTGCGCAAACCGTTTTTGCTGTATGGGAACCGTCTGTTTCACTTCGCTGTGTTCAGAATCAGCACCTCCGAATGCTGGTTTTTTGCCAAAGTTCATCATGTGATCGCCGATGGGATCTCCATCGTATTGCTTGGAAATCAAATCGTCGATCATTATTTGGAAATGGCCAAAGGGAATGCCGAGCTCCCGATCGACCAACCTTCCTACACGGAGTATATGGTAACCGAGGCTGACTATGAGATTTCAGAACGATTTCAAAAGGATAAAAAATTCTGGAAAGCGAAATATGAATCCGTCCCGGAATCCGTTTCCCTAAAACGAAGTGATTCTTACCGTGTACATACGGATGCCGTGCGCCTGTCCAAAACGATTGCTCCCGATTTGCACAGAGAGATCCAAGCTTTTTGCGACAAAAACTCCGTTAGTCCGCTAGCCTTGTTTCTTTCCGTTATGTACATCTACATGCAGCGGTTGACAGGACAAGAAGAAGTTACGGTTGGTACATTCATGGGAAACCGGACCAATGCCAGAGAAAAGCAGATGCTGGGTATGTTCGTGTCTACAATCCCGATGAAAGCCCACATCGACGAACAATTGGATTTTCTTACTTTCGTAGGACAGAACATGAAAGAGCTAATGTCGGTCATTCGGCATCAGAAATACCCGTATGATACGCTCATCAACAATTTGCGCGAAAACCACGGCGATCTCAAGAGACTATTCGGCATATCGTTGGAATATCAGGTGATGCAGTGGCAGGAGAAAGAGGATTTATCCCTGCTGATCGAACCGATATTCAGCGGACACGAAATCAATGATATCTCCATCCACGTGAAGGATCGATGGGATACCGGCACGCTAAACCTGGATTTCGATTATCGTGCGGAATTGTTCACGGAAGAAGAGATGGAACATTTATTTGTTCGAATGATGACTCTTCTGGAAGATTTGCTGATTTTCCCGGACAAAAGGATTGGGGATCTGGAGCTCATTCCGGAAGAAGAAAAACGACGGATATTGACGCGATCTAAAGATACGGAAATGTGGTATGACCGGGAAATAACGCTCCACGAATTGTTCGAACGACAAGCGATTCAAAATCCGCTGTGTACGGCTGTGATATGCGAAGGGAGAGAAGTGACTTACCAGGAACTGCGTGAACAAGCCGATCGATTGGGAGGGTTATTACGAAAAAAGGGCATAAGTGCAGATGGGCCGGTGGCGATTGTCATGGAACGGACGGAGAGGGTCGTCACAGCCATTCTTGGCATTCTAAAGGCGGGTGGGGCTTACGTACCGATCGATCCCGGTTTTCCGGAGGAGAGAATTCGTTTCATTATCGAAGACTCGGGAGCCAAAGTGATTATTGCGGAACGACATTTAGCGGAAAAATACGAACTGCAATCCCAGCAATCCGCGGAAGTGTTGATTTTTGACGATCGCTTCGTAACCGAAGAGGATACAAACGATTTAACCGCCGAAACAAGTTCCCGAAGCTTGGCCTACATCATCTATACATCCGGTACGACCGGCAAACCGAAAGGGGTCATGATTGAACATCGTCAGGTTCACCATTTGATCGAGGCTTTGAGGGACCGCGTATACGCGAACTATGAGAGAGGCTTGAATGTCGCGCTGTTGGCTCCCTTTCATTTCGATGCGTCGGTGCAGCAGATTTTTGCATCTCTGCTATTAGGACATACACTCCATATCGTGCCAAGGATGACCGTTTCCGATGGTCAGGCCTTGGCCGACTATTATCGGAAGAACGGTATTGAGGTGACCGACGGAACGCCGTCTCACTTGAAGTTACTTGCGGCAGCGGAGGATCTAAGCGGCTTGCCGCTTCGGCACATGCTGATTGGAGGAGAGGCGCTTCCCCGTGCAACCGTAGGCAAGTTGTTCGAGCGGTTGGCTGTCCATGGGCAAGCTCCGACGATTACCAATGTGTACGGCCCCACCGAAAGCTGTGTCGATGCTTCGGTGTATGACATTGTGCCTGGGCAGTTCCAGGCGGATAACGAAAGCGTGTATATGCCGATCGGCAAGCCGCTCGGCAACAATCGTGTATACATTATGGATGCATATGGAAGGCTGCTGCCGGATGGGGTCGAAGGAGAATTATGCATAGCCGGAGACGGAGTGGGACGCGGCTACTTGAATTTGCCTGACTTCACATCGAGCGGATTCGTCGGGGATCCGTTCGTTTCGGAAGAAAAAATGTACAAAACAGGAGATTTGGGCCATTGGCTCCCGGACGGCAACCTGGCGTTCGGAGGACGAATCGACGACCAAGTGAAAATTCGTGGATACCGGATCGAGCTCGGGGAAATCGAAGCCGTTATGCAGCAGTTTCCCGGAATCGCTAAAGCGGTCGTTCTTGCGCGTCCGGAAGCGGGTGCCGAGGCACAGTCCGGAATGGAGCTTTGCGCCTACGTGGTTTGGAATCAGGCGGAAAACCCCCTTTCGGTGTCCGAATTAAAGGATCATCTGTCCCATCAATTGCCGGATTACATGCTGCCTCCTTATTTTGTGGAGCTCGAGGAAATCCCTTTGACGAGCAGTGGAAAAGTGGACCGCAAAGCGTTGCTCAGACATGAGGTGAAGGTGGTTGGTGTCAGAGAATACGTTGCTCCAACAAACGCAGTTGAAGCGCAGTTCGCTCAAATTTGGCAGGACATCCTTGGCGTGGAGCGGGTGGGGATTTACGACAGTTTTTTTGAAATGGGAGGACACTCGCTGAAGGCGATGACGCTGCTTGCCCGAACAGCGAAAGCGTACGGCGTCGAAGTGCCTCTCCGAGTGTTGTTTGAAACGCCTACCGTATACGCAATTGCTCAATATGTCTCGGACTTGGAGCCCCAAGCATTCTTATCGATAAAGCGTG
>JAQBPQ010000101.1 GCA_028287445.1 Cohnella sp.
GTACCTTGTCGCCGGCGGCGACATCCAGCCCCTCGCCGGCTGGACGAGCTGCTTCCGGCACGGGACGCGACGCAGCGGCGCCCGCTCCGCCAAAACCGGCTCCGGCTGCCAGCCGGGCGCCGAATCCACCACCGCCGGCATTGCCCCGGGAGCCGATGCCACCGCCGCCGAGCCGGCCGGAATAGCCGCCGTAAGAGCCAAGCCGTCCTCCGGCCGGAGACACCGCTTCCTTAAGCTGCTCGGGAATCTCCTCCAAAAACCGGGAAGGCGCGTTGCTGTTCGTCCGTCCGTACAACAGCCGCATTCGCGCGCAGGTCAAATACAGTTTCTGCTCCGCTCGTGTAATGCCGACGTACGCAAGACGCCGTTCTTCCTCCAGCTCGTCGTTATCCAAGAAGGCGCGGCTGCTCGGAAACACACCTTCCTCCATGCCCACAATGAACACCACCGGAAACTCCAGACCTTTGGAGCTGTGCATCGTCATGAGCACGATGGCATCTTTGTCTTCCTCTTCCGTATCGTTCATCGAATCGATGTCGGCTATTAAAGCAAGATCGGTGAGGAAAGCCACCAAAGACTTGTCGTCGCTGTTCTTCTCGAATTCCTGCGTAACGGACAGAAACTCCTCGATGTTCTCGAGCCGCGACTGTGATTCGATCGTATTTTCGCGTTGGAATTCTAGTCGATACTGGGTCATCTCCAGCAGTTTTTCCGTCAACTCGGTCACCGACAGATATTCCACCATCGCGCTCAAATTGGCGATCAAATCCCGAAACTCATACAAAGCGGTTCTTGCCCGGGCCTGGATGTCCAACTCGTGCAAACTCTCGCTCAGCAGACGATACGTGGAAATGCCGTAACGCCCCGCTTCATCCTGGATTTTGGCCATCGTCGTGTCGCCGACTCCCCGCTTAGGCACATTTACGACCCGATCGAGGCTGATATCGTCATCCGGGTTGGAAATCAGACGCAAATAGCCGAGGATATCCTTGATTTCCTTGCGATCGTAGAATCGAATGCCTCCGACGATTTGATATGGAATATCGGATTTGATCAGAATTTCCTCGATCACCCGGGACTGCGCGTTTGTTCGGTAAAGGATGGCATGGTCGTCGTGACGCCGCCCTTTTTCCCGATTTTTGCGAATCTCTCCCGCGACAAAATAGCCTTCCTCATGCTCCGAATCGCCCTGGTACACTACGATTTTGTCCCCGCCGTCTTTGTCGGTCCAGAGGTTCTTCGCTTTGCGGCTCAGGTTGTTCTTGATCACGGAATTTGCCGCGTCCAAAATCGTCGAGGTGGAGCGGTAATTCTGCTCGAGCAGAATCGTGCGCGCCTCCGGATAATCCGCTTCAAAGTTGAGAATATTCGTGATATCGGCGCCTCTCCACCGGTAAATCGACTGATCGCTGTCGCCGACAACACAAATGTTATGGTGCTTCTGTGCCAGCAGCTTGCACAACATGTACTGCGCGCGGTTCGTATCCTGGTATTCGTCGACGTGGATATAACGGAATTTATTTTGGTAAAAGGCCAGGACGTCCGGAACGTCTTGGAACAGCTGAATGGTCATTAAAATGAGATCGTCAAAGTCGAGCGAATTGTTGGCTTTGAGCCTTTTCTGGTATTGCTTGTAGACTTGGGCGACTAGGGTCTGAAAATAATCCCCCTGCCGCTGCTCGTACTTGTCCGGTGTCAGCAGTTCGTTCTTCGCGCCGCTGATGGCAGCCTGAACCGCTTTGGGCTCAAACTTCTTGGTGTCGATGTTCTGCTCCTTCATCACATTGCGAATCACCGACAATTGGTCGGTGGAATCCAAAATGCTGAAATTGGAGCCGTATCCGATGCGCTCGATGTCTTTGCGGAGGATGCGGACACACATGGAGTGAAAGGTGCTCACCCATATGTCGCTGCCGGACGGACCGACAAGGTTGGATACCCGATCCTGCATCTCGCGCGCCGCTTTATTGGTGAAAGTGATCGCCAGAATACTCCACGGCGCGGCGATCCGCTTGGCGACCAGGTACGCGATCCGGTGGGTGAGCACCCGTGTCTTGCCGCTGCCCGCTCCGGCCATGATCAACAGCGGACCGTCGGTCGCCACCGCCGCTTCACGCTGCTTCGGATTCAATTGATTCACCGCAGCGTCGATATCGACCCCGTCGGACAATGGTGCTTGTTCGAAAAACATGGCCTTGCTCCTTTACTTCGTTAATTCTTCACGGCGTGAACCGTTGCCAGTGCCGCCTGCAGATCGGTGTATATGATGTTCCCGACGACAACCGTATGAGCCGCTTCGGCCGCTTGGCGCGCCTTGTCGGGACCGTCGATTCCGCCGCCATAGAACAAGTGCGCCTGCCTAAGCTCGTCCCGGATTCGCCGTACGAGCCGCATATCTCCGAATAGGCCGCTGTACTCGATGTAGAGTACAGGAACATTCCAGAGGCGGTCCGCCACTTGGGTGTATGCCAGGGCATCCCCTTCACTCAGGTTGGCGTCGGCCTCCGTCACCCGGGCCACGGTCGAGCCGGGATTCAGCACGAGATACGCTTCCCCGACCACGGAATCCCATGGCAGCAAATGACCGAAGTCCCGCAGTGCGTCCACATGGTGGCCGATCAACCATTCCCGACGCTTCGCGTTAAGTACCATTGGAATAAAATAACCATCAAAACCCGGCACGCCGCATGAAGGATCGGACAACTCCAGCGCACACGGTAGCTCGTATCGGCGAATCCTCGAAAGTAACTCCACTGTATTGTCAAACGTAACGCCGCTCGAACCGCCCACCAGGATCGCATCTGTGCCGGATAAACACACCGACTCCAGCGTATCTTCGGTAATCTCCCGGTCGGGATCGAGCTTAAATACATGTCTCCAATGCTGATAAAAAGTGGGGACCATGAAGCCTCCGCCTAACGTTTATTACTAGTGTACCGGAATTCGCGTGTTCTTCCAAGAACCTATAGGTACATACCCTGTACCTCCCTCGATAAAATGAAAAACGCCGCCCGCTCCAATCGGAGCAAGCGGCGTGTGCTTCACGCGTTTCCCACAAAATCCCTCAAGCTTGGCCCAATTTTTCTCTCAAATATCTTCGAACTTCATCCCGCAAATCCGGCCGTTCCAGGGCGAAGTCTATGATCGTCTTCAGATACCCAAGTTTTTCTCCGGTATCGTAACGGATGCCGTCGAACATATAAGCATACACGGATTCATTCCCAAGCAGCCTGGAGATCGCATCGGTCAGTTGGATTTCGCCGCCCGCTCCGGTGCTCTGCGTCTCCAACAAATCGAAGATAGCCGGAGTTAGAATGTACCGCCCGATAATCGCCACATCGGAAGGCGCGTCCTCCGGAGCCGGTTTCTCCACCACTCCGCGCACCCTCAGCAGCCGTTCTTCGCCAGACCCGCGCGGATCCGGATCCACAATACCGTACCGGGATACTTCGTTCGCCGGCACTTGCTTAACCGCCAATACGGAGCCTTGCACGCGATCGAACATGTCCATCATCTGTTTGAGGCATGGCACCTCCGACTGGACAATATCGTCCCCGAGCAGCACGGCGAACGGCTCATCTCCAATGAACTTGCGCGCGCACCAGATGGCGTGTCCCAGACCTTTGGGCTCCTTTTGCCGGATATAGTGAATATCGGTCAGCTCGGTAGCCTTCCGAACTTCCGACAACAAATCCATCTTGCCTTGCTTGCGCAAGTTTTGTTCCAATTCATAATTGCTGTCAAAATGATCTTCAATGGCGCGTTTGCCTTTGCCGGTCACGATGAGTATGTCTTCGATACCGGAAGCGACCGCTTCTTCCACGATATACTGAATGCCCGGCTTGTCGATGATCGGCAGCATTTCCTTGGGCATCGCCTTGGTCGCTGGCAGGAATCGGGTGCCGAGCCCCGCCGCGGGTATGATCGCCTTGCGTATTTTCATGAACAGGTTCCTCCTAAGAATGGGGCACTTCTTGTGCCGGCGCGTTCAGTTCTGCAGCGTCCAAAACATTTGTACTATCCCATATTATAGAACGATTCATCCAGTTCTTAAAGCCGTTCGCCCGAAACTTCCGGAATTCCGCCATGGGGTGACAAGAACGGCAACAAGCCGCTCGGCATAAACCGGCAGCCGTTGGCAAATAATTGAACATCATCGAAGGAGAGACGGCCCTTGAATGTAAACCATCCGGCCAGACGTTCCAGGGCCTATATGTACGCCCTCGGCATTACCCAGTTACATTTGCGGAACCCTTGGGTCGTCGCGTTTTTCTCTTTCTCATTTCCGGGGTTCGGTCATTTGCTGCTGGAAAGGTACTTTCCGGCTTTTATCCTCATCAGTTGGGAAGTGTTCATCAATACTCAGGCCCATGTCAACTTGGCGATCCTGTATTCGCTCCTCGGTGAGTTCGATAAAGCCAAGGCGGTGCTGGATATGAGGTGGATTCTCATGTATGTCAGTATCTATATTTACACCATTTGGGACAGCTACCGGAGGACGGTGGATCTCAACAATCAATTTTTGCTCGCGGACAGGGAAGATGCACCCTTGATCCAGATGAAATACTCCCCTTGGGATATTAACTATTTGGACAAAAGAACCCCTTGGATTGCTTTGGTATGGTCCATATTGGCGCCTGGGCTGGGCCACATGTATGTTCACAAAATGATTGCCGGCTTCTTTATTTTCGGCTTCACCACCGCTCTTATGTATCTTTCGCACATTCCTCCTGCCATTCACTACTCCCTCAACGGCCATTTTGAACAGGCCAGGCATGTGCTGAATATGCAGTGGACGTTGTACCTGCCCTCCATGTACTCCTTTATTTTTTACGATGCCTACGTTTCGGCTACCGAGAACAACAAGCTGTTCAAAAACGAGCAATCCAAATTTTTGCGGATGCACTATCAGAGCCCATCCTTCCGGATGCCTGCTCCAGACAGGTGATGAAAAGCATGCATGTGGTCGCCACTTTCGAGCAGTCGATCTATTTGGAAATGGCCTTATCCGCTTTAGAGCAAAAAGGTATCGCCAAGGAGGACATTTTGGCCGTCCCCCTCGGCAAACGAATGGAGCCGCGGCGAATGTTCGATACGATCCATCGGGCGGACGGATACAGTGTATTCGATGCTGCCGCTGTTTTGGGCACGGTTTTTATGCTGCTAGGGACGGTCTACGGATATGTTTTGAGATGGGGTCCCATCATCTGGGGATTGATCGGCGCGATTTTCGGCATGCTCTTGGGGTTTCTGATCAAATATGCGATTGTGAAAAAAAGCAGGAAAGGGCTGGACAGAGGACGCAGCGGCATAACTTCCGAAGTGGTGGTCATCGTACAATGCGAAGAGTCGAAATGGGAAACCGTCGAGCAAATCTTGTGGGAAAACACGGCTCTGGGGATCTCAAAAATATAATGGGTGTTGATTGAAGGCGCAGGTCATGAACGCCTTTCTTGTCTGACCTGCTCCGCAAGCTTGCGCCCGGTCGGTGTCTGTGCGAGCCCGCCTAAAGCGGTTTCCCGGTGTTCCATCGGCATCCTGCCGCCGATTTCCCTCATCACGCCAATCACCTCGTCGGATGGGATGATGCTCCTCATGCCGGCAAGCGCCATATCGGCCGCAGCCAAGGCATTCACCGCGCCGAGCCCGTTGCGGACAATGCAGGGGATTTCGACGAGTCCGGCGACCGGGTCGCATATGAGTCCGAGCGTGTTTTTTAGCGCAAGGCCGACAGCGTGCATCACCTGTTCGGGAGTACCGCCTCGCAGCTCAACGAGCGTTCCGGCAGCCATCCCGATAGCGGAGCCGATCTCGGCCTGGCAGCCGCCTTCCGCGCCGGAGATGAAGGAATTGTTGGCGATGACATATCCGATCGCTCCAGCGCAGAACAAACCCTGGACCAGCTTGTCATCCTCCCAGCCGTAGCGCTCTTGAGAGCTGACCAGCACACCCGGCAATACACC
>JAQBPQ010000105.1 GCA_028287445.1 Cohnella sp.
TAGAGGAGATTGGTAGGGGGAACGAGCATTATGGAGAGGGACCATGCGCAAGGGGAGAATTGCCTTTGCGGTGGGAGAATCGCACAGTATCAGCTCACCGTCCTTGGGCGTTCGACCCGGCTCAAACCGGGAAGTCGGAAGGCCGCCCATTCCGGCTGGTATCGCGTGATCCGGGTGACCACTACGGTCATGTCGTCGCGGATGGCGCCCGGATTTTGCCGCAATGCGGTATCCAGCAGCTCATCCGCCAACTCTTGCGGATCGTCGGTTTTGATTTCCTGCAGCACCCTCTTCATCCACAACTCCTTATTGACCGCATATCCGGGAGCGTCCAAGATCCCGTCGGTCATCATAATCAGCGTATCGCCGGGGAGCAGTTGCACCCGAAGCAGATCGATCTCGATGTCCTGCAGAATACCGATCGGCAAATTGTTCGCCGCGATCGGAATGATCTCCCTTCCTCGTTTGATAAAGCTTGGTGTTGAGCCGATTTTCAGCATTGTTGCATGTGCGGTGTAAAGATCGATGAGTGCGAGGTCTACCGTTGCAAACATTTCATCCGGGGACCGGAGCAGCAAGATGGAATTGACGGACTTGACCGCCAGCCGCTCATCTATACCCGATTGAAGCATCTGCTCCAGCATGGACAACGCCGCGCTGCTCTCCATTCGGGCGCGGACCCCGTTGCCCATTCCGTCGCTCAGCGCCACCGCGAATTTGCCGCTGTACAGCTCCGTCATTGTAAAACTGTCACCCGAGAGTAGGTCGCCATCCTTGGCCGCACCCGCGACTCCCGTTTCCACTTCATACGCCTTCGCGGAAGCGAAGATGGCGGTCGACAAGTGTGCGGCCGGCTCTCCTGTTCTTTCCTGCCGTACACTGACCGTTTCCCCGAGAATTTCGGACAACAGCGGAGCGATCATTTTCCGGCATTCGTCGTACCCGGTCCGGAATGCATGAACCATCTCAATCTCGATTCGTCCCTCCTCCAAATTCATAATATCTATGCTCTGAACAGCGAGCCCCAGCCGGTCGATCGCCTCTCGGATTTCCTCCTCCTGACGCTCCATCTGCTGCGCTTCCCGCCGGATTTCCTTGACCAGGTCATCCATCACCTGCGAGACACCCGACAATTGATCCGCCACCAAATACCGGCTGTCCTGCAGCTGCCGACGCCAATGCTGGTCATGCCGGTACAAGTCATATTCGCGTTTGAGAATATCGAGCACCTGCGGTGTTTTGACGCATAGGCGGGTCCATGGCTTGGGAATCTGCGACGGCATCAGTTCCGGCTCTTTCTCCACGGCGCTCATCATATCCGTCATCAGTTTATAGGTCTGCAAAAATTGGACGTCCCAGCACAGCCCCCGCCGGTGGCAATTCGTGCAGGCTTTCTCATGAACGGCATTGGCATAGTGATCGAAATCGCGGTTATCGCCTGCCACATCTCCCGCCTGGGTCATCTGGCGAAAGCTTCCCGACAGCTGGCGGAACACTTCGGAGAAACGCGACACCCTCTCGGCTGTAAGATCCCGAACTTTTTGCGCATACTCGCGTTGATTTTGGGCATAATGGGGGGTGCCCGGCACATACTTTGAAATAGCATCAGTTGCTTTTCTCGGCGTGAGAAAAAATAGCAGGGAAGCAGCTAGCGTAGCCCAGGTGGCCGTCATGGTGTCGGCGGATTGAGCGGCAAACATAGCCAAGACGGACGTGCCCAACAGGAGACCGAATACCGTACCCGGCTTGCCGCCTTCCCGAATCAGCCCGGCCATCAGACCGCCGAAAGCGAGCAAACCAATGTCGCCCATGGCGCTAAGATCGGACAACGTCAGCATGATGCCTGCGACCACGCCGGCTGATGTGCCCAGCGACACTCCGCCGACCAACGCGGCCAACAAGACGATGTAGCGGGTGAACACAGCCGCCGTCGCCACACCGTAGACCTCCCATCCCGTGAGACCCGTGATGAGACAAGCGATGAGAATTAAAATCCCGATCCATTCCTCCTGACGCAGCTGCACCGTTTTTTTCGACCGGTTCAACACGGGAAGCGCATGGACGAACAGCATCGTGAGTACAAAAGCCAATCCTGCTTCCACCGCCGTCCACAAGTATGGCATCCAATCCGGCTGGTCCGCGAGTACGGTATCGAACAGCCGGACAAGCAGCGTGGACGCGAACACCACGACCGGCGCGTGGGAAAGGTCCGCTTTTTCGTATAACTCCAACCCCCTGACCAGCAGATACAGAACACCCAGTTCCGCACAAATCACTTCCGGCATCGGATGAGATGCCCAGAAGCTGCCGCCGACGAGTGAAACGGCCGCCCAAAAAGCCATATTCCGCTTTACATACAGCACAACCCCAAAAAAAGCCGCGGCGAATGGCGCAAGATTTTCCAACATTTCC
Source organism: Cohnella sp. (assembly GCA_028287445.1). Taxonomy (GTDB): domain Bacteria; phylum Bacillota; class Bacilli; order Paenibacillales; family Paenibacillaceae; genus Cohnella. The sequence continues at coordinate 2,413 of JAQBPQ010000105.1, forward strand.
GCCCTGCCGAGCAGAAATCCCATCACGATCATCATGACGACCCATCGCTGCTCCCGCAAAGCTTGTCCCAAGCGAGCCAGCCGGCCTGGCGGCGCACCGGAAGTTCGAATCTTCTTATCCCGCACCCACCAGCGTTTGTTGGCCGGCGTGGAAGGCTGACTTGCTCCGAGCCTTGGCACGAATGGTACGACGGACGATTTGTCCATGTTGCACACCCCTTCTCATAACGAATGTGCCTCTAATTATAGGGGGGTGTCCCAAGGAAGTTTGTCAGAAAGCGTTGGCTGTTCAAAAGTTTTTTCCGACAGGCTCCGTGCTGGAGCGGCGACGGTTTTCGAGAGTTCATCAAACCCGCGGCGGATCGCGCAATTCTCCGAATCAACCGAAAATGCGTTCCCGTGCCCACCGGAGACATCCCGCGAAAAACCGGGTTCATCCGACGGCGCTTCTCCTTCTGAAAACAGACGCCATCCGCCTATCGTTGCCGGATGACCGCGAATGGAAGCAACCGAAAAAACATTTATTTGATTTTCAGCAAAGGGATTTCGCCTGGACGAAGCCGTGAATTTTCTGAACAACAAAAAACCGGATCCTCCCGGGACCCGGTTGTCCTGCTGTATATTACGAACGGCGTCCGCCTCGTCCGCCTCGTTTGGATTCCGTGCTCTTCTTAAGGGTAGAAATGCGTTCCTCGCTGTCTTTGAGAAAACGGCTTACCTTGTCTTCGAACGTAACTCGTCCGCCGGCGCCCGGTCTGAACCCTCCACGGCCGCCGCGATCTCCGCCGCCTCGTGGTCCGCGATTCTGTTGTTGCTGCTGCTGTTGTTCCGGCGGTTTATCTACGGCCTGCCGAATGGACAGTCCGATTTTACCGTTCTGGTCTACGTTGATGACCTTGACCGTTACCACGTCATTGACCTTCAAATGCTCGTGGATGTCCTTCACATAGCTGTCGGCAACCTCGGAAATGTGGACGAGACCCGTGACGCCTCCCGTGAGGTCCACGAACGCTCCGAAGTGCGTGATGCCGGTCACTTTGCCCTCCAATTTGGTGCCCACTTCAATGGCCATAAAAACGGATGTTCCTCCCTGAATCTGAATGTACCCGAACCCGTATGGTCCGGTATGCCGATTATAACCGACAGAAGAAAGCAAGGTCAACAGACGGATGACCCGGCAAGCCCTGACAGATTGGCTTTATGGTGCGGATTTCTCAATATGAATCGGCTTCTCGCCCGGCAGTCCCATACCTTGGTCTTTGCGGGCAATTTGACCTATATATTCGGGATCGTTCAAGCGGATGATCTCCAGCTTGAGCGCATCACTCTTGGCTTGGGCATCGGTCAGCTTCTTGTCGGTTTCCCGCATCTGGCTGGACCGGTTATTGATTTGGCCGTATTGATCAAACAATGTATAAGCGGCCCAACTCATGAATATCACCATGACGAATAGCAAAATCTTCAATCTTCTGCGGGCACCGATCGCCGCGGGTGTACTCGCGATGGTACGGGATGACATGTCCGATGCCTCCTTCCTCCGGAATGCGCTTGCTCCCTGACATGCCAAAACATCAAACAGCAAAGTCTTAGGAATGCGATTATTATAGCATATTATGAGTACCGGAAATATAATTCTTCCGATTCAATTCCTATCATTACCCGATCCGAAGGCTGTCGAAACAGCCCTTTCTATGTCTTTTTACGAAAAACATCCCATGCCGCTTTCACTTTGTTTTTAAATTGCACAGCGGCATTCCGAATCAATCGGGCCCGTCGGCGCAGAGGCAGGAGCCGGTTCCATGCCCACCTGGCCGGCCGTTTGAGCGGTTTGAGCAGCAGCCCAATCGTCCACAAGAGCAACGCGGCAATCACAACAAATGCCACATCGAGCAGCTTGGCCAACAAACGAACGATCCAAAGAAAAGGGACGATCAGCAGCACACGAACGGTTCTCCATAGCAGTACCGCAATCCGCTTCCCTGTTTCATAAAGCCAGGCTGCCAGCTTGACTACCCAACTGCTGAACAGGCCGAAATATCCGGTGACTCCGATCCCGAGACCCAGAAAAACATACATCCGAACTTCTCCGTGATTGCTGTCAAGCAATACGGAGAATACCCCCAGCGTTGCTGCCGCCCAAAACGCCACATCCAATACAGGGAGCACCCAGCGCGGGATGTGAAACCGCTCTGCGGCCACCCGGTAGAAATCGAATACCGTCCCCATGGCCAGTCCGCACACGATCATCCAGCCGATGGTCGTCCACTGGGACGCCGCGTTCACTTAAACAACTTCCCGAATAAGCCTTTCGATTTGCCCGCTCCCGCACCGTCCAAGTATACAAGGGAGTGAACCGTCCCTTCTATGGCGACTAGACCCTGCTCAAGGCTTAGATTTTTCATATGCAGATTTTGACCCCGAACCGCCAGAAAACCGCACTCCGTCACAAGAAGAAATTCTTCGTTGTCGAAGCTCTCGACATTGCCGACGCCGGTAATCTCCAGCGTGCTGCGGTTCAGCATGCGGATTTCCTGATGTTTGGATTTGCCGTGTTCCATGGGCGCGTCCCTCCCTTTGTATTACCATATGGAGGGACCAAAATATTTAGAACCCAGCTTGTACCTGCTACACGTTCCCCTTCACCCGGGACAAAAACGCCTGCGTACGTTCATTCGTGGACTGCCGGAAAACCTGCTCCGGCGTTCCCTCCTCCACAATGAGGCCATTGTCCATGAAGATCACTTTATCGGCCACTTCCTCGGCAAATTTCATTTCGTGCGTCACCACCACCATCGTTCTCCCTTCGGCGGCGAGAGCCTTCATGGCATTCAGCACTTCACCCACCAACTCCGGGTCAAGCGCCGACGTGGGCTCGTCGAAAAGGAGCAGGTCCGGATCCATGGCGATCGCCCGGGCGATGCCAACCCGCTGCTGTTGTCCCCCCGATAGTTGAAAGGGGTAGGCGCCGGCTCTTTCCTCCAGCCCGACTTTGCGCAGCATCTCTAACGCTTGGAGGCGGGCTTGATTTTTGTCTGTTTTCTGTACCGTGATCAAGCCCTCCATCACGTTCTCGACGGCTGTCCGGTGTGGAAAAAGATGATAGCTTTGAAAGACCATGCCTGTGCGTTTGCGCAATGCGAGAATATCGGATTTTCGAAGCTTCGTGCCTTGGTCAAAATGAAGCTGAAGATCGCCGACCGACATCTCTCCCTCCGTCGGCGTCTCCAGCAAATTGATGCACCGCAAAAGTGTCGTTTTTCCCGATCCGGAAGGTCCGACAATCACCAACACTTTGCCTTTCTCCAGCCGGAGATTAATGTCCCGAAGCACCTGAACGCTCCCGAACGATTTGCTGAGATGGGTCATTTGCAGCATGCCGTCATCCCTCCTATATGGCGTGGTAACGATCGAAACGTCTTTCCAGCCGGGCTTGGCCGTAAGAAAGGACGCTGCAGAACAGCAGATAAATCAGGGCTACTTCCACGTAGAGCAGCAGCGGTTCATAATAGGTGGCCGTTATTTGCTGGGATGTCTGGAACATCTCCGTTACCATGATTGTTGCGGCCAAGGAGGTGTCCTTCACCAGACTGATGAAAGAGCTGGCGAGTGACGGTGTCGCGACGCGTGCTGCTTGGGGGAGGACAGCGCGTTTGAGAGCTTGCCAGCGCGTCATGCCGAGGGCAAAACACGCTTCCCACTGGCCCTTAGGAATGGACAATATCGCAGCACGGATCGTCTCCGATCCGTATGCGCCGACACTAAGCGTAAAGCCGATTACAGCCGCAGGAAACGGGTCGATCACGATGCCCACCTTGGGTAACCCAAAGAAAATGATGAACAGTTGCACAATCAACGGCGTGCCCCGAATGATCCAGACATAAAAGCGAGCGATAAGCGCAAGCGGTTTCCAGCCCGAGATTCGGGCAAGCGCCGTAAACAGGGCAAGGATCATTCCAAGCACAAAAGAAATCAAGGCTAATGGAATGGTAAAAGCTACCCCGGCCTTAAATAGGGGTAGCAAAGATTCCATAAATATTTGAATCTGTCGATCGCTCATAGGTATCGTCCTTTACTTCGAGACGTCGGTGCCGAAGTATTTTTCGGAAATTTTCAAGTACGTTCCGTCTTTCTTCATGTCATCCAGAGCCTTGTTAACCGCGTCAACGAGTTCTTGATTGCCTTTGTTAAACAAGATCGCGCTCTGGGAGGCATCCTTGGTCTCGGCGACGACTTTAATCGGAGCGTCCGGCTTTTGTTTCTTGAAATCCAAGAATGAGAGGCCGTCGTTCACCGTTGCGTCAATCCGTTTGGAAAGCAGAAGCTCGATCGCTTGGTTGAAACCGTCGGTTTGCACAATGGTTGCTCCGTTCGCTTTGGCGATATCGGTCAGGTTGCTGGTAAGCGATTGTCCCGCTTTCTTGCCTTTCAAATCGGACAGCTGCTTGATATCGTTGTTGTCCTTATGCACGATCAGCACAGCCTTGGAAACAATATAGGGTGAGGAAAAATCATATTTTACTTTCCGGTCGTCCCGGATGGAAACTTCGTTTACGACCATATCGAACCGTTTGGCATCCAGACCGGCGAACATGCCGTCCCACTTGGTTTCCATGAAATCCGGCTGTACGCCGAGACGTTTGGCGACTTCTTGCGCGATTTCCACGTCGAAACCGGTCAACTTTCCGTCTTTGCCATGGAAAGTGAACGGCGCGTAAGTGCCCTCGGTACCGATACGGATTTTGCCGCTGGCTTTGATCGTTTCGAGCAGCGATTTGCCTGGTGCCGCACTCGCGCTGCCGCTCGGGCTTGCCGATGCGGAAGCCGCACCTTGATTATTGTTATTTTTGCTGCCGCAAGCTGCCAGAACCAAAGATAACGCCAACAGCAAAGACAGAACCACCCATCCTTTTTTCATAACCGTAAAACCCCTCTCTCAAATTAAACCCGATAGGAAAAATCGGAATATATGAGCTTGATCGTACCACCTGGCTTTTTCAGCGTCAACCCTTTTCCGACAATCCCCTTCGGTTGCCATTCACAATCACACAAACCGGCTTGCTCGCCGGCAGCTCGATGCCCTGGAAAATCGGCAGTCCGGTCTCCGACTCGATCCGGAACAGCACAAGGTTGTCCGTGTCTCGGTTGGCGGCCAGCAGCCATTGACCGTCAGGTGTAAGGGCGAAGTGCCTAGGATAACGGCCGCGTGTGGAAACATGACCGGCTGCCTGCAATTGCCCGGTAGAATCGTCCGATCGGAAGATCGCGATACTATCGTGCCCTCGATTGGAGACATAGACGAACCTCCCATTCGGAGAAACGGCTACCTCCGCGCACGAGCTCTCGCCTGTGAACCCGCCGGGTAAGGTAGACAAGCTTTCTTTGCGCTCTAGTTTACCCGGTTCCGAGTAAATGAATCTCGTTACCGTATTACTCAATTCGCCCACCACATACCCCGAGCCGCCGTCCGGATGAAACGCGAAATGCCGGGGACCGTCACCGGGTGACAGGGCCGCCGCACCGTGTCCGGTCCAATCGCGGCCGTCCTCTCCTTGGGCGTAGATCATAATATGGTCCAGGCCCAGATCCGGTACGAACAAATATTGTCCGCCCTCCGGGCCGAACACCGCCGCATGGGGATGCGGTGCCTCTTGACGCTTCGGATTCGGGCCGGAACCGGTATGGCGAAGACGGACCATGGCTTCGCCGGGTTTGCCGCCCTCCTCAAGCGGATAGAGCGTCACCGCCGCACCCGAATAATTGGCCACGGCAAGCCACTTCTCCTCCGGATCCAACATGAGGTGGCAAGGGTCCGCCCCATGCGTGAGTCTCTCCCAGCCGGCGGCCAGCTTGCGAGTCGCCGCATCCAACGGATAGGCGATCATCCGCCCTCCCGGCTGGCCCTCGGTCTCCGTCGTCTCGCTCACCGCATACAAGATCGTACCGGAACGGTTTAAGGCAAGAAAGGACGGATTCTCGATGCCGCCGTATTCCGCCGTTTTCACCAGTTCGCCTGTTGCCGCGTTCAGTTCAAGCCTCGTGATCCCGACCTGATCGGCAGCCGCATATGATCCGATCCATATCTCCCACGCAAGGTTGTCTGCCACTCTCGCTTCCCCCGTTCCCATGAAAAATGCCGCCCTCAGGCGGCGCTGTACGGCTCACTCTTACTTGTACCCGTAATCTGCAGGAAATATCACGGAAAAGTCGGGCCGTCGTTTTTGCGGAACTCTTCCTTCAAGACGGTATACAACGTATCGGTATCTTCCTTCTTCGCCGACTCCGCCAACCGCTCTACCCGCACGGTGACGATGCGCTGGCCGAACTGGATCTCGAGCTCGTCGCCCGGCTTGACGACGCTGCCCGGTTTGGCTTCCTTACCGTTGAGAAGGACGCGCCCTTGATCGGACACGTCCTTCGCGACGGTGCGGCGCTTAATAAGCCGCGACACCTTCAAAAATTTATCCAGACGCATGAATTACTTTACAGCGTCTTTCAGTTTGTTGCCTGCTTTGAATGCCGGAACTTGGGAAGCCGGGATGGTGATCGATTTGCCCGTTTGCGGGTTGCGGCCTACGCGGCCGGAACGCTTGCGGGTTTCGAACGTGCCGAAACCGATCAGTTGGACTTTGTCGCCTTTGGCAAGCGCGTCCGTCACTTCGCCGAGAAAGCCGTTCAGTACGGATTCGACATCTTTCTTCGTCAGTCCGCTTTTGCTTGCGATGTTGTTGATCAGGTCGGTCTTGTTCATGATTCGTATTCCTCCCAGTATCTTTGTGATTACTCGCCGCCATGCGGTCTTTGACCGACGGATGCGTTCTTTTTTAGAAAGCACGAAGAATACTATTCTGTCCTCTGTTGAAAAAATCCTGCAAAACTCGCAAAATTTTTTCCCGAAATATGAAGAATTTACGGGAAAGTTGCCGAATTCAGTGGGTGTCAGCTTCGTTAAAGACGATTTTTGGCCTCTTGCCACCACTCTTCCATCTCTAGTAAATCAGTTTCGTCAAATTTTCTTCCGCTTATACGCAGCCGTTCTTCGATATAGTGAAACCGCTGCGTGAACTTGCGGTTCGTGCCGGCCAGCGCCTCTTCCGGATCGGCCTTCAGGAACCTGGCCGCATTCACCACGGCGAACAGCAGGTCGCCTAACTCTTCTTTTTGCCGCTCTGCCGGTTCGTCTGCCGCCGCGCTTCTCAGTTCCGCGAGTTCCTCTTCGATTTTGTCGAATACGCCGGACAGGTCCGGCCAGTCGAAACCGACTGCCGCCGCTTTTTTCTGCAACTTATAGGCCTTGGGGAGGGTAGGCAAATCTTTGGGGATGCCGTCCAAAACAGAGGTGCGTTCCGGAATTCCTTTTCGGCGTTTCTCCTCGGCTTTCATCTGTTCCCAATTTTTTAACGCCTCTTCGGCGTCCTGGGCGTTCGCCCCGCCGAATACGTGGGGATGGCGGAAAATGAGCTTGTCGTTCAACTCTGCGAGTACGTCGTACACGTCAAACGTCCCGGTCTCTTCCTCGATCTGACTGTGCAGAAGTACCTGGAGAATGACGTCGCCGAACTCTTCCATCATGCCGTCGGGGTCGTCGTTGTCCAATGCTTCGATTGCTTCGTAGGTTTCTTCGATGAAGTTTTTGCGGATGGATTGGTGCGTCTGCTCCCGATCCCATGGACATCCCTCGGGGCTGCGCAGAATGTCCACGATTTCATGTAAGCGTTCGAAAGAACGGCGACGAAGCCGTTCGTCTTGATCGGCGCGCAAATACACGAGCGTGAGATTGCCGTAACTGCCGAGCCGGTCCAATTCATGAAGCGGAACGGTGTGAACCCGCTCCTGCCTTGGAACGCCGAGCGCTTGTCCGACCACAACCGGATAATCGTCCGGGTAGACGTTCATGAGTGCAAGCTTCACATCGGAAGCGGTAAACGCGTCGTACACTTGCCCGACCACGGTATGTAAGCGAGGCCTGAGCGACTCGCGGGTCAGCTCCGAGGCATCCAGCAGCTGGAAGCCTTCGATTGGGTCGAAACCCAAAGTAGTGAAGGCTTGATCGAGAAAACTCTCTCCTCCGAGGAGACGGAGTTCGACGCCTTGCTTCGCTGCTCGCTCACGAAGAAGAACGACCGTCCGTTCCGCCACCATCGGATGGCCCGGCACGGCGTACACGACCGGCTCGCCTCCGGATTGTTGGGCGATTCCGAGAAGCGATTCGGTAATCGCTTCGTAGACGTCCTCGAAGGCGTTGTGAATTTCATAGACGGAATCGAAAGATTCGAACACGATATCCCGTTTGCTCAGGTCGGACACGGCGGGATGGTCGGCCGTCCGAATGTATCGGAGCCGGGATTGCTCGAGCACCTTGAGCACGCCGAGCGTCAATTGGTCTTCGCCGCCGGATCCGAGGCCGACGACGATAATGGATGGTTTTAAGGTCATAAGGGATGATCATCCTTCCCGGGATTGTGGGGGTGAGGGAGCTTGGCGGCGTACGGCGGCGTGCAGCCGCAACAGCCAGGCATCAAGGCGCGAGCCGGCGGCCAGGCCGGGCAGCATGCGCCATTGCTGCGGGCCGATCGCGCCCGCGGCGATCAGGCCGGCGGCGAAGGCGACGACGCCGACGGCAACGCCGGGCAGCGCGGTCAGCAGCGCCCCGGCGCGGGCCGGCAGGCCGCGGGTGAGCGCGGTCAGCGCGAACGCGGTGACCGCGACGGCCGCGG
>JAQBPQ010000107.1 GCA_028287445.1 Cohnella sp.
TCCAGCGGGTGATGAAGAAAGCGACATGCGCCGCCCAGCCGAGGACAGCGAATCCGAAACCGATCCAGCCCCAGCGACGGGTATGGTCGGCGGGCTCTCGGTTGCTCCATTTTTTGCCTCCGACAGCGATCATGTAGAAGACGAAGGAAGCGCTATAGATCAGCAGTGCGGCGATTAAGGAACGGCCGCTGAAGTCCAGCCAATTCAATGGGTACTCCTCCTGTTATCGAGCGATTTGGCGGGAATGGAAATGCCGGTTTTGTTCAAAGCTGCCGCCACTTCGTTCCGAAGCCCGAAATTGTTCTTGTTCGTATGCGCGCCGAGTGTAAGGACTTCATCGTCAAATCGCAGCCAAATGCGGCGATGCTGCCAATAAAAACCCATCACGACTCCGACCATGAAGATCCCCGCGCCTACCCATACGAACGGCATCGCCCGGTCGACCCTTACGTTCAAAAACGTCGTATATTCGGAGAACGACACATTTTTCATCGAGGCGACGTGAATCTCGAGCTTGTCTTGAATGGCCCGGTTCAGCACATCCTGCTTGAACTTCACCTTGTCGTTTTCCTTTGGAAAATAAATATAGGTTTCCCCAGTCGCCGGTAAATCCGGACCTTTGATCAAAAACACGAATGCCGGTGCGTTCGGGTCCCGCGATTTGGTCATCGGCCGGCCCTGCTTGTCTAAGCCGAAATCCATGAATAAGTCTTTCAATTCCAGCGTATAGGGCCCCACTTTATAAGTCAACGCCGGGTTGCGCATCGTGAGGGTAAAGGGCCCGTACTTCTCTCCCGTCTTCTTATTCGTCAACATAGGAGCAACGGAGATGAGGCGGACCTGCTGGGCGAAATCGTATTGATACAATTTCAGCCCATGGTATGACAGCGGGTGATTCACCTGGATGTCGTGCGTATCCACCGGCTTCAGCACCGGCGGTTTGGTCAGATCGTTACAGGCAGCCGTGCACACATAGAGCGTAGCCCTCGTGTTGAACAATTTCGGGCGTGCAGTGCCTTTGAGCGACGGCGGAAGCTCAGCGTCCGTGTAATATTCCACGGTAAACTTCTCGTTCTTCGCATAGTAATCCGTATCCGGGATCTGCGCGGTCTCCCCGTCATCGAGGCTGATGTATTTGTCCATGTGCCAGGCCGGAACACCGCGCGCCAAGACGGCCAACAGGAAGATAATAAGCCCGATATGATTGATGTAAGGACCCCATCGGCTGAACCGGTTTTTTTCCGCCAAAAGCGCGTCGGCGTCCCGCCATACGCGGTATCGCTTCTTCTTCAGGTGTTTTCCGAAGCTGTCCAGCCAGACAGCCTGCTCCTTGGGCGCCGGCCCCGTGTACACCACCGGCTGCCGCGTTAGGAACTGCGGATGCTTGCGGATCTGCTGCCTCGCCAGCGCACGGTACAACGGGAGCACACGGTCGAGGCTGCAGACGACAAGCGACGTGCCGATCATCACAAGCAGACCGATGAACCACCAGGATTGGTACGTTCTCGTCAGACCCAGCGCATGATAAATGACGCCGACATTGCCATAATTCTCTTTGTAATAGGCGGCCGGGTCATCCAGGTTCAAAAACGTGTTTTCCTGCGGGTATACCGTACCCAGAGAAGCTCCAATCAACGTAAGCACGATTAACCACACGGCGATTTTGACGGAGGAAAAAAAGTTCCATATCCGGTCGATTACGCCGGGATTCGACTTTTGCGAACGTCTGGCCACCCCGTCATATCGCATTTCCGACGGCATTTGACCGTCATCCGGAAGCTCGATCAACGGTTTACCGCATGCCTCGCACAGCACGGTTCCGATATGGTTTTGATGGCCGCATTCGCATTTGGTGTTGGAAAACAAAAAGCGTGAGCCTCCTTGCCGTTACGACTTCGCCCTCATCAGTTTCTCGATGTGCGATTCGATGTCGCTTTCGCTCATCGGACCGCCGATCGCGATGTCCTGGATTTTGCCGTCGGCGGTGATGAAGAATGTCGTCGGATATTGCTTGAGCCCGTATTTTTTTTCGGTTTGTTTATTCCGGTCGATCAGGATCGGGAATTGGGCTCCGACTTGCCTTGCGAAACTCTTCACACTCAGCTCGTCTTCGCTCAAATTGATGCCGACCAGTTGCACGCCTTTATCTTTCCATTTGTCATAGACCGTCTGAAAAGCCGGCATTTCATCGCGACACGGCGGACAAAAGGTGCCCCAGAAATTCACAATCAACGGTTTGCCGCGGTACTCCGCCAGATCGTGAGCCGTTCCATCCAAGCCGAGCAGCTGGAAGTCCGGTGGTTTATCGCCGGCTTTCATCACCTCCGTCGTTTGGAACAGAGATTGAAAAACGGCGTACCCTCCAACCACGAGGACAATCGCCAAGATGACAAATTGCAGCATTTTGTTCCCACGCATGACGTTATCCTTCACCACCATAACCGCTTTAGTTTCATTATAACGAAAATACCGGGGTCAAGGGCAATGGGGCCCGACCGCCGGTTTTGAACATTGTGTGTCCACTGCAACGATTGTAGTGCGCTTCGCGCACGGAATCGTTGTGGGTGAGCGGTGAGCGTCAAAGATCGTTCATTATTACTGCCCATCCGAGGTGCGCCTCACACAGCGGATGGGCCGGCAGGAAAAACGAATTTAATCCTCCCCTAAACCCTCAACCTCTTCCACAACCTCAATGCCATCCGCCGCATCTCTCAGCTTCTGGACTTCCTCCGCCGTCAGCTTGCGATGTTTGCCCCGCTGCAGTCCACCGAGTGTGATGCCCGCAAAAGATATCCGCTTCAACCGTGTGACGGGATGAT
>JAQBPQ010000110.1 GCA_028287445.1 Cohnella sp.
CTTCGCTTCATGGACCGTTCCCAGAGCCAATTCCTCGTCCATCTGCAGCGCATGCAGCATCCACCAGATCACGACCATCAGAATGCTGAAAACCAGTTTAGCCATTCACCGCCCTCCTAGGTCCCCAGCCATCCAAACGCGTGCTCCTCTACGGAACATACTCGCTCATCTTCATTCCCCCGGCCGAAAACCGTGCTTCTTCGGAAGGCGGTTGTATCCCGATCAGCCGGTCAATGTCGAGCAGATGCTCATAAGGGTAGCGGATGACGAGACGGATTCCGACGCCTCGAGGCACCGGAGTCGAAGCATCATCCGCCGAAGCGCCGGAAGTGGACGTCACTTCATATTCCAGATTGGCGACCTGAAAGCCGTTTGAGGCCAATCGCGCCCGCGACTGGGCCAGCATGCCGCCGTCGATGTAACCGAAACGTCCGCTGGCTCCAATCTCGAGCAGGTAGTTGGCCTCTTGCTGCAGCAGAGCCTGCCGGATGACGAGCACATGTTTGTAAATGGGTGAAAACATGAGCCAACAAAACATCGCAGCGAACAAGACAAAAACAAGCAGCTGTTTCACGGGCTGATTCGGGAAATGACGTCTGCCATCTGGCCGCCGGAATCGCGGATTTGTTCCTTCGTTCCACCCACACCCTGCACTGTCTGCGAATATAGGATGACGACGGTGACGATGAGCAGAACGGTCATCAATATCTGCCGCATACTCGTTCCCCTCCCTTTACGGCTTCAAGTTGGCGATCGCGGTATTGGCGGTGCTGCCTTGATTTTCGATCTGGGCTCTCGTTCCCGTACTGTCTTTCGCGATGATGGTGTTGAACAGAAGGGCGACTACAACCAGCATCATGACGGTAATTAAAATATTGCGCATAATGGGTGCCTCCTTTCGCTCACGGATTTAATGCCTTGAACAGCCTGGCCGCTTCCTGCACCCAGGGATATAGGAAAATTTGAAACGTATACAGAATCGGTATACCGGACAACACGAACAAGAGATAGGATGCCGTCTCCTTACGGCCGTCTTTGGCCAACTCGATCTTGGTCTTATATTCCCTGACCATTTCGCGAAGAAGGTCATAAACCTCCTCCGTCTCGTTGAGCCTCAGAGATCGGATGCTCTCGGTAAAACCATAGGCCTCGTCCGATCCCAGTCTTTCCTTGAACTGTTGCAGCGCCCGATCGGCATCGTGGTACCACTCATTCAGAAGCAGGCCCATTTCTACCCGTATCAGACGAGTCAGCGGCAGGCACCTCATGAGCTTGCCGTGAAGATGCAGCCGGGAACCCGTGTAATAGAGAAGTTGGCTGCTCACCACTGCCAATTCCCTCCGGATTCGGTCGGTCCGGTAGCGCCGGAGAGCCTGCAGCCACAAATTATCGAAATAGGCGGCCATCGCCAGCAATACCGAGGCAAATAGCACGTTCCAGCCAAGGAGCGATGAGAAAAGGCCGGCTGCTTGTGCTCCCCAGGAGATCACAGCCGCCAATGCGAGAAAACAAATCAACATCCGTCGACCGGTCAAATACAAACGGGGATCTATGCGCAACCCGCAACCGGAAAGCAAAATCCGGCGTTCTTGAAGTGTCACACCCTCCCGCGCCGCTCCCCCTAATTTCAGGAACCAAACGGGAACGTCCCGGCGGCGCCATCCCCGTAAAGAGATCCGCCATCTCGTTCGGCGAATGGTCGTGAGCCGCAAGATCGCAGCAAACCCGGCAAACGCGAGCAGGAACTGCGTCAACCAACCCGTCCAGGAATACAGGGTGGTTCCATATTCGCTCAATGGTCATCCCCCATCTGGCAAGGTCGTGTGATCCTTACATCTTCTTTCGGGAAAGGTACAGCCCCATAATCAACGAGCCGAACAGCAGCGCCAACGCGTTAAGCAGCATGCCGCGCCCTCCAGGATCGACCACATAATACTGATAACTGCCTTGCGGATTCATGCGGAAGTTAATGCCGAGAAATAGTGCCAAAAACAGCACGGGGGTAAAATTGGCCAACCGGATCTCCAGCAGCCGATGACGATCCTGTTGGTTGGCCAATTGGGCTTTGCGCATGTCGCCGATCAATTCTTTCAAATTGTCCGACACATTATTTCCTTCCGAAAGCGCCACCTTCAAAATACTGCCGAAGTAGTCCGCCCACATGTGTCCAAAAGCGAGCGAAAATATCCGGATGCTCTCCTCGTCATCCCCCCTTACGGACAAATGGCGGCAAAGCTGGTCAAACACGACGTGAACTTCACCCGGAAGACGCCGCTCCTCTACTGTTTTCTGTAAAGCGGTTCTCACATGCCGGCATCCCGTTACCAAGTAGCATTGGTAGAACAGTTCGACCGCCGGCAGAAATTCTAACCTCGTGGCCAATTGACGGCTGACCAACTGCATCCTTAAAAGTAAATAGGGTACGCTTCCCAGCATGAATCCCAACAGCGCTGCCGACCGCAGAGACTGAAACAGTACGATCCCTCCAGAAAGCCCTATTCCCGCAAGGAATAGGGACCCGCTCACGAAAGAACCGGGCCGGACCGTCCACCGGACAGCTGTCAGCAGGTCCGTCAAATACTCGTATGGCCTGCGGAAACTCGACCAACGAACAAGCGCACCGCGGCTCCATTCTGATTCTCGCCGGCTGGACAGACGCTTCTTGCGGGCAAAGCGAGTCCATACGACCTCCAAGCCGAACCGGAAACTGGCGAACAAGAGGAAGAAAAGAAGCGAGCAAAGCGCCGCAATGGTGCCGATCAGCATGCGGCCACTCCCCCCCGCTTATTCAGCCAATCATAATGGTCCGGATCCAAACGGCGGATTCGGAGAGATGCCTTCGCAGAAAACGGTTCCGGGTAGATCCATTGTTCACTGGATTCGTCGTAGCGAACGAGATCCCGCACCTTGATTTCCCCATTCTCCCACAGAAATTCTCCGATACGGACCAACTTGCGGACTCCGCCGACCAGCCGCATCTCAAAACCGATCTGAGTCACATGCTCTGCGATCCGCCTGGTGAGCCGAACCGGATTCATCCCTCGCCCATCCAGCATGCACATGTCCGTTATGGCATCCGGCACATCCTCCAATCCGCTGACGTGCACTGATGTGATGCTCCCTTCATGTCCCCGGGTACAAGCCCGGACATAAATATTCGCATCTTCATCGCGGATTTCGGCATGGCAGATGCGTTGAGGCGACTGCCGCAGCGCCAGCTTAAACGCCTGTCTCGGGCCGTGAGCGGAATCGTCCTCGTCCGCTTCGTATTCGATCACGTTTTTGTCGGGAAAATCCCGAGCCAGCATCAATTCGTGCCGGGTCTCGATGGTGACGATTCTTTCTTCATCGGGCATCGCTGCGATCAACGCCTTAATCAGATGTGTCTTCCCCGTATTGGTCGCCCCGATCACCACCATATTAAAGCGGCTCCGAACCACTGTTAGAAGGAAACATCGTACATTGTCGTCGATTGAGCGATATTCCGGCAGGCATAACGTGTCCAGATCGAACCGTCTCACGGTGTAGAATCGGATCGTTAAGGTAGGCTGCGCCGTGAATCCGAAGCCCGTCAGGGTCACGCGGGAACCGTCGAGCAGTAAGACTTCCGCCCAACGTTTGCGGGGGTTGATGCGGTCGTTGTTGAAAAGAACAAGGTTTTGCTGAATTCGCTCCACTTGGCTCAATTCTTGGAATCGATAAGGTGACGGGACGGCTTTGCCGTCTCGGACTTCAAAGATGCGCGTGCCGACTACCTGCACTTCTTCCAATCCTTCGCGGTTGCGCAATACGAGCTCCAGCACATTCATCCCGATCACTTCCGAAAACAAGGCCTCAGCCAGTGTGCCATAAGGCAGACCTCTCACAGATACGTGCTGAAGCCTTTTTTTGATGATCCAGTCGGAAATGACGGCGAGCAATTCCGCCCTTTCTTGCGGGAATCCAATTACCGCTCGGTTCAGCTTTTCGGCATAGCGCCGTCGTTCTTCCTCGCTCCATCCCCGGGGAACCGCCAACATATGGCGAACTTCCTCGGTCAATGCGAGCAGAGGCGCCAAGCCGCTGCCATCCGCTGTTTCTTGTTCAGGTGTGGTTCCGTCCTGGCGACGGACTTGCAAAACTGCGGCGTAGGCTGTGGCGGAAAATTTGACGCTTTCGCCGCTCATCTCTGACCCCGCCTGTGGCCAAGCAGTCTACGCAGCCACGGCGGTTCCGCCTGCCGAAGCCGCTCACCCCAATCCAGCCGCGCAAGAAGCGGATTGGCAACGGTGTCGAACGACGCCGCGTTTTTCTCTTCCGATGCCAGCCACTCGTCCAACCGTCCGCTGTCCAACTGAAGATGGACGCTTTCGATCAGCTTCAATTCCGCAAAGGAATGGCAGCCGGTCTCTTTTCTGATGTCTTTCATCCCGAATCCCCCCGTCAATCGGTGAGTTCCTTGAAGCAGTACAAGCCTGAACCGCTCAGACGTCAAACCAAACATCGTCCCGACTTGCCCTGTCCAACGCTGTACATCTTCTTGAAAATGGCTTAAGTTTCCCGTCGTCACCAGAAATCGTTCGTCCGCTTCTCTCATGGCGCACACGGTAGCGGCATTGTCCCAATACGCGCTGACATCGACGATCGTGAGATCGAATGCTTCACGTGCCGCCTCTAGCAACCGGTGCATATCGGCCGGTTCGTAATATTCTGCTTGCTCTCGAGCTAAATTGCCGAATAGAACGTGCAGACCGCCAAGCCGCGGAGATTGGAACGCATACTGCCGAAGCTTGTCTCCCGTCAGCGTCCCGGCCCGCAGTTCCGGCCTGACACCGTCCAGCGTCACTTCGGGTTTGTCGATGCCGAGATAGAGATGTGTCTTCGCGCTCTTCAAGTTGAGGCATAGAAATCCGACCTTGCGTCCGGTCACCGACGCGATTCGGTAAGCGGTGCCAAAAGCGGTCAGCGTGGTGCCGATGTTCGGCGTGGAACCCGCAAAAGCGACCAGTTGTCCCGTCATTTGCCTCCCCCCTTGGTGCGGCCTTCGAATGTTGCGGCATCAAAAGCGATAACCAGTTTGGCTTTTCCGGTTTTGCAGGCGGTGTCGATCTCCAGCCACTGCTCCTCGGTTAAGTTCAGGTTGATCGCGTCGATCGTGCCGTTGGCGTCCCTCCTTGAAGCGTACATGCTTTCCTTGTCCCCGCTTGCCATCGACAACAAATTCGGATTTTTCGGATTATCGATTTCCAAATTTGCCGCAGTCTTCACTGCGGAGACCACCACGGAATCGGCAAACAACCGGCGCGAGGATGTCGATTCATCCGACAGGTACACCGCGGCCAAATCACCCGCCCGGATGCCGTTGGATACCGATTTTACATACTCACGGGGAAGCTGGAACGTCGCTTCCCCCTTCCCGGGAAGCAGACGGAAACGGTCCAGCTTCCACCTTAGAAGAGGTTCGTATGCGCCGAGCGGAGCGGAAACTTCCAGACCGGCGGCTTCCTCCACGCTGGTCATCATGTCTCCCGTTACAGCCCCTCGCGGTAAGGACCGCTTCGTTAACTGCTCTCTGGACAGCGTCGTTCCCATCGCAACAAACTGCCTGGGAACGACGACATCGACTGTTTCCTGCATCCTAACCTGCCGCAACTGAAGCAGATAAACCCCGTAAACCAATAAGCCTGATAGAACCGCCGCCGTTAGGCTGACCGCCATTTGTCGGGTCCGGTTCATGCTATCACCCCCATTTTCGGAAAATAAAAAACGCAGGCGCGGGAGAATTCTCCTTGGCCTGCGTTCTTCGCAGTTGAGATATCATATTGAGCTGGTAAGGCTCACTATAGCAAAACCATTTAAGGGTGTAAAGTACTGTTTTTACATTTTTTTAAAAATCGTCAAGCGCGAACAAACGGATTTTCCCGCCGCTCCTCGCCGATTGTCGTATCCGGACCGTGACCGGGCAGTACAATCACGTCCTCCGGCAGGACATAAAGCTTCTCACGGATGGACTTCGTTAACTGATCGGAGCTGCCTCCGGGCAAATCGGTACGGCCGACGGACCTCCGAAACAAAGCGTCTCCCGCAAACAATAAATCGCCGCACAAGAACCCTACGCTGCCCGGCGAATGTCCCGGGGTATGCAACACTCGGAACGTCTCTCCCAGGAGCTGCAGCTCATCTCCGTCTAAGAGCAGCCGGTCCGGCGGATTCCCCGTGATTGGAGGTGTCGCTTCCGGCCAATGCAGCGAACCGTTTTTGGCCGCATCGCCCAGCCAATCCTTCTCCGCGGAGTGCAGATAAACCGGGCAGCCGAATCGCTCGCGCAGCTTCTCCACTCCACCGATATGATCGAAATGGGCATGCGTCAGCAAAATCGCTTTCAGCTCAAAGGCTTCGAGCCTGCGAAGCAGGGCAGGATCCGCGGTGCCGGGATCGATGACGACTGCGCCTGTACGCTCTGCATCCGTTACGAGATAGGCGTTGGTTTGCAAGGCTCCAAGCGAAAATGTTTGAAAAGTCAGCATGCCGCTGTCACACCCGCGACAGAATATCGCGCAATTCTTCGAGAATCAAGGCTTGGTAGGCCGTGTCTTCCCCGTATCGGCGCATCATTTCTTGACGGGCCACCGCGATTTTGTCTTGATAATCCGGCGCCTCGCGATCTGGATTCTCTTGTTTAAAGGCGACCATGACTTCCTGAACGTACTTGGAACGCGGACCCCATTTTCCCAGAATCACTCCGCCCGTATCCGCGAAAAACACGACGGGAATGGACCGTCCGCCCAACGTCAAATGTTCGTCCATCAAATCCAGGTTTTGTTCCATGATCAAGATTTGCGTCGGAATCCCTGCCGCTTCCATGGCCCGGAGTACGACCGGTACGTTGCGCACTACGTCGCCGCACCAATCGGCTGCGAGAATCAAACAGCGCAGATCGTCCCGGTTGTTCAGCGATTCAAAAAACTCGTGAAGCCCGCTGTCGTTCCACTCGAATTTGTCGTACCAGGAGGCAAACGCGTCTTTGTTCTTCGTCATTTCGTCCTTGAATTTGAGCGGTGCAATTCCGTGATCTAATTTGTGCGCGATCGTGAGGCTCATCGCAATCCCCTCGTTTCCTTCGATATTTTCTCCAATGAAGATATTGTATCAAATACGGCAAGTCCCTCTCAAATGGCTCTCGTCAGCTCTTTCTGTTTCTGCGTCGCAGAAAGATCACGAGCAAATAGATCACAAGCAAAGCAATCGCTGCCGGAATGATCCATTTGGTATAAGGTGCCGCTTCATGTGCAATCTGATCGTAGTTGTCCCCAAGTTTCCAACCCAACCAAACGAACAGGATCGACCATGGGATCGAAGCCAGCAGCGTCAGGAGCGTGTATACGGTAAGACTCATTCTGGCCATACCTGCCGGAATGGAGATCACTTGTCGCATTACCGGCACGAATCGAGCCGTGAATACGATGACCGGACCATATTTATCAAACCAGTTTTCCGCAATGTCGACATGCTTCTGCTTGATATGCAGGAATTTCCCGTACTTGAGGACGAACGGCCGACCGCCGAACCGGCCGATTGCATACAGCAGCCATTGCTGCAGAACGGCTCCGAGCGTTCCGCAAATAACGGCTCCGACGAATGTAATATGGCCTTGGGAGACGAGATAACCGCCGTAACTGAGTACGATTTCACTGGGGATAACCTCGATGGCCAAGCCGATCACGATACCCCAATAACCCAAAGTTTCCACCCAATGCAACAACTGCGCCGTCAAGTCGTGAATCGAATTCATTGTGATAATACCCGCTTTCTTGTCAACTGCAAACCTTTTTTTATTCTAGCACAAGGCGGGCAAACTCTTCCAGCGATGAGACACGGGATTTACGGCGGGCTTGTCATGCGGGGACTGGCCGTCGCATAGACTCCGATAGAGGACAACGTTAAGGAGGAATGAACGGCATGAGCAAAATTGTGATACTCAACCGCAAAAAGATTCAGGCGTACGCCCTTTTGGCGGTGGCGGTCATCTTGGCCGGCGCGTACATCGGCTGGCAAAACGCCAAACCCGCATCGTCGGCTCCCGCCCCTGCCGCTATGGACGGGCCGCGTGTCATCCAGTTGGTTACGGGAGAATTCAAATCGACGTCGGACAGTGGGACAATATTGGAGTCCTATCGATGGGATCCAGGTACCGTGGTCATCCGCAAGGGAGAACAGGTAGAATTGCGAATTTCCGGCATCAATGGCCAAACCCATCCTTTTGTCATCGAAGGCCTGAACATTTCCGGCGAGGTGAATAAAGGCAAAACGACCATTATTCGTTTCACGCCCAAAGACGCGGGGATCTACCCGATTATCTGTCAAACCCATGACGTGCCGAAAAACGGCGGACCGATGGTCGGTTACCTCGTGGTGCAATGACGCGGCGCCCGTAAGGGCGTCTTTTTATTGGCCAAACTGAGGAAAATGTTCGGAAAATAGTGGCTCTGTGCTACTCATTTTCGTTGAAGTGACGGAAATGTGTTGGAGATAGTAGCTGTGTGCTACTTTTTCTCGTCGAGTTAGTGCCGGTATGTTCGAGATCATAGCCGTCTGCTCACCTGGCTCACGTCACCCTCCCGTCCCGTTCCGCATAAGGTATGGCAGGAGAGGTCGGTGAAATTCGGATGAAAATCGGCCAGGATAAACATTTGGTCCCGCTTCCTAACCTGCGCGGGATCCGCCGGGCTTGCGGCAACGAATTGTACCGGACGGTGAAACGGCTGAAGTGCCACATACCTGCGGCGTTATTGAAAGAGGCGGAACAATTGTATGTAAAACGGGTGATCGGAAAAATAGAGTGGATTTCGGCTAATCGCAGCAACCGGACGGCGTTGGCGGATTGGTGGGACGAAACCGTTTGCGCAGATATCGCGGGTTTGTGGCAGGTGGATCGGACCCGGTTGTCGAAGGCATTCCGGGATGCGTTCGGTGGATGATCCAACGGAATGACAAAGCCCCTGTCCCCGTATGAGAAGCAAGGAGCAAGAGCTTTGAAATTCTTCTTCATCAGCCTATGATGGCAAAAGTTTCGACACCTGGGGGAATCGTCCGGGTACGGAACAAAACACCGTTGCGGCGGACCTTGAGCTAAATCCGGATTTTGAGGTGATTCCGCTCCTCGAGATATTTTCAGGCTGGGGAAAAGCTTTGGTGCGGACGATGCGGGACTTTTTAGAGTCGGCCCGCGGGGGCGTGGGACGCATTACTGCCATGGGATCACTCCTGTCCTTGTAATGCATTAGAGTATGTGAGCCGACGGCAGTCCTTCACGGACAGCCCCCTAACCGCGCGTCCATTTTACTTCACAGGTAAGTCAATCTTGTCCAGCAACTGCTGAGCTTGCTCTTTCCAGCTCTCGTCTTTTCCTTGAATCAGCAACTGCAGAAGCGGACGCGCTTGGTCGGCACGGCCCAATCTGTCGTATGCTTGTGCGGCGTTGAATACGGCCGACGCAGTCAGAGCGAACCGCTTGCCGTTGGCGGGATGATCCATCGCATCCACCTCACGGACAAGCTGCCGGTAACGCTCGAACAAGGCTGCCGCCGCCGCGGCCGCCTTACGGGCATCCTCCGGCCGGCCTGCGAAATCGAGCGATTCCGCCATCCGCGACATCGCCGCGATCGCGGCCGTGTGCCCGTCGCGGCTGAACCGCTCCAGACGCAGCGCTTCGCGCAAGCGTTCCTGCGCTTGCGCAACATGACCCAGCTCGGCTTCCGCCAAGCCGAGCTGCAACATCAGCGGCGCAGACTGCGGTTCATACCGCAGTCCCGCCGCCAGCACGCTCTGCCGCTCCCCTGCCTGCGGCAGGAGCGGGGCGAGCGCCATGCGAATCCGGTTCCACGCCGGATTCGCCTCAAGCGCCGCGCGCAGCTCTGCTTCGCGCGCGGCAGGGGTCGCCGCCGTATCGGCGGCGCTGCTGTAGCGGACGGCAGCGAGGCTATGCCACGCCGCCCATCCGCTCCATGCCGACGCGCCGAGCAGCAGCACGGCGGCGACCCTTCCGCCGGCCCGACGCCAGCCGGCGTCCAGCCTTGCTCCTGCAGCACGCCCGCCGTCCCCCGATTCCGCAGAAAGAGCCAGCCAAGCGAATAGAAGCAGCCACATCCATCCGTACGACCAATCGAAATCAACAGCGGCGTGCACCAACAGCACCGATGCAGGAGCCAGTGCCTGCCGCCGGGCCTTCCATACCTTCCACACTAATAGACCCAACATGGTAAGGAACAACATTAGCCCGACCAACCCGGTATCCAGCATCGCGTCC
>JAQBPQ010000145.1 GCA_028287445.1 Cohnella sp.
CATGTGGCCGATGGAAGCGAAGTTTAGTGGTGATGACGTCTATTGGGGGACGGCACTCGCCGCCGCCGAAATGCTCAAAAGCGGAACCACGACGTTCCTCGATATGTACGATCATATGAACCGGGTCGGGGAAGTTGTAGAGACGTCCGGCATGCGCGCCGTTCTGACACGCGGTGTCATCGGCTTGTGTCCGGAGGACGTCCAAAAAGCGAAACTTCAAGACGCGATATCTTTCGCCCAGGAATGGCACGGCGCAGCCGATGGACGAATCACGGCGATGATGTCTCCTCACGCTCCCTATACCTGTCCGCCTGATTTTATTATCAAATTTGTAGAAGCCGCACACGATCTGGATTTGCCGATGCACACGCACATGTCGGAGACGAAGGCGGAAGTGGAGCAGAACGTACGGGATTACGGTCTTCGTCCGGTCGAACATTTGGACCGGCTCGGCGTATTCAGCCGTCCGTCTCTGGTGGCGCATGCCGTTCATCTCACCGACGAAGAAATCGCCATTCTCGCGGATCGCGGTGTAGCGGTCTCCCATAATCCCGTGAGCAACCTGAAGCTCGCCAGCGGGGTGGCCCGGGTTCCGGAACTTCTGGCGGCGGGCATTACCGTAGCTCTCGGTACCGACAGCGTGGCCAGCAACAATAATCTGGACTTGTTTCAAGAGGTCCGAATGGCCGCATTGCTGCACAAGGGTGTGACAGGGGATCCTACGGTCGTTCCTGCCGCAGAGGCCCTTCGGATGGGAACCGTGTATGGTGCCCGGGCGCTGGGTCTCGAAGGCAAAACCGGTGTGCTGAAGCCGGGAATGAAGGCGGATTTCATCGCCGTGTCCACGGACAAGCCGCATTTCGTTCCGCGTACCGATTATGTGTCTCACTTGGTTTACGCAGCTTCAGGAGCGGATGTGAAGCATGTATGGGCCGATGGCCGTCAATTGCTCAAAGACGGGACTCTTCTCACGCTTGATGAAGAGAAAATTCGTTACGAAGCGCAAGCTTGTTTCGAGAGGCTACGGGGATGAGCCTGAGCCGTGCCGAAAGCCGCAGCCGGCTTGCCTCGATGTCCATCGGCCGTTGGATCTTCGTGATCGCCGGATTCTTGTTGTTTTTGGCGGTCTTGTTCATGATCTATATTCGTTCGGTCGATTCCGGTTATCGCGGGGAACAGAAACGGGCCATGGCCTTGGCGCAATCGCAAGCCGGGTTGACCCGAATCGACGGAGCTGTGCAGTATACCTGGGAAGAGACGGTATGGGTGGTCCGAGGGCGGGATCGGGACAAGCAAAGCTGGATCGTTTGGGAACGCAAGGACGGATTGGTCAAAGAAAAAGAAAGCGATAATTTTTCCGTGACCCAAATGCGCGACAGATTTGCAGCCGAGCATCCGAGCGCCAAATCGATCCGGATTCTGCCGGGCTGGTTCAACAACCAGCCGGTCTGGGAGATCCGGTACGACGATCGTGCGTCCTCCACCCGCCATCCGTCGATCTCATTCTACTCCTTTAAGGACGGAAGCCTGCTTAACACTTACGTGCTGCCCGGTTATTGAATTAATCCTCAGCTACATAATGATTCCTAGGAATAGCTATACGATTGATCTATACTGAAATATTTGCTTAAATGAGTGAACTCTCATCCACTTTGCGTTTGAAATGTCGTATAATGGTTTAGTAGAGTTGCGCAGCCGTATATCATAAATATCGCCCCCGACGCCCACATGGGCGTTTTATTGTTGGTACCCTTCCCAACTTTTTGCTAGCCATCGATCTATCAGATTTTGATATACTGGAGTCTGCGTAAATCGACAAACAAATCGTCAGATTTCATATAAAGGAGGACTTGACGGCATGAAAATTCGAGTAATGCCTTTAACGCTCACCGCCGTTTTGTCCGCGGCGTTGTTGTTCGGAGGATGGACCGCTTTCCGTCATTTCACCGTGGAGAAGCCGTTGGACCGTGTGGCGGCTGCCGTTCCGGGCGTACAATCCGCCACAACCACAATGTCGACGAGCCAGGTGGTCGTGAACGTGAAGCTGGCTCCCGATGCCGATCTGTCCCAGGTTTATCGCCGGCTCAAACAAGATGGCGCAAATCAAATCGGCGGCAAAAAGCTGGAGTTAAACGTGGATTCTCAAACCTCTGCCAAATTGGACAAAGCATGGAGCTATTCCTTGTTCGACGTGGCGGAAGCGATGGAGACCCACCGTTACACCGGGATTCGCGATTCCCTGGACAAGTTGTCGCAGCATTTTACCGGCGTGACGGCTTCCACCGATATGGATGCCGACAACGTGTATATCCGCCTGCAGGACGGCAAGTCGGCGAAATTCGTCGTCCTTCCGCGCCAGCCGGCAACGATGGGGGTGTGGCCGAATGCGTAACATCAAAACGTACGGCAAAGAGATCGCAATCGGCTTCCTTTCCGTTCTTCTCATGTTTCTGATTTACATCGGGGTTCCTCCACTTCCGCTGGTCAGCTCCGCCCTGATGATCGCCGCCGTGTTTTTTCTGGCCAAATCCAGAGGAGGCATCGCGGTCGGTTCGGTAGGCAAGAAGGCCGCCTCCCGTTCGCCGTCCTACCTGTCCTTCGAAGATATCGGGGGCCAGGATCATCCCAAGCGCGAATTGATGGAAGCATTGGAATTTATGGTGCGCCGTGATGAGATTAAAAAACTGGGCATTCGTCCATTGAAAGGGATATTGCTCACAGGCCCCCCGGGAACCGGCAAAACGCTGCTGGCGAAGGCAGCCGCACATCACACCAATTCCACCTTCGTAGCTGCTTCCGGCAGTGAATTCGTCGAAATGTATGTGGGTGTCGGAGCCGGACGGATCCGAGATTTGTTCAAAGAAGCGCGCAACAAGGCGGCCAAACAGAAACGGAATTCCGCGATTGTCTTCATCGATGAGATCGACGGCATCGGCGGCAAACGTGACGGAGGCCAGCAGCGCGAATACGACCAGACGCTGAATCAGCTGCTCACCGAAATGGACGGCGTCCACGGGGACGAATCGATTCGCATTTTGGTGATCGGCGCGACGAACCGCCGAGAGTTGCTCGACTCCGCATTACTTCGTCCCGGACGATTCGACCGCCAGATTCTGGTCGATCTTCCGGATAAGACGGGCCGTGAACACATCCTCAAGCTCCACGGACGCAACAAACCGATGGGGGAGGAAGTATCTCTCGCTAAAGTTGCGGAAGAGACGTTCGGCTTCTCCGGCGCACAACTGGAAAGTGTCATGAACGAAGCTGCGATTTATGCGATGCGTGACACAAGTGATTGGGTAACGCAGACCCACCTTACTCAAGCGATCGACAAAGTCATGATGGGTGAACGAATGGACCGCGAAACGACCTGTGAAGAACGGGAGCGCGTCGCGAATCACGAGTTGGGCCATGCCATCATGGCGGAACATGTTCGTCCCGGAAGCGTCGCGCAGGTATCGCTGACGCCGCGGGGACAAGCACTCGGTTATGTGCGGCACCATCCGCGGCAGGACAGCTATCTCTATACCAAAGAGACGCTCGAAGATCAGATCATGATCGCGCTGGGCGGCTGCGTGGCCGAGGAACTCATTTACGGCGGCCGCAGTACCGGTTCGCGAGGCGACTTCGAACAGGCCACGAACATCGTACGGACGATGATCGAGTCGGGCATGTCTACATTGGGCATCATTCATCCTCAAGCACTGACGAAGGAAGACTGGTCCAGGGAAAACACGAATATACTGAACGAACTGATCGATCGGACGCGGGAAGTTCTCGGCGCGAATAAAGATAAATTTGAGCAGCTGCTCGGCATTCTCGTAAAGGAAGAAACGCTGTCCGGCGATCGGCTGCGTGCTTCTCTGACACGGCGGACGACGCAATCGGAAGCTTCTTAAACAACAGGAGGTTGTCTCATCTAACAATGAGGCGGCCTCTTTTTGTTTTCAAGGAAATCATCGTTAAAATATGATAGCATGGAAAAGTATTGTTTCCGGGTTATAGGGATTGAACCGAACCCCGATTCGGATCGTCTAATGAATAGAGGTGCAGCCTTTTGAACTCCGAGACCAACATGGACTACCTGAAATATATGGTCGAATCCGACGATCCGAAAGCGCTGCTCGGGGAATTGATGACCGCGTATGGCAAAGAGGTATGGAATTACGCTTACAGCATTACACGCAAATGGGATTTGGCCGACGACATTACGCAGGAAGTTTTCATAAAAGTGTACCGCAACATGCATGCTTTTCGCCGGGACGCCTCCGTCAAAACCTGGCTTCTGACCATCACACGGAATACCGCAATCGATTTTCAGCGCTCCGCTTTTTTTCGCAAGGTGACGTTGTCCGATTGGTTGGAAGAGCGGGGAGAACGGCGATCCGTCGAATCCGAGGCGATGGAGAAATGGGCCGTTAACGAAATATGGGCAATGGTATTGAAACTGCCCGCCAAATATCGCGAAGTGATGATTCTATTCGCTCACTATCAACTTTCCATGAAAGAAATGGCCGATGTGCTCGGTGTGACGGAAGGGACCGTGAAATCACGGATGTTTCATGCCCGTCAAAAACTATCGAAGATGAAGGGAGAGAGCGTGGATGGAGCCGAATGACGAACAATTAAAAGAACAACTGGCGCCCGAACCGCTCTCTCGCAATGGCTTCGACGCCAGACTCCGTCAACGGATTGAGAAGCGAATCGAAGAGGAGAGCCGCCGCCGCCCGTGGAAAACAATCTGGCGTTTGCCCGCAGCCGCATTTGCATGTATGGCGGTTGTCATGCTGGGCATCTGGTTTTTTTCCGGAAAATGGGGAGGCGGACAGCCGGCAGACACCAATGCCGAATCGGTTTCCACACCTCTTGCCTCGATGGAGATTATGGCTTCCGACGCGCCTCTTAAGAAGTACGGTTTACTCATCGGCTTACGGAATGACGGCACTCAAAATCAAATCCGAACCGACAGCACTTACCGGACCATTCTGGTGGCACCGGAAGCCGGTCAATTGCAGAAGGTAGCGGATAACCCCGGGCTTTATTTGCCCTACAAACAGGATTTTTGGCATATCGCCACGATATCCACTTCCGACGGCAGACAAGGACTGCAGGCCATCCAGGTGACGAACCGGAAGGGCAGCAAACCCGACGTTGCCGTGATTGTTCCTCCAAATTTGCTTTCGGAGCGGGTGGAGTTTGCAGGCAATCAATATTTGTCTTTGGACTCTACCCTACGCGACGGAGCCGGAAAGTTGTCTCAGAATTGGCGGGTCAAACGGATTGATCAAATCAACACCAAATCGGTTAATCCGGCGAAGGAACCCCACGTTCTACTGAAGGAAGTGATTCCGAATCTGGATCCTTCTGCAGCCGCTGCGGATCAGTGGAGTATTGGCCGAAACCCAGGCCAATGGGTGCCGGTGCTGCATGAAGCCGATTCCGGTGACGGACAGCAGCCTCTCAAGTACATCCTGCCTGCTCAAGTGGTGAATCAAGATAAGCTCTCTTTGAGCTGGAAGCAAATTCAACAATTCGAACCGTTGGCACAAGACGCATTTACATACGGCAACCTTCTGGGCGTCGTGGCGGGAAACGTCATTCGGGTGATGGATATCCGGGAGGGTACGACCGTCCGCCAAGTTTTAAACTTTCCGATGGCTCAAGGAGAAAAAGTGATTATGATTCAGTGGGCGGAAGGCCATTACGTGGATCGCTGGATTGAGGATATGCGTTCCTTATCGCGTAAATAATTCGGCTTATATGATATGATAAGAATTTAACCGGGTGATTTGGTGATCGAGACGATCAGTGAAGCTTTGTGAGCCGAACGGAATCTTTCCGAATCGGTGTAAGGAAGGGGACCATCCAAATGGAAATGAAGGACAAAATCGATATTGCCGGAGTCGGCCGTCATATCGGAGAAAGCGTGACGTTCGGGTGCTGGCTGACGCGCAGACGTTCGAGCGGGAAGATCCAATTTTTGCAGCTGCGTGACGGCACCGGCTTTATCCAAGGTGTGCTCGTCAAAGAAGAAGTTTCGGAACAAGTGTGGGAAGAAGCGAGCCGTTTGACCCAAGAGAGCTCGCTATACGTCACAGGCGTCGTTCGAGAAGATCCGCGGAGCCCGTCCGGCTTTGAGTTGTCCGTCACCGGCGTGGAAATCATCCAGATCTCGCACGATTACCCGATCACTCCAAAAGAACACGGTGTGGATTTTCTGATGGACAACCGCCATCTATGGCTGCGTGCGCCGCGACAAAGGGCCATTCTCCGGATCCGGGCGCAAATCATCTCGGCGATCCAAGGGTTTTTCGACCAGCGGGGATTCACCCTCGTGGACCCGCCGATCTTGACGCCTTCTTCTGCGGAAGGAACGACGGAATTGTTTCACATCAAATACTTCGACGAGGACGCTTATCTCACACAAAGCGGCCAACTTTATATGGAAGCCGCGGCGATGGCTCTGGGTAAAGTGTATTCGTTCGGGCCTACGTTCCGGGCGGAGAAGTCGAAGACGCGCCGTCATCTGATCGAATTCTGGATGATCGAGCCGGAAATGGCCTTTGTTGATCATGAAGAGAGCTTGCGCGTGCAGGAACAGTTCGTATCGCATGTTGTCAGCTGCGTGTTGGAGAGCTGCAAGCCGGAGCTCGAAACGCTCGGACGGGACGTTGCTGCACTTGAACGCGTCAAGCCGCCATTCCCGCGGATTACTTACGACGAAGCCATCGTCATGCTGAAGGAACTGGGCATGGAACTGCCTTGGGGCGAGGACTTCGGTGCCCCGCATGAAACGGCGCTGGCCGAGAAATTCGACCGGCCGATGTTCATCACCCACTATCCGAGCGCGATTAAGGCTTTTTACATGAAACCCGATCCGAATCGCCCGGATGTGGTGCTCTGTGCGGACATGATCGCACCGGAAGGGTACGGGGAAATTGTCGGCGGATCGCAGCGTATCGACGATCCTGCGCTGCTCGAGGAGCGGTTCAAGGAACACGAGCTGTCCCAAGAAGCCTATCAATGGTACTTGGATTTGCGCCGTTACGGCACCGTCCCGCACTCTGGTTTCGGACTCGGACTCGAACGTACCGTCGCTTGGATTTGCGGGCTTGATCATGTCCGGGAAACGATCGCGTTCCCCCGAATGCTCTATCGGCTATATCCGTAAATAAGGGGGAAAGAACGTATGGAAGGTAGAGGGGGCATTGCGCGCGGATTGGCCGAAGCTTATTTGGATGGCGCGGCGAGCGTGCCATACGCTCTGCTGCGTACCTATCGCGCGCTGAAGCTAAGCGATACGGAAGTGATGCTCCTTATTCAACTGTTGGCTTTCCGGCAGCTGGAGCAAAACGAGTTTCCGACCATGGAACAGCTGCAGGAGCGGCTTGGTTCTTCACCCAGCGTTGTCGGACAAGCGATGCAAAAGCTGATGAAACAAGGGCTTGTCGGCATCGACGAAATATTCGACCCGGTGACCGGCATTCAGTCCGATCGTTATAACTTGTCCGGTCTGTTCCAGAAAATCGGCGCGCTGCTCGCCGCCGGAGAACTCCCCATGCGAACCGGCGGCGGAGAAGCTTCGACCGGTACGGGAGATCTGTCAGACCCTCAGTATCCCCCGAGACTGCCCGCCACCAAAACATCGGTATTCGGCGGTGCGACCAATTTATTCGGCGTTTTCGAACAGGAATTCGGCCGGCCCTTGTCACCGATGGAAGTGGAGACGATTAACGGCTGGCTCGATAAAGACAAGTACGACGAGGATTTGGTGTTGTTCGCGCTGAAAGAATCCGTCTTTGCCGGCAAGCTGCATTTTCGCTACATCGACCGCATTCTGCTCGAATGGAGCCGAAACCGGGTATCGAGCGTAGAGGAAGCCCGCGTCCATACGCAAAAATTCCGAACGGGCCGTTAAGACCGACCGACAAAGACCCGCCTTCGCAAACAAAGGCGGGTCTTTGTCATGGCCGGATGAAAGCAAACCGCGTACAAAAGAACAATTGTGCGGGAATAAAGGCATTGTAACCCCTACCGCCGGAGGTAGGGGATTTTTTGTATGAAAAGGAGAGCGGATGGGTGGATTATTTTGCCTTCTTCAACAGTTCTAAACGGTACACGTATTCAAACAGAAACTCAAACGCCTCGATATGCCGTTTGGCTTCGAAACCGTCTCGTCCCCATGCATAGACGCCATGTTTACGGAGCAAGATGCCAGGGATGCGCGGATCGAGTCGTTCCGTGATCTCAGGCACAATCCGGGGAACATCGGAGAAATTGGAGACGATCGGCACGTCGATCACCGCTTCTTCTTCCCAAATGTTAAACGCCTTGATCAGTTCGACCCCCTCGACCGGCACGGCCCCGCGATTCCAGAAGTGGTCGGAAACGAGGTTATTGAACACAGAGTGAGTATGATAAATGGCTCCGCAGCCCGTCAAACGATAGATCTCGCAGTGAATGACCGTTTCGGCGGATGGCTTTAATCGGGTAGATTCGCAAGGATTGCCGGACTGATCCACGAACAGAAAATCTTCGGGCGTCGACAAAGACTTGTCTTTGCCGCTGGCTGTAATCGCGAATTGAAACGAATCCGGCGCAAACGGTCCGACTCGCATCGACAGGTTGCCGCTTGTACCGGCAAACATACCGCGGGAAGCGAAGTCTGCTTTTATTTCCGTTAATTCCCTGAGCACTCTCTGTTTCGCTTCCAACCCCATATTCGCATAACTCATGAGGACAATCCTCCCTGATCCAAGTGGCGGACAATATCATGGAATGTTTCGAAGGGGATATGCGGCAAACCAAGTTCGCGGCATTTATCCGTCAAATGTGACCGGGAAAACACGAGATCGGCTAACTTCGCTCCGGCAAAATCGGTGATGCTGTCCCCAATAAGGATGCGATAATAGTCATCATGTGGGAAGCGGCGGATGACGGTCGTTTTGCACATGCCGCAATCGTTGTCACATTCCTCGTCGCAGACGTGCGGCCAAGTGATGCGGATTTGTTGTCCTTCGAAATCACTCCCGTTGCAGTAGATATGGTCCGATGGAATACCGAACGGCTCCAGCAGCGGATAGACGAAAAAGTCAATCCCTCCGCTCGTGACATAAAACGGGACATTATGCTGCTTGCACCAGGCGAGTAATTCCGGGAATCCGGGGCGAATGCCGGCCGTCTCAATCACGAAGGAACGAATTTCTTCTTTTAAGGATGTGGGGAGCAGGGCAAACATTGCGCCGACGCCTTGCCGGATCGATTTGGTTTCTTTGACGATTTCGTCGATGATCTCTTCGACACCGGCCGGCTTGTAACGCTGCATGATGGCCACGATATTGTCACTCAACGTGATGGTACCGTCGAAATCACAAAACAGGACGGGCGGACGAGGAAAAAGGGTATCGGATGGCACTGCGCTCAAGATGTGCGTACCCCCCAACGTTCGATGGCGGAGCGGAGCTCCGGGTGGTTCTCGGCATAAGCTTCCAACGAGGTTCCGTTTCGCACGGCGTCGACCGCTTGGCGGAAAGCTTGTCCGCCGGCGGCAGCTCCGTTCGGGTGGCCATGAACGCCGCCGCCTGCGTTGACGACCACATCCGGTCCGAAATCACGCAGGATGAGAGGGACCAGTCCGGGATGAATACCGGCGGAAGGGACTGGAAATACGGGCGCTTGCGGCAACTTATCGCTTAGGAGCGCGTCCCGCACCGCGAGATTTTCTTCTTTGGGCATGACGACGGAGCCGTAGGGAGAAGGGAACAAGGAGAGGTCGGCTCCGGCGATGCGCATGAGTTTACCGAGCAGCAGAGGTGCGGCGATTCCATGATACGGTGACGGGTACAAAGCGCCGGCCATCGCCGGATGCGCGGCGATCGGCACGCGGATGTCCGGATCGGCAGCCAGTTCGGCCAAAGCGTCAAAACCGTAGGATAGCACGTTAAACAGCAAGCCGTTCGCACCCGCTTCGATGGCACGTTTGGCATGATCGCGAAGCTTAAATGTGGATCCCGTCAAGTTGGTGAAGTAAATGAGCTTCTGACCGGTCGTGTCGTGCGCTTCCCTTGCGGCATCCATACAAACTTTTACGCGTTTCTCCAGCGGACTGAGCGGATTTTCGAACAGGATCTCATCGTCCTTGATCAAATCCACGCCACCCAGCGCCTGCTGCAGGAATTGTTCCCGTAACCCGTCCAAGTCGTAACCGATCACGGATTTGAAAATGCTCATGACAAGCGGCCGGTCATGAACCCCAAGCAAGTCACGTACGCCGGCGGCGCCGAATTTCGGTCCCGGAAAGGCACTGAGGAATTCTTCCGATGGCTGCAGATCCAGGAGCTTGATGCGACCATCCATCGACAGCTTGCCGAAAACGGTCACGAGAAGCGCCGGAAGATCCCGGCTGAAGTTCAGGTCGGGATAGGCGATGGTGATATCGGCGCAACGTTCGCCAGATGCGGTGTTGTCGGGTTCATGAACATCGACGGACACCACCTGTCCCAAATGCTTCTCCATCTGCCGTTTCGCGGTTTCCGGCAGCTCGGTCCAGCTGCCGACGGTCAGGCCGACGGCGATGCCGAGCGCTTTTTGTTGAAAGTCGGCGGTATCGTCATATAGCCGGTATGTCGCCTTGCTATATCCGTTTTGGTTCATAGGGGCACCTTCTTTCCTTCATCATCCACAATCCCTTACGGGTTGGTCGCCTCGCTGCGGATAGCCTCGCCCATTTCCCTCGCTCTTTCGGCGCATCGGAGGATGGCGGCGTTCATTCCTTCCTGAAAACGATACCGTTCCAGCGTGTCGACCGCCGCCTGCGTCGTTCCGCCGGGAGACGTCACTTTTCTCCGCAGGTCGGCCGGATCCTCTCCCGTTCTACTCACCATTTCGGCTGCGCCGCGGACGGTCTGGACGGTCAATTCGCGCGCGGCTTCCCGCGTTAATCCCAAATCCACGCCGGCAGTGATCATGGCTTCCATCAGGTAATACACATAGGCGGGACCGGTGCCCGAAACCCCGTTGACCGCTTCGATCAACGGTTCTTCAACGACCGTGGTGATGCCTACCGCGCCGAACATGGCCAGCGCCAGCTCCTGCTGCATCGGCGACACGGAGGCAGAGAAGCTGATGCCTGTAGCGCCTAGCCCGATCGTACTGGACGTGTTAGGCATCGTGCGGACAATCGCTTTGTTGCCGCCAAGCAGTGTAACGATCGTATCGATGGACAGTCCGGCAATGGCGGAGATGATGAGCTGCTCCGGCCGGAGAAGAGGAGCCAGAGACCGTAAGGCAGCCGCCGAATCTTTCGGTTTCATGCCGAGCACAATGATGTCCGAAGTCCGCAGAGCATCTTGTTTGGCCTGCTCTCCCATCGCAGGAACGACGCCATAACGCTGATGAAGTTCTCTGAGCCGGTCCGCATTTTGGCGGTTCACCACGGTGATCCGATCCGCCTTTGAGAGCCCGGCTTCGATCAGACCGCGGAAGATGGCTTCGGCCATCGAGCCGGCACCATAAAAACAAATCGAGACACTGCTTATAGGGGAAAAAGATACATCTTTCATGTTCATGCTCCTTACGTGCGAATTTGCCCGGTGCCGACGATTCGGTATTTGGTCGAAGTAAGAGCCGGCAGCCCCATCGGACCGCGGGCGTGCAGCTTCTGCGTGCTGATTCCGATCTCTGCGCCGAAACCAAATTCGAATCCGTCCGTGAAGCGGGTAGAAGCATTATGGTACACGGCCGCAGCGTCAACCTCCCGCAGAAACCGGTCTGCGCTGCTTTGCGTTTCCGTCACAATGCATTCGGAATGCTGCGTACCGAACCGGCGGATGTGGGACAAAGCTTCGTCCAAACCGTCTACCACTTTGATGTTCAAAATGTAGTCGTTGTATTCAGTCGCGTAGTCTTGTTCCGTTGCCGGGATCACCCCGTCTGCCAACTCCCTTGTCCGCTCGCATCCTCTTAACTCGACGCCGGCTTCACGGAAGGCAGAGGCGATCGAGGAGAGATGACGGCCCGCAAAAGCTTCTTGTACCAGCAGTGTTTCCATCGAGTTGCATACGGAAGGACGCTGCACCTTGGCATTAAGCGCGATCGCTTCGGCCATCGCCGGGTCGGCGGTATTGTCGATATAGGTATGGCAAATACCGGCCCCGGTCTCGATGACGGGTACTGTGGCATTTTGGACGACGGTCTGAATCAGAGAGGCCCCGCCACGGGGAATGATCACATCGATCAGGCCGTTCAGCTTCAACATTTGATCCACCGAGCCCCGGCCCGGGTCTTCGATGAGCTGCAGGGCGTCTGGCGGAATGTCCGAGCCGGCAAGCGCCTCGCGGAGCACCCGGACGATGCTCCGATTGGAGGAAAGAGCGGCAGATCCGCCTCGGAGCACGACGGAATTGCCCGTTTTGAGGCAGAGGGCAGCGGCGTCCACCGTCACGTTGGGGCGGGCTTCGTAGATGATCCCGATCACGCCGAGCGGTACACGCAACTTCTCTATCCGCAGGCCGTTCGGCCGATGGAACTCCTCCAGTAAGTCGCCGACCGGATCCTTCAGATCGACGATCTGAAGCACGCCTTCTGCAATGGCAGCGATTCGATCCTCCGTTAGTTTCAGCCGGTCGAGCAGGGAAGGCGAGGTACCTTGCTCCCTTCCCCGGATCAGATCCTCTTCGTTGGCGGCTATAATAATCCCGGTATTCGCAACGAGTGCATTCGCCATTTTGCGAAGAGCCTCATTTTTCGCTTCTGTCGGCAATCCGCCGATCACAGCTGCGGCATCTTTGGCCGCTTGCGCTTGGGCAACCACTTCACTCACGGGAACCAGCCTCCTTCATAATCGGGGTCGCGACCCAATCATCGCGGTGAATGACTTCCACGCGGCCGACTTCCACCCGCCGCATCGCTTCCTCGCTGCCAAGTCCGGCCACGGCGGTAATCTGCCAGGAGTCGTAATGCGTAACACCACGCCCAAGTGTACGCCCCTCGGGACCCGCGACTTCCACGACATCACCGGTATGAAAATCGCCTTCGACGCTCGTGATGCCCGCGGGCAAAAGGCTTTTGCCCCCTCGGAGCAGTGCGGATTCGGCTCCGGAATCGACGACAATCCGGCCTTGCGGCACGGACAGGAAGCCGATCCATTTCTTTTTGGCGGAAAGCGAGTGAAGGGACTTGGAAAAATAGGTCCCTTTACCGTCTCCATCCACCGCCATCTTCAAATCACCCGGTTCCGCAATCTGGCCGATGAAGGTCGGAACGCCGCCTTGCATGGCAATGCGTGCCGCTTCGATTTTGGAACGCATGCCTCCCGTACCGAGCGACGAGCCGGCTCCGCTGGCGATCCGGTACAGGTCGTCGGAGATGACGTCGACGCGGCCGATCTTCACCGCATCCGGCGACTTGCGGGGATCGGCGGTGTAAAGGCCGTCCATGTCCGTTAATAGATAAAGTCCGTCCGCTTTGACCAAGTTCGCTACCAGCGCGGACAGCGTGTCGTTCTCGCTGAATTTGAGCTCATCCACCGCAACCGAGTCGTTTTCATTGAATATGGGGATAACCCGCTGCGTCAGCAGCTCCTCGATGGTCCGCTGCGCATTCTGGGCGCGGCTGCGATTGCCGAAATCGGGACGGGTAAGCAAGATTTGCGCCACGGCAACCCCGTGTGCCTCAAATCCTTCCTGATAAGCCTGCATGAGCAGCGCCTGGCCGACGGCGGCCGCGGCTTGCTTCTCGTGTACGAGCTTGGGCCTTGCCGGATAGCCGATCCGGCGGTACCCGGCTGCAATCGCACCGGATGTCACGAGCAGCACTTGATGACCAATTGCGTGCAGAGCGGCAAGTTCATTCGCGATAAAACAAACTTTGTCGCGATTCAATCCGCCTTCGTCCGAGGTCAGCGAGCTGCTGCCAATTTTGATGACGATTCGTTGTGCCATGACTGCATCCAACCTTTCACTTCAAAGCAAAATCAAAAAGCTTCCGTCCTCAAAGGACGGAAGCTCGGCTTCCGCGGTACCACCTTCGTTGACGCCCATGCGCTGTTCCGCAAGACACGTCCGCTTTCAACCTGATAACAGCAGGCACCGTCCGGGTCGTCGCCGGCCGCTCGGGGGTGGGGGGAGGCGGGGGTCAAGGTAAATTCTTTCAGCCTTCGGAATTTACTCTCTGGACATGCCCGGAATCGCTTCTTCGTTCCCGTCAACGCGTTTTCCTCAGAATACCATGCGCCACATGCCTTGTAAAGGAGCCGAATTACGGATGATCTTCTGCCGGCAACGGCCTTTGGGGAGGTGGAGACGATTCGCCGCATTCTGGGCGAATGAGGCGGATCGCCTTGTTAGAACAAGTTCAGCCGTCCAATTCGTTCCGCGGCTTCCACGAGCCGTTCCTCTGAAGCGAGCAGGCCAAGCCGCACATATCCTTCTCCGCCTGCACCGAAGCCTGTGCCCGGTGCAACGACGACGTCCGCCTTTTCCAACACGAGATTGGCGAACGACATGGACGTATAGCCTTGTGGAACGGGCAGCCAACAGAAGAAAGAGCCTGCCGGCTTGTCCGCCTGCCAGCCGATCCGGTCCAACGCGCCGAAGAGAGCGTCCCGGCGGCGTTCATACACGGCCAGCAGTTCAGCCACTGAGTTCTGCGGCCCTGTCAGCGCCTCGGCCGCCGCTTCCTGGATGCCTCCGAACAAGCTGCAATAGTAATGATCCTGGATGAGGTTTAACATCTCGACCACATGATGATTACCGAGCGCAAAACCTACCCGCCAACCGGCCATATTGTAAGTCTTGGACAGGGTATAAAACTCGACCCCGACTTCTTTGGCACCCGGCGTTTCCAGATAACTTACCGGCCGTTGGCCGTCGAAGCCGATGGCTCCATAAGCGAAATCGCTGGCTACCACGATGCCGTGTTCACGTGCGAAAGCAACCGTTTCCTCATAAAAAGCCGGGGTTGCGATTGCAGAGGTCGGGTTGTTCGGATAGTTCAGAAACATCAGCTTGGCCTGCTGGAGTGACTCCGGATCGAGCTTGCTGTAGTCCGGCAGAAATTGGTTTGCCGCTTGTAGCGGCATGTAAACCATCTTCGCTTCCGCCATCGCCACACCGGACCAGTAATCCGGGTAACCGGGATCCGGCACAAGGCAGACATCCCCGGGATTCAGCAGACATTGGCTGATTTCCACAAGCCCCGTTTTGCCGCCGAACAGAATCGCCACTTCTTTCTCCGGATCCAACTCGACCCCGTAATCTTCAAGATATCGCTTCGCCACCGCTTCCTTCAAAAAAGGAAAGCCGCGGAACGGCGGGTATTTGTGATATGTGGGGTTTTCGGCAGCCCGCTGCAAGGATTGTACGATAGGAGCAGGTGTCGGGAGATCCGGATTGCCCTGACCGAGGTTGATGACATCCCGGCCCATGGCGACCCGGGCGTTCGCTTTGGCCGCGAGGGCGGCAAAAAACTGTTCGGGCAGCATCCTAAGCCGCTCCGCGGGAATGATCGGGAAAGACATGGTATCATTTCACGCTCCGTCAAAAAGGATAGGAGTAATGTAGCACAAAGGCGGGGTTACGGCAACGGATTCGCATAGCCTGCCCGTATTGCCGCAGCGTGCGCGGATGGGGTACGATGAGAGCATTCCAGTCATCGATACGGGAGTTGAGAGAATGTCCAATCGTGTGCGCCTGGCGCTCATTCAAATGAACATTGAAGCCGGAAATCCGGAGAGCAATTTTGTGAAAATGGAGCTGCAACTGGAGGAAGCTGCCGCACGTGAGCCCAAGCCGGATCTTCTGGTGCTGCCGGAAATGTGGAACACCGGATATGCGTTGGACCGAATCGGAGAATTGGCAGATCCGCAAGGGGAGAGAACAAAGTCGGTGATCTCGGCTTTTTGCCGCGAACATGGAGTTGCAGTCATCGCCGGTTCCATTGCGGAGAAACGGAGCGAAGGTGTAACGAACACGGTCCATATATTCGACCGAACCGGACGGGAATCCGCGGAATATTCGAAGATTCATTTATTCCGGTTGATGAACGAACATCTCCATTTGCAGGCGGGAGAGCGCCCGGGACAGTTCGACCTCGACGGAACACCGGCCGCGGTTATGATCTGTTACGACATCCGCTTCCCGGAGCTGGCCCGCAAACTGGCCTTGGGAGGCGCTAAAATCCTGTTCGTCCCGGCTGAGTGGCCGCATCCCCGTCTTCACCACTGGCGGACGCTGCTGCAGGCGAGGGCGATCGAGAATCAAATGTTCGTCGTTTCCTGCAACACGGTCGGCTTAAGCGGGGAAACCGCCTTTTTCGGTCATTCGATGGTGATCGATCCATGGGGAGAAGTCATCGCGGAAGCCGGGGAAGAAGAGACCATCCTGACAGCGGAAATCGATCTTTCGCTTGTCGACGAGGTGCGCGGACGCATCCCCGTGTTCGACGACCGGCGGCCCCATTTATATGAATAGGTTAATCGGGGGCTCCCCCAAAAGTAATCGGAATAAACTGCGAAGGCTAGCGTCACTTTTGTGGGAATGGTTAGTCCAGCCAGCCGTTTCTCTCCGCAATGCCGATCGCGTCGATCCGGTTTTTGGCCTCCAGCTTTTGGATCGCTTCAGATAAATAATTGCGCACGGTACCTGCGGATAAAAAGAGCCGTCCAGCGATATCGCCAGCGGGCAGTCCCTCCCTGGCCA
The DNA here is from genome assembly GCA_028287445.1 of Cohnella sp. Taxonomy (GTDB): domain Bacteria; phylum Bacillota; class Bacilli; order Paenibacillales; family Paenibacillaceae; genus Cohnella. Next base: position 16,698 of record JAQBPQ010000145.1, read on the forward strand.
GCTTGAGCACTTCGCGTTCGCGTTCGGTTAACGGATTCTCCGCTTCGAAGGCGGATAGCGCCAGTTCCGAGCTGACGGCCCGTTTGCCGGCATATACGGTGCGAAGGGCGGCGGCCAGCTCGTTAATGGGAGAGTCTTTCAGCAGAAACCCTCCGACACCGGCCCGCAAAGCCCGCTGGAAATAGCCCGACCGGGAGAACGTCGTCAGAATGACGACGCGGCAAGGATCACGATCCTCTTTTAACCGCTCGGCCACATCCAAACCTGTCATTTTCGGCATCTCAATGTCCATTACGCAAAGATCCGGTCGAAGGGAACGAATGAGTTCGAGCGCTTGTTCGCCGTTTTCGGCCTGACCGACAACCTCGATGTCGTCCTCCAGATCGAGCAGTGCGCTGAGTGCGCCCCGAAGCATTCCCTGATCCTCGGCTACGATCACTTTCATAGGTCCCGCACCTCCGTTTCCATCGACTTGGTGACAAGAGGCACGGTAAACGTGACGTGGGTTCCGCGTCCCGCAGCCGACTCAAATGCCAATTGGCCTTCCACCAGCTTGAGCCGCTCCCGCATGCCTTTTAAGCCGTTTTTGGTCGTGTCTGCCGAACAGGTTGAGGCGTCGGCACCGATTCCATCGTCGGCGACAGTCAGCACGAAAACATCCGGCGTCTCCTTCCAGTCGACCGAGCAAAGACGGGCGCGGCTGTGTTTCACCACATTGGTTACCGCTTCCCGCAAACACATGCCCAGGATATTGTCGATCAGCGGCGGAGGTGCGGCATCGGATTCCGTCAGGTGATCCCGCAAGTCAAGGTTCATTCCCGCAGCCGCCAAAATCTGTTTGGCATGCGAGATTTCGTCCCGCACCGTGACGGCATTCATGCCGGAAATCAACTGACGGACTTGGTTGAGCGCCGCCCTGGAGGTCATTTGAACATCTCTGACCTCCTGAGCTGCCTTTTCCGGATGTTTGGCGATCAGCTTCTCAGCAAGCTCACTCTTTAGCGTAATGAGCGACAACGTGTGACCCAGCGTATCGTGCAAGTCGCGGGAAATTCGCTGCCGTTCCTCATTCTTGGACAACCGGGCAATTTCCTCGTTGGCTAAGTTCAATTTGTTCTTGAGCTCCGAGGACCGTCGTCCGATCCGGATCATCACGGGCATGAGCACCATCACGAGAAGAGCCGGCAGCAGCTGCAGCATTTCGTTGGTGTCCGTAAAGAGATGATGATACCAGCCGATAAACGTAAACATGGAAAGCAGCGCGGCGAAGGCGATCGCAATTTGTCTAAGCTCGACCAACGACCCGATGACCGGCGAAGGGTAAAAGGCCAAAAACAAAAAGTTTATATCATAGCGATAGGCGAAAAAACCGACGATGGCGATTTGCCCCAGGATCGTCAGCAATCGCCCCCGACGGTATCGGAAACTGTAAAGATAGATGACCGCAAAAACGACGAGCAGCGTAAATCCGATAATCCTTTCTTGCAAGGGCTGCTGCAGGATGGAATAGATCGGAAAAAGCATATACGCCAGCCAGATGAAGGAAAAGAGAAAAGGCGGCCCCTCTTGGGACCGCATGCCGCGTTTCGGCATTTTATACCGCTTCCTGTCTCTTCATGATATACGACGATAATAGCATAAAGACGATGACGTAAGCAGCTAATATTCCGACTCCGCTCCAATCGATCGCGCTTCCTCCGATCACGTTCCAGGCTCCTTGGCCAAGCCGGTAGGTCGGGGTGAACTTGGCGATCGTTTGCATGGTGCTCGACATCGAAGTCGTCGGGAACCAAAGCCCGCCCAAAATGGAAAGACCCATATATACAATCAAAGTGATCACCTGCACAGCGTCCGGATTCCGCATCGAACCCAGAAGCACGCCCAGAGACATGAAGGAAAATCCGCCGATCCAAATCCATAAGCCGCTTTCCAGCCAGGCCGCGGCCGGCAAGTTAATGTGTTTGCCGAGACCTCCGACGATGAACATGTTCAGGATAATGAACAGGTTAATGAAGCCCTGTGTCGCCAATTTCGAGAAAATGTAAGACGAAGCTGGGAGCGGAGTGATACGCAGCAGCCGGATCCATCCTTGCGATCGTTCTTTGGAAATCCGTTGAGCGAACGAGGTCAGGCTGGCCCCGATGACGCCGTAAACGGTCATGGACATGAGGTAATAAGCGGACCAGTCGACATTGCCGATCTTCCTATTGTCCATCGTGCTTGTGAAAAGGAAGAAAAAGGCGACCGGCATGATGACCGAGAAAAAGACAAACCTTTTATTCCGCAGCGTTCTGAGCAGTTCCGCTTTACATTGTGCCATCGTGGCTTTCATCGTCGTATTCATCGTCTGTTCGCTCCTTTGTTAACCGTTCGCGGATTGGACGAGTGCTTGGAAGGCATCTTCCAAACCGCCGCTTTGAATTTCGATATCCCGCATATCGATGCGTTGTTGCACCAAGGCCGCAATCAGGCTGTCCGTATTAGGGCTGAACAACTTCACCCGTTTGCCGTTCCATTCGACATCCGTCACACCCGGCAACGCCTGCAGCGATTCGGTCGTCACCGCCGCGCCTGCCGTGAACGAGATGACCCGTCCCGTGGTATTGGCTTTAATCTCACTCGGCGTTCCGTCGGCGATCACCTTGCCGTGATTGATCACGACGATCCGATCGGCCAAGTTGTCCGCTTCTTCCAGGTAGTGAGTCGTGAGCACAACGGTTTTGCCTCTGGTGGCCATGGCGCGGACCGTATCCCAGAACAACTGTCGGGAAGCGACATCCATGCCGACAGTCGGCTCATCCAGAAAGATCACTTCCGGATCGCCCGCTGCCGCGAGTGCGAACCCCAGCCTGCGCTGCTGCCCGCCAGACAGCGCTGTCGCCATTTTGTCCTTTTCGCCTTGCAGGCCCGAAATGAGCAGCAGCTGTTCGAGCGCAAGCGGGTTCGCGTAATAGTGGCGGAACAGGTCGATCGTCTCCGAAACTTTCAGGTTGTCGATCACGCTGACTTCTTGCAGCATCGCCCCAATCCGGTTGCGGATTTTCTGGTCACGGGGATCGCCTCCGAGCAGCTTCACCTTGCCGCTTGTCGGCTCCTGCAGGCCGAGGATCATGGAGATTGCCGTCGTTTTGCCGGCGCCGTTGGGGCCTAGCAGCGCAACGACCGTGCCGGCTTCCACCGTCAGCGACATTTCGTCGACCGCCCGTATTCCCTTATATATTTTGGTTAGCTTTTCTAGTTGGATGGCCGCATTCACTAGCCTCACTCCTTGTATGATTGTCTTTGTGGCGTCGTCGGTCTCGGGTGACGTGATCTCATCGTACCGCGTCCTGTAAGAAGGCCATACGCACGAATGTAACCTTATGGAGATGACAAATATCATATTTGGAATTGCGGGTTACTCTGTGAAAGATTTGGCGTAGCTCATGAATGTCTTGATGAACGCTTCCGCCGCGTTGGTCAAATAACGGCCCTTGCGATAGGCGATGACGAGCGTCCGGGTTGGACGGCCTTCCAGCGGCAGAAACACGGGGGATCTCCCGTGCCAGTCGCTGCGCGCGATCATTCTGGGTACGAAGGCAATGCCCATTCCGGCCGCAACCAGCGCTTGGACCGTATCGATATTGCCGCTCTCAAAAACGACGTTCGGTTCGAAACCGGCCTCCAGACACAGCTTGTGGGCAATGGCACGGAATCCCTGCCCTTTTTTGAGCAGGATAAACGGCTCTTGCCGCAAGCTGCCGAGCGGAACCGCCTTCTTCGTAAGGGAAGCCAAAGGATGATCCGGAGGGACGGCCAAACAAATTTCCTCTTCAATGATCGGCTGATAGTCTAGCGCCGGCTCCTGCAACGGAAGGGAAAGCAAGCTGACGTCCGTCTCTCCGGATGCGGTCAATTCTTCCAGTCGTTTGGTCGTTTCCTCGATCAACACGATTTCGATTTCGGGGTAAGCGGCGCGAAACGCGGGCAGTACGTTCGGAAGCACATGCGATCCGGTAATCTGCAGGCTTCCCACGACGAGGCGGCCTTTGCGCAGGTCCGCCATGTCCTCCATTTCCTTGCGAAGCTGCTCGGTCATGTCTATGATCGCTTGGGCCTTGGACACGAATACAGAACCCGCATGCGTCATCTCGACCGAGTTCGTGCTTCTTTTAAAAAGAAGGACGCCCAATTCTTTCTCCAGCTTGGACAGCTGCTGGCTGAGCGAAGGCTGGGCGATGTGCAGTTTTTCCGCCGCACGGGAGAAGTTGCGTTCCGCGGCGATTTGGATGGCGTATTGCAATTGCCGAAACTCCAATTTTAAAACCTCCTCATTATAGTACGTAACTATTAACCTTATAGATATTATATCTTGGAACAATGAAGGAGGGAATGGTATGATCGTTACATGATTAAACAGACCTATTGCGGGGTGAGAAAACATGAGTAAACAAACGATGTTTGAAAAGATTTGGAACAACCACGTCATCATGGCGGAAGAGGGCAAGCCAAGCATTTTGTACATCGATCTGCATCTTGTGCACGAAGTGACGTCTCCTCAGGCGTTCGAAGGCTTGCGCTTGAGCGGCCGGAAGGTGCGCCGTCCGGACTTGACGTTCGCGACGATGGACCACAATGTGCCGACGAAGGACCGCTTTAACATTTCGGATCCGATCTCCAAGCAGCAAGTCGACACCTTGACCGACAACTGCCAAGAGTTCGGCGTCAAGCTGTATGACCTGAGCTCGGCTGACCAAGGCGTCGTGCACGTCATGGGACCGGAATTGGGATTGACCCACCCGGGCAAAACGATTGTCTGCGGCGACAGCCACACTTCCACGCATGGAGCGTTCGGCGCGCTGGCGTTCGGGATCGGCACAAGCGAAGTGGAACACGTTCTCGCTACGCAATGCCTTCAGCAAGCGAAGCCGAAGACGATGGAAGTACGGTTTACCGGCAAACGTCGCCCGGGTATCACGGCCAAAGATTTAATTTTGGGACTTATCTCCAAATACGGAACCGATTTTGCCACCGGTTATGTCATCGAGTATACCGGCGAAGCGATTCGCACTCTCTCGATGGAAGAGCGTATGACCGTGTGCAACATGTCCATCGAAGGCGGCGCACGCGCCGGTTTGATTGCTCCGGACGAAACGACCTTCAACTATCTCCGGGGCCGTGATTACGCGCCGCAGGGAGCCGATTTCGATCTGACCGCAGCGCGTTGGTCGGCGCTTCGTACGGACGAAGGAGCATCTTACGACACGGTGATGGAATTCGACGTCGATACGCTTGTTCCGCAAGTCACTTGGGGCACCAGCCCGGGCATGGGAACCGACATTACGAAGGCCGTCCCGGTTCCGGAACAGCTCCCGACCGAAAACGAACGCAAAGCCGCAGCCAAAGCCCTCGAATACATGGGCCTTGTACCGGGAACTCCGATGACGGAAATTCCGATCGACTATGTGTTTATCGGCTCCTGCACGAACGGCCGGATCGAAGATCTGCGCGCCGCGGCAGCCGTAGCCAAAGGTCACAAAATCAGCTCCAATGTGACCGCCATCGTCGTGCCGGGCTCCGGCCGGGTGAAGATCCAAGCGGAAAAAGAAGGCCTCGACCGCATCTTCACCGAAGCGGGCTTCGAATGGCGCGATGCCGGTTGCAGCATGTGCCTGGCCATGAACCCGGACGTTCTGCAGCCTGGACAGCGCTGCGCCTCGACTTCCAACCGGAACTTCGAAGGGCGCCAAGGCCGCGGCGGACGTACGCATCTGGTCTCGCCCGAGATGGCGGCAGCCGCTGCAATCGCCGGACGATTCGTCGACGTTCGCCATTGGGAATTCAAGTCCGAAGTGACGGCATAACAGAAGGAGGAGGCATCGAAATGCAACCATTTGTCACAATGACGGGTCTCGTCGCTCCGGTTGACCGGGTGAACGTAGATACCGACGCCATTATACCCAAGCAATTTTTGAAACGGATCGAAAGAAGCGGCTTTGGCCAATTCTTGTTTTTCGAATGGAGATGGGACGAGAAGGGGAATGTCATTCCCGATTTCAGCCTCAATCAGCCTCGTTACCAAGGTGCTTCGGTGCTGATTTCCCGCGCCAACTTCGGCTGCGGATCGTCACGCGAGCATGCGCCATGGGCGATCCTGGACTACGGTTTTCGCTGTGTCATTGCCCCGTCGTTTGCCGACATTTTTTATAACAACTGCTTCAAGAACAGCATTCTGCCGATTAAGCTGAGCGAGGAGCAAGTGGAGCAATTGTTCCAGCGGACCGCGGCCCGCGAAGGATATGAGCTAACGATCGACTTGCAGCGCAAAGTCATCACGGATGGGTCCGGGCTGAGTATTCCGTTTGAACTCGATGAGCATCGCCGTCAATTCCTGCTTCAAGGGTTGGACGATATCGGTCTGACGCTGAAGCACGAGGATGCGATCTCGGCTTTCGAGTCCAGACGGACCGCCGCAGGAATCTAAACCGGCGCCAGGTTCGGTTCGACGAATATCGGGTATAAAAACAGGTCTTTTGACCCCGAAACGGCAAAATTCGGGTCAAAGGGCCTTTTTTTCCTGTTTTCTCGCAACTTTTGATAGCGTCAGACGTCTAACTTCACGTGGACAAGCCGGAAAGGCCGCCGCTTTCCGGTACGGTCGACTTAAGCAGAATTTAACACCGAGGTGAAGCATGAAGAAGTGGATTTCCCTGTTGTTCGTCACTGTCCTCATTCTATTCGCAAACATCGGAGGGGCTAGCGCAGCCGTTTCCAAGAAGGCCGCCGCTGCACCCACGCTGTATTTGAACGGAAAGGTGCTACAGGCGAAAGTGCCTCCCGTAATGTCGGGCGCGTCCGTCTTGGTGCCGGTTCGAACGGTCGCGGAGAATCTGGGTTACAAGGTGAGCTTCGACAAGAAGAAGAAAATCGTGTCGGTGAAGCAAAATTCCACCTTGATCCAGATGACGTTGAACAACAAGAAAGCCAATGTCAACGGAAAATCCGTCACCATGACGGAACCGCCGAAACTGCAGTCGGACACCACGCTCATTCCGATTCGGTTTGTCGGAGAGACGCTCGGCCTGCAAATCATGTGGGATAACTCGAGCAAGTCGGCGTTTCTTTATACGGACGCTGCACCCGGCGACACCGGAACAGGTAGCGGCAACGGAAACGGTACAGGCGCCGTCCCTACTCCGGGAACAGATACCGGCACAGGTGCAGGAACCGGTACTGGAACCCCGGCGACCCCAGATCCGGGAGCAGGTACAGGTACTACACCGACTCCAGTTCCGGGACCAGGTACTCCAACCACTCCGGCACCCGGAACAGGTACAGGAACCGGCACCGGCTCGCAAACAGGTACGACTCCCCCTGATGGCGGCTTAATCGGAGTCGTAGATGGTTCGGACGGCAACGGAAGCACCGGAGGAACGGGGGATCAAACCGGCGGAGGTCAAACAACGCCGACCGTCATCCCCGCGCATCTGCACCAAATTCGTTACGAACCGGACGCAGTCGTCATTACATACGACGGATTGACTGCACCCACGACGAGTGTATTCAGCGGTCCGGATCGTATCGTCATCGATTTGCCTAACGCGGAGTTCGCGGCGGATTTCACGGCGGATCAAACACCAATGTTTACGAATGGCCTTCCTGCCGTCGGTCAAATCGCAGAGCTTGCGGTTACCGGACACGAAGCGCTTCAGAAGATTCGATTCTCGCAGTATCAGAACAATCCCAATACCGTGCGCGTCGTTCTCGACCTCAGTCAAACGTGGGGATACGATGTGAAGAACGACGCCCTCAATGGCGAGCTTCGCATCAATTTGAAGAAGCCGGAAACTTCACAACCTGGCAAATCCGGCTACACCATCGTCCTTGACGCCGGTCATGGCGGATCGGATCCTGGAGCTGCGAGCGTGACGGGACATTGGGAGAAAGAATTCAATCTTTCCGTCGTCATGAAGGTGAAGGCGCTTCTGGAAAATGATCCTCGGATCAACCTCGTGCTTACCCGTGAATCCGATGTATACCCTACTTTGGACGACCGGGTCAATCTGGCGAATTCCTTGAAGGCCGATCTGTTCCTGTCGGTGCATGCCAACAGCTATTACAAGGCCACCAATGGAACGGAAACCTATTACACCCGAGCGAACAGTCAAGCGTTCGCCAGGCTGCTTCACAAGAATGCCGTTGCGGCTACGGGCTTTAAGGACAACGGCGTCCGAACCGCCAATTTTAAAGTGATCAAATACACGACGATGCCCGCCGTTCTGCTTGAGACCGGATATTTGTCCAATGACTCGGATGGACCGCAGTTGTTCACCGATGCGTTGCAAAACCGGGTCGCCGCAGCCATCGCAACATCGTTCAAACAATATTTCAATTTACAGTAATTCAAACCGGCCCCCGATCAGGGGGCCGGCATATCTATGTCGGGGAGAGTTAACGGATGGAAATCAAGACTCATTTGAAAAGAACGGTTCTCGCCATCACTTTGGCTGCTTTTGTATGGACCGGCACAGCATGGTCGGTTTCTACCGTGTCAGCCGCCGCCAATCCGTTCAGCGATGTGAAAGCGGGCCACTGGGCAGAGAAACATGTCGTGAAATTGGCGCTGCAAGACATCATTCGCGGAAGCGAAGGAAAATTTCGGCCGAACGACTCCATTAAGCGGGAGGACGCCGTAATTGTCGCGCTCAAATTCATGGGTGCCACTGACCAAATGGCAAGCTCGGGCAGCATCGCATTCCCTGGAACATTCCAAGTGGACGAATATGCGAAGCCTTACGTTGTGGAGGCTTTTAAGAGAAAGCTTTTGCTGGCGGACGAAGAGTATGCTCTTGCCAATCAGGAGAAAGGCAAGCCCTGGGGCAAAACCCCCGCTTCCCGCGAATGGGTCGCCCGTCTGCTCGTTCGTGCCATTGCCAAAGAATCGGAAGCGGCCACGAATGCGGGCAAAGCGACTGCATTCTCCGATAACGGCAAAATGGATGCCAAGCTTCGGGCCTATGTGCTGACTGCCGTTCAAGAAGGGCTGGTTGCCGGTGTGACGCCGACGACTTTCGAACCGAAATCTCCGATCACCCGTGCGGCCATCGCCACTTTGTTCAGCAAGGCGGAAACGAAAATCGCGACGGCTTATTCCGGACAAGTGTCCGGCATGCTGCTATCCATCGCTGCCGGCAAACTGAGCGTGTTGCATGACGACGGCACCATTCACGACTACACGATTACACCTTCGACCATGATCGGCCGTTACGATTCGGACAAGCCGGGTACGCTTGCCTCTTTGAAGCTTTACGGCAAGGCGATCCTGATCAGCGGCGGAGACGGATCGATCGGATACGTGGAGCAAGTGGACGATACGGCCAAGGTAAAGTCGGTTGACGGTACGCTGACCCGGATACATACCGAAGCACCGAAATTGACGCTGTTGGTCGGAGACAATTATGAGCCTTATACGTACGATACCGCTCATCCACCAGTTGTGACGGATGCGCAAGGCAAGACGATCGCGCTGAAGGATATCCCGGTAGGTTCTGCGATTAGTCTCAAGTTGGATACGGTCCGTAAAGAACCGCAAATCCTCGCCATCACAGTGAAACAGAGCGTCATCAACAAAACCGGAACCGGAACGGTCACAGCCTGGAACGCCGCCGCCGGAACCCTTGAGGTGAGCGATGCAGCGGGAACCAAAGAGACGTTGTCGGTATCCCCGCAAGCCACGTTCAAACGAGGTGACGTTTATGTCTTAAAGGACGACTTGAAAGTGGGAGACACCGTTACCTACGAAGTCGTCGCCAGCGTCGTGAAGAGCATCCAAATGGCAAAGCCGGTTCAAACGACCGCGGTCGGGAAATTTGACGTTTATACCCAAGCGAACGACTCCATCCAATTCATCGAGAACGGTGAGCTAAAGGCCAAATTTTTGGCGGACAAGGCAACCGTTACGATTGATGGTTTAAAGGATGCGGGATTGGACGACCTGCAAAAAGACGACGCTGTGACACTGGCTCTGGACAGCAACGGCAACGTGACCAACATCCATGTGACCAACCGCAGCGTACAAACGGTGGCCGGCGTAACGGTGGCGGGCTATATTGCCAAGACGAAGTCCTTGTCCGTGTATGATGCGGCGGCGAAGCCGTACAATTTCTACTTGAGCGACAATGTACGTTACGATTTGAACGGTACGAAGCTGGATGCCGCAGCGGCTCAACTTCTGCTTACGACAGGCAAGAAAATCACCGTTTCCTACAGCGGATCGAATGACAGCGGCAGAATTGCCGTATCGGTTTCCTTGATCGGCAGTTATACCGGTACGCTGCTCGAAAATAATACAACGGCCAAGACACTCAAATTGCAGGTAGACGCGACGAACACGGTAACACTTCCTTATACTTCTCCATCGATTGAAGTATACGGTCAAACTTCATCTTCCTTCTCGGACGTCAAACTCGGCGATCCACTGACGGTCGTACTCAATGCGGCACAGGATCTGATCGTTGGCGTGCAACTGCACAAAACCGCTCAGTTCGAAGTGGTTTCGGTTGACGTTTCCGGTTCGAAATTCCGCGCCAAATGGACCGGCGGAAATTCCGCGGTTGAGGAATGGACAATCCCAAGTACCGCGGTGCTGCAGGACGAAACAGGAGCGGCGGTCACACTCGGTCAATTCGCCCCGTCATCCGTCGTGAACGTCTCGTTCCAAGGGAAGACACCGGTCAAGATCAAGAGCGTGAACGTCACGTATGGCAAGGTGGTATCCGTGAACACGACAGCTTCCACGGTTGATATTGCCTTGGCTAATGGGTCTACCGTGACAAGACAAATTGGCCTTTCACCTCTGATCGTGCGCGATAATACGACGTCCGGTTCGCTGTCCGCAATTCAACCGGATGATCGTGTTGAAATCCGCAAGGACGAAAACGATCGCTCCGTGCTTCAAGCCGTTCCTGCGGTCCGCAAAGAATTTTGGTATTATGATTCGACCACCCGCGCGGTGAATGTGTGGCACAGCGGAGCTGAGCAATTTTCCTATGAAGTAGACCCGCAAGTGTATATTCATCAAGGCAGCACGCTTTTGACCATGTCCAGTCTGAATAACAAAGACGCGATTTCTCTCTATGTCCTTCACGGCAAGGTAATGGAAATCGCCAAATAAGAGGTTCATGTCGGGGCCGCCTTCGGGCGGTCTTTTTCGCATGCTTGCCGGGAAGTCGAACTTTCGGTACACTTGGGTTGAATTTTGACGACGGGGGAGCCTGAACAATGAACGCCATCACGATGAGACAGACGTTGGATACGATTGCCGAGATGTTCCCGGATGCCAGGTGCGAGTTGAATCACCGCAATCCGTTCGAGCTGCTCATCGCCGTATTGCTATCCGCCCAATGTACGGACGAGACGGTCAACAAGGTGACGGCGTCGTTGTTCGACAAATATAAGAAGCCAGAGGATTATTTGAAAGTTCCTTTAGAAGAGTTGGAAAATGACATCCGGCGCATTGGCTTGTTCCGCAATAAATCGGCCAATATCCAGAAACTTTGCCGGATTCTGCTTGATAAATACGGAGGAGAAGTGCCGAGGGAGCATGAAGCGCTCACGGAGCTTCCCGGCGTTGGACGCAAGACGGCGAATGTCGTCGTATCCAATGCGTTCGACGTTCCCGCGATCGCCGTGGACACACATGTGGAGCGCGTTTCCAAACGACTCGGCGCGGCTAAGCAAGGCGACTCCGTGCTGGAAGTGGAGAAGAAGCTGATGAGGCTCGTCCCCCGGGACGAATGGACGATCACGCATCATCGGCTCATTTTCTTCGGACGTTACCATTGTAAAGCGCAGAACCCTCAATGCGAGGTTTGTCCGTTGCTGGACCGCTGTAAGGAAGGCAAAGCCCGCATGAAAGCGGCTTTGGGCAAACCCCGGCCAAAAAAGCAAAAAGGAGCGCGACAGCTTGAATCATCTTGATCTGACGGCTCCGCCGAATGAAATCGATCATGCGGATATTCCATCTTTACGCGCGGCAATGGAAAAGATGGCGCAGTTCGTTCAAGCGGAAGGCGATGCCGAACAGAGTGTCAAGTTTCGTGAATTGGCCGCCAAGCTGGATAGAGGGTTCCTTACCGTCGCGTTCTGTGGACATTTCTCTGCCGGGAAATCGACGCTCGTGAACGCGATTTGCGGCGCTCCGCTTCTGCCGTCTTCTCCGATTCCGACCAGCGCGAATGTGGTGACCATCATAAACGGCGAACCGTCCGCCCGGATGACGTTTCGGGACAAGGACGGTTTCGCGTCCCAAGAACAGTCCATCCGGATTGAAGATCTGCACGGATTTGCGGTGGACGGAGAAGGCGTCGCTTCTATAGAAATATCGTATCCGGTGACACTGCTTGGAGATCGGATGGCGATTGTGGATACGCCAGGTGTCGACTCCACGGACTCTGCGCATCGGGTGGCGACAGAATCCGCGCTGCATCTCGCCGATGTCGTGTTTTATGTTACGGACTATAATCACGTGTTGTCGGACGTGAATTTCCGCTTTCTTCGTGGAATGGCGGAATGGGGGAAACCGACTTACGTGATCGTCAATCAGATCGATAAACACCGGGAAGAGGAAGTGGGCTTCGGCGATTTCCGGGAAGGACTGCGCCAGGCGATGGAAACCTGGCACATCGATCCTGCAGGAATCCTGTTTCTCTCTTTAAGGCAGCCGGATCATCCTTTGTCGCAGTGGGATGAACTGGTGAGTGTTCTTCGTCAGCTGCAGCCGCTGCGAAACCTTCTCATGACCCGATCGGCAGAACGGTCGGCACATTTTTTGGCTGGGCAATTTCATGAAACTTTGCGTGTTCGCGATCGAGAGCAGCGGGAGCGTCTGCTGGAGCGGATGGGCGAAGGGGAGGAAGAGAGCGCTCTCCGCTTGGCTGCTGTGCGGGGAAGGTTGACGGAAGAGATGCAGGAAGTCCGCAGCGCAGGAGACCGGAGAAAAGAGGCGATTCGCGCCGAACTCGACCGGCTGCTGGCCAATGCCAATCTGACACCCGCGGAGACGAGGGACAAGGCGGGAGAAGTGCTCGAGAGTTTGCAGGCCGGATTCAAATTCGGCTGGCTGGCGGGCGCGGCCAAGACGGAAGCCGAGCGTGAACGGCGCCTTGTGCGGCTAATGGACGATTTTAATCGCCAAATCACGGTGAATCTGAACGGTCATGTGAGAGAACTTCTGCGCCGTGCGGCTCATGAAGCCGGCTGGACCGGCGAAACGATGGAAGTTTCGCTGGATGAGGCGTTTCAGCCGGTGTCGGCGGAGTGGCTTCGCAGCCGGGTGAAACCCGGTATGGGCTCGGACGGGCAGGCGACGCTGAACTATGCAGCCGAAATAAGCGCCGAGGTGAAGGCGAATTATCGGAAAGCAGCTCTGAAGTGGGCCGATCGGGTGGAGGAATTTCATGAACCCGACCGACAAGCGGCAGAGTCACGATTGCAACGGGAGTTAGCTGATCTCGCTGAACAAGAGGAGGCGGCAGCGAAATGGAGCGAACTCGATGACGCTGAACGCGCGGAGACGGAACGGCTGCTCGCTCTGCTGCCGTCAGACAAACCGGATGTAACGCTGGAGCTTCCGATGGTCCATGAAGGGAAGATTCCTTCGACAACCGAATTCACGAAACCATTTGATCAAATTGCGGAACGAACAGCGACGCATACTGACGCGAGCGAACCGGAATTCCAGCTTGGCTCGCCAGGCGGTGCGGTGGAGCTGTTGGAACGGGCGTCCCAAGTGCTGTCGCCGCTTCCTGCGTTGTCGAAAACCGCGGAAGGGCTTGCCGCAACCGCCGCCCGCTTTCGCGACAGGCGGTTCACGATCGCCTTGTTCGGCGCCTTCAGTGCGGGCAAGTCGTCGTTCGCCAATGCTTTGGTGGGCATGCCGGCGCTGCCGGTATCCCCGAATCCGACAACGGCCACCATCAATCGGATTGTGGAGCCAATGGAGCAGCATCCGCACGGCACAGCTTTGGTGACGATGAAGACAAGGGAAGCGCTGGTCGGAGACATCCGTTTTTCGCTTCGCCGCCTTGGACTGACCCAATCGGACATTGAAGAGGCAGGGAACGATGCCGCGAAACTGCTGGCCTTGGCCGAGCGAATGACGCCGGATAACGTGCATCCGCGGGGAAAACCTCATTTGTCCTTCCTGCGCGCCGCGTCGGAGGGCTTGGCGCGTTACGGCGAGTCACTGGGCACCCGATTCCAAGCCGGGGGACAAGAGTATCGCCGGTACGCGGCCGAGGAGCAGGCCTCCTGCTTTGTCGCGGAGATCGATCTGTTTGTCGATTCCCCGCTTACTCGCGGAGGTGCCGTGCTCGTGGACACGCCGGGAGCGGATTCGATCAATGCGCGGCATACGGGCGCCGCGTTCGAATATATCAAAAACGCGGACGCCGTTCTATTCGTCACTTATTACAACCATGCCTTCACCGAAGCGGATCGGCAGTTTCTGAATCAATTGGGCAGTGTGAAGGACGTATTCGAGTTGGACAAGATGTTTTTCGTCATTAACGCCGCCGATCTGGCTGTTTCCGATACGGAGTTGGACGCGGTCAAGCAGCACGTTTCCGCACAATTGCTTAAGCATGGTATCCGCAACCCGAGATTATTTGCCGTGTCGAGTCTGGACGGTTTGAAGGCTAAAAACGGGAACAATCGGCAAATGTTGGAATTGTCCGGCCTTGCCGCTTTTGAATCGTCCTTCCGCCGGTTTGCGGAGACCGAGCTTGGAGGGCTGGCCATGGCCTCCGCCCGCAAGGAACTTAACCGCGCCGGCAAACTGCTCGAAGGCTGGCTCCAATCCGCATCCGCAGATTCTGCGACCCGAGAGGCCGAAGCACAGCGTCTTCGTAAGCAGGCTGAAATATGGCGGGAGCAAGGCGCCGGCGATCTTCCGGCGGCCGCGGTGCAGCCTCTTCTACAGGAAGTCGCCGAACAGCTTTATCATTTGAGACAACGGGTACGTTACCGGTTTCATGAGCATTTTCTGACGGCATTTCATCCTTCGATCTTGCAAGACGACGGACGCGATTTAAAGAAGTTGTTGACCGCGTGCTGGGACGACCTGAAACGGAGCGTCGGAGAAGACCTTCTTCAGGAGATGAGAGCCGCAGGTCTTCGGCTGGAAGTCCTTCTGCAACGGACCGTAGATGAGAAAGTAACCTCCATAGCTGCCGAATGGACTGCTCAAGGTTTCATACCCGAGACAACGGCAGTTTCGGCGCTGGATCTTCCTTATTCCGAACCTTTTGACCAAGGACCGCAGATGGAAG
Organism: Cohnella sp.; assembly: GCA_028287445.1. Lineage (GTDB taxonomy): Bacteria > Bacillota > Bacilli > Paenibacillales > Paenibacillaceae > Cohnella. Next base: position 32,006 of record JAQBPQ010000145.1, read on the forward strand.
CCAACCGCTTATGGCAGTCTTTTAAATCGCCCAAACACTTTTTTGAACAGGAAGGCAGTACGGCGCTGCGCGACGAAGCAGCGGATTTGCTGTTCCGGTCCGCAGACGAGTGGTTGTCTCTGTTGCAGGAACAATGGAGTGTTCAGGCGGCGGAGCAGTTGAACAGCTCTTTGTTTGACGCCTATGAGCAACTGTCAGGCGAACTGGCGTCCTATGCGCAAAGTTTGAGTGAGTCGATCCACCGCCCCGAGGAACGAGAGCAATTGTCCGAAGTTCAAACGCAGTGGAACAGCATCGTATCTGAAAAAAACAGGCTGACCACGTAACCGGTCAATTGCTCTGGAATCCTGCATTCTTCCATCATCTACTTGATGGAAGAATGCTTTTTTTATGGCTTGTGCATCCATTCTCAAGGATACCAAGAAAAAGGCGGATATTGCGCATGATTCGCGACGATTTAGGAGAATTTCCCGCATCGGCCGTCCATTTCGGAACGATGCTCCTGCTGATCAGCCGAAAAAGTGATTTTACGCCATTGCGGCCGGCGGCCATTGGGTATAAACTCCCATGGTAAGCAGCGAGAGGAGGCCCATTTTTTGGACATTTTTCGAGGATTGAAGTCGTATTACTGGCAAGACAAACCGTTTTTGCTCGGCTCCGTACTGGGATTGGCAATGGCGACGGCTCTCGGGCTGGTTTATCCGCTATTGCTCCGCAGGCTAATCAACGACATGATTATCCCCGGCCGATATGAAGGCGTTCTGCAATTGGCTCTGATTGCAGTAGGGATTGTGGTCGTCAAAGCCGGCTTCCAATTCGTTTCGGGCTTTTGCGGCAGCCGGCTCGGTAACCGTCTCGCTTATCGACTGCGCAATGCCTGCTATGCCAAACTGCAGGATTTATCCTTTTCCTTCTATGACACGGCACGCACCGGGGATCTGATGTCCCGGCTGACGGCCGATATTGAAGGGATCCGACAATTCATCGGTTTCGGCTTGGCACAGCTCATGAACACGATGTTTCTTGTGCTGTTCGGCTTCTCGATGATGTTCTTCCTCGATTGGAAACTGACGCTGTTGACCTTGATTATTATTCCGATACTTTGCTTTGTGGCGATCCGGTTCGAACATCAAATCCACCCCGCATTCCGCGCGATTCGCGCCGCAGTTGGCCGGCTGACGGTCAGCGTGCAGGAGAACGTGACCGGCGTGAGGACGGTGAAATCGTTCGCGCGCGAATCGTTCGAAGTAGATAAATTTGTGGGCAACAACGAAGAATACAGCCAAAAAAATGTCGAAATCGCCGGGGTCTGGGCTCGTTATTTTCCGGCCATGGAGTTTATCGCCAACTTTAGCGTAGCTTTGCTCATGGTGGCCGGCGGATGGAGGGTTATCAACGGACCCATGACGCTTGGGGATCTGGTGGCGATGTCGAGCATGCTCGGGATCATCGTAGCTCCTCTCTGGACGCTTGGCTTTCAACTCAACAACTATACGATGTCGAAAGCATCCGGTGAGCGGTTGTTGGAATTGTTGAATCAACCGGTTTCGGTGCGTAGCGAGGATTCGTGCCTCACACTGGACGACGACTCGGTCAAAGGACATATTCGCTTCGAAGACGTCAGCTTCCGGTATTCGAACCGGGAAGACCAGCCGAGCGCACTGATAGGGTTCGACCTGGATGCGGCTCCCGGATCCGTTATCGGTCTGCTGGGCGGAACGGGGTCGGGCAAGTCGACGGCCGTCAGCCTGCTGCTGAGAGCTTATGATGTGGGGGAAGGCGCCATTACGCTGGATGGGGTTGATGTTCGCCACTTGGAGCTGCAGAGCCTCCGTCGCCAAATTGCGATTGTGTTCCAAGAGTCGTTCCTGTTTTCAACGACCATTAAAGAAAATATATCGTACGGCTGTCCGGATGCCACAATGGACGAAATCACAGAGGCGGCTCGGCTCGCAGAGGCGGATACGTTCATCCGGGAGCTGCCCCTTGGTTACGATACCATAGTAGGGGAGCGCGGAATGGGACTGTCCGGCGGCCAGAAGCAGCGGATCGCGATAGCCCGCGCTTTCTTGCGGAAGCCGAAGGTGCTCATTCTCGACGATTCGACCAGCGCGCTCGACATGGAAACGGAACAAGAAATCCAGCAAGCGCTGCGCAATGTTATGAAAGGGCGCACGACGTTTATTATCGCACATCGCATATCCTCCCTCCGCCATGCGGATGAGATCCTTGTTCTGAACCGCGGACGAATCGGCCAGCGCGGCAAACATGAGAAGCTTCTTCGTCAACCCGGACTTTACAGGGAAACGTACCGAACTCAGTTTGCAGACCGTCCGGAGGAGCTCGAGCAGGCGCCGCTTGATGTGGCAGCCGGTTCAGAGAGGAGGGTGACGGGATGAGCCGCCAATTCGTTTATCAAGACGACGAACTGATTGCCAAGGCTTTTAACTGGAAGCAAATGGCGCGTTTGCTGGGATACATTCGCCCTTACCGGTCCGGTGTAGCCAGAGTCGTATTCGTCATGACCTCTTTCGGGATGTTGTCCCGTCTGGCGATCCCTCTGCTCATGAGCATGGCGATCGACAAGGCCATCCATCCGAAAGTCGGCCATGGCAGTTTTAGCCTGTTAATGTGGCTGGTCGCGGGCATGCTGATGCTTTACGGTCTTCGCTGGTGGGCGCAGAATTACACGATTCACCATACGAACGTCATCGGTCAAAAGGTCATTTTCGATCTGCGAGCCTCCTTATTTAAGCACATTCAGTCTCTGTCCTTCCGTTTCTTCGATAAACGGCCGGCAGGCTCCGTGCTCGTACGGGTGACCAATGATGTCAATTCCCTGCAGGACATGCTGTCCAACGGCGTCGTCAACTCGGTCATCGATATCGCCCAATTAATCGGGATTACGATCATTTTGCTCTTCATGAATTTCAAGCTGGGGCTGGCCGTGATGATCACGGTGCCCATCATGTTCGTCGTTTCTTCTTCCCTGCGTAAACGGATTCGCCATGCTTGGCAGGTTGTGAGGATTAAACAGTCCCGCATCAACTCCCATCTGAACGAATCTATCCAAGGTATGAAGGTGACGCAAGCCTTTGCGCAGGAGAAAGAGAATTACGGATATTTCGACGAGATGAACAAGAGCAATATCCGTTCTTGGAATACCGCATCCGCGCTCAACCAGACCTTCGGCCCGGTGATCGAGGTAACGTCGGCGATCGGCACGTTCGTCCTGCTCGCGTACGGCGCTTATTTGATTCAATCCGGCGTCATGACGGTCGGTGTGCTCGTGGCGTTCGTCTCTTATGTAGGAAGCTTCTGGGAGCCCATTACCCGTCTGGGAATGATGTACTCACAAGTGCTGATCTCGATGTCTTCTACGGAACGTATTTTTGAATATTTGGATGAAAAGCCTGCCGTTCCGGAAAAGGAGAATGCGATGACGATGCCGCCGATCCGCGGCGACGTCCGTTTTGAAAATGTCACTTTCGGTTATGAACCGAATCGGCCTGCGCTTAAAGGAATAAATCTCGATGTGAAAGCAGGTATGTCCATTGCCTTGGTCGGTCATACAGGATCAGGCAAAAGCACGATCGTGAATATGATCTGCCGTTTCTACGATACGATAGAGGGCCGTGTGATGCTGGATGGAGTAGACGTTCGAGACGTCACGCTGGACAGTCTGCGTTCCCAAATCGGAATCGTACTGCAGGACACGTTCATTTTCTCGGGCACCATTCGCGAAAATATCCGCTACGGCCGTCCCGATGCGAAGGATGCGGAAGTAGAGGCCGCCGCGCGTTCGGCTCGGGCGCATGAATTCATTACGGAACTGCCTGACGGCTATGATACGCAGGTAGAGGAACGGGGAAACGTGCTTTCGGTGGGCCAACGTCAGTTGTTATCTTTCGCTCGGGCGCTGCTTGCCGATCCACAGATTCTGATTCTCGACGAAGCGACGGCCAGCATCGACACGTACACCGAGCACCTGATTCAAAAAGGGCTTCAGGTGCTGCTAGCACGTCGGACGGCGTTTGTCGTGGCCCACCGATTGTCGACGATTCGCGAGTCGAATCAGATTTTAGTGTTCAACGAGGGCCATATCGTGGAGCGCGGTACGCACGC
>JAQBPQ010000180.1 GCA_028287445.1 Cohnella sp.
AAAATACAACAAGGGTTTTTCAGACAATTAAGAATGGAAAGTTATCGTTCTTTCCTTCAAGCCAATTGGGACTTTTTTCTACGGAGACGAAAATCGGACTTCATTCATTTGTTAACTTCGGAATTGGCGCGTATTGCTGCTGGAGTGAATATTTTTCTGCAGTTTATATCAGCGGTCGTATTTACGTTGATACAAGTTGGCATCGCGGTTTGGTTATCCGCGAAAATGACCATTTTTGTTATTCTATGTGGATGTATTCTTACAATATTTGCACGGAACTTCATTAAAAAGGCGAGAAGTCTAGGCGGCCAGACATCCGAGTTGGCGCAGCAATATTTGGCGGGAATTACGGATCAGTTAAACGGAATAAAGGATATCAAAAGCAACATGATGGAACAATCCAGTTTGAGCTGGTACAGCAGATTGACTCAAAGAATGGTGACCGAACAAATCCAGTACACGAAGTTAAAAACTTCTTCCCAGTTTTTATATAAAGCAAGTTCTGCCGTATTAATCGTCAGTTATATTTTCATGTCATTACAATTATTCCAAGGCCAGCTGCAGCAATTAATATTGATTACGCTTATCTTTTCCCGATTGTGGCCGAAAATAGCAGGGATTGAATCGAACATGGAGCAAATTGCATCGATTATGCCGTCGTTCCAGGCTTTCATTCAATGGCGAGAGGAAGCGGATGAAGCCCGAGAATTAAATGAAAGCCACGAATCATATGAGCATGTAACGCCAATCGTATTACGAGAAGGTCTGGAGTGTCGCGATATTTATTTCCGTTATAACCGAAATGAAGAATCATACACCTTGGAAAATATTATTCTGTTTATCCCATCTACCCGTATGACCGCAATAGTAGGCCGTTCCGGAGCGGGGAAGAGCACATTAATTGATATCGTTATGGGACTTATACAACCGGATAAAGGAGAAATTCTGATAGACGGGGAGTCTCTCACCAAGGAAAATCTCCCCGCCCTTAGACGATCAATCGGATATGTATCGCAAGACCCGTTCCTTTTTCATGCCAGTATAAGAGAGAATCTCCAAATGTTTAAGCTTGATGCGGACGACGCACAGATTTGGGAAGCTTTAAAAAACGCATCTGCGGCGGAGTTCGTAAAAAGGCTGCCTCATGGTCTGGATACGTTGATCGGGGACAGGGGAATTCGGCTTTCCGGGGGGGAGCGGCAGCGGTTGGTTCTTTCCAGGGCGATTTTACGCAAACCATCGATTCTAGTGTTGGATGAAGCGACCAGCGCTTTAGATACGGAGAATGAGTCGATCATACAAGAAACATTAGGCAGGTTGAAGGAGACCATCACGATTATCGTCATAGCACACCGGTTATCGACAATACGAAATGCCGATCACGTCGTTGTGCTCGACCAAGGGAAAATCATTCAAAGCGGCGGATTTTCTCAATTGGCTAATGAAAAAAAAGGTCTGTTCCGCAGTTTGTTGGGCAAACAACTGGAAGGCAACCTGCAAGCGGACACGGTATCCTGAATTATCTTTTAATTCATAATTTGGAGTTGAGAAATATGAGTAAGAATGAGGAAACGATAATGCTTCCGGAAGTCGAAGAGGAAAGCCGTCTATTTAGCGAATTCTCATATCCTAGCTATGAGGATTGGGAAAAAACCGTTGAAAAGGTGCTTCAAGGTGAAACGTTTGAGGATAAGCTGGTGACAGAAACCTATGAGGGAATTTTGCTTCAGCCGATGTATTGGCCTGAAGAGGCGAATCGTCTGCCGCATCTTTCTGCTCTGCCGGGCATGGGCTCTTTTGTCAGGGGGATATCGGCATCGGGATATGCAGGGCAGCCATGGGAGATTGCTCAACAGCTCCAATATCCCTCTCCTCTTGATTTCAACAAAGCGGCACGGTTCGATTTAAAACAAGGGCAAACCAATCTCCATATGAGTTTGGATGGAGTCGGGCTTCTTAGCTCGGACCCGGATGAGACGAACAAAGAAAAGATCGGAGCAGCCGGCGTTTCGATATTCTCCGTATCCGATGTGGATGTCGCATTTCATGATATCGATTTGGAAGAGATCCCTGTTTTCATAGAAACGGGTTCTTTAGGTCTGCCGGTATTATCCATGATGATCGCCCACATGGAGCATCAGGGGAACAACTTGAAAAAGCTGCGCGGATGTATCGGTTCGGATCCGATTGGGACGCTCGTGCAGCATGGAACAATATCTCAATCTATGGAGAGTGTTTTTCGGACGCTGGGCCACTGCATGATATGGGCAAAGAATTCCTCGCCGGAATTGCAAACCGTCTGTGTAAGGGGTGAAGTGTATCATGACGGCGGTGCCAGCGCGGTAGAGGAATTGGGTTTTACCATCGCAACCGGGGTGGAGTATTTGCGGGAGCTGACGGGTCAAGGCATGGCTGTTGACGATATTGCCGCGCAAATGCGGTTCTCGTTCTCCATCGGTTCCAACTTTTTTATGGAGATTGCTAAACTTCGCGCCGCGCGTTGTATTTGGGCAGGAGTTATAAAAGCTTTTGGAGGCAGCGAATCTGCCGGGAAAATGTACATTCACGGCCGAACATCGGCTTGGACGAAAACCCTTTACGACCCCTATATGAATATGCTGCGCAGCACAACAGAAGCCTTCGCGGGAATAATCGGCGGGGTAAACAGTTTGCATGTGACTCCGTTTGACGAGGTGATCCGACATTCGGATGGATTTTCTAGCCGGATCGCAAAAAATACTCAGATGATTCTGAAAGATGAGGCGCATCTGGATCGCGTAACGGATCCTGCAGGCGGCTCCTGGTATGTTGAAACGCTCACCGATGCGCTAGCTCGGCGAGCCTGGTCGTTATTGCAAGAGGTAGAAACCAAAGGAGGAATCCTGAAAGCTTTGATGGCCGGATTCCCGCAAGAGAGAGTTGCCGACACGGCAGCGAAGAAGATACATAATATCATTCATGGCATAGATAAAGTGGTTGGCACGAATATATTCCGCAATTTTGAGGAAACGCCTCTTGTCCTTGAGATGGATCGAATTAGGTCTTTTCAACTACAGCGAATGCAAGAGCTATCGATGTACCGCTCGTCTGTTGATCAGGTTCGCCTTCAATCGTCGGCCCATTCATTAACGGAAGCGGTGAAATCCGCTCCCGAGCGAGTCGTGGCCGCCGCCGTAGAAGCGGTTCGGTGCGGCGCAACCTTAGGAGATCTGGGACATGCAATCCGCAATTCGGCCGGGAACGGTGAAATACTCTGCATCAGGGCTATTCAGGAGGGACGGGGAGCGGATTATTTTGAGCAAATCGACAAACGGGCAGAGAAGGGAGCTTCAGGATGAAAGTGGTACCGGATTTTTCCACCATCCCTTATCAAGGAGATTTCACAGCTGATCCTGTTCAGTGGCGAATACAGGCAGAGAGAGAGTGCGGGAAGAACCTTGATGACATCGTCTGGCGGACGATGGAGCAAATAGAGGTCAAAACGCTTTATACCCAAGAAGACCTCAGACACATAGAGCATTTAGGTTTTACGGCAGGTATTGCTCCATTTTTAAGGGGCCTTTATCCGGCCATGTATATTACGCAGCCCTGGACGATCCGCCAATATGCGGGGTTCTCGACCGCTGAGGAGAGCAACGCGTTTTATAGGCGAAATTTGGCCGCGGGTCAAAAAGGTCTCTCCATTGCTTTTGATTTACCGACTCATCGGGGCTATGATTCGGACCATCCCCGGGTGGCCGGCGATGTTGGAAAAGCGGGCGTCGCCGTCGATTCGGTATTGGACATGAAAACATTGTTTGACGGGATCCCACTGGATCAAATGTCAGTGTCCATGACGATGAACGGGGCGGTACTGCCCATTCTGGCTTTTTATATCGTGGCGGCGGAAGAGCAGGGAGTCCATCCATCGCAGCTTTCGGGAACGGTTCAAAACGATATTCTAAAAGAATATATGGTGCGTAACACGTATATCTATCCGCCTGAAGCTTCAATGAAAATTGTTGCGGACATTTTTGTTTATACTTCCCAACACATGCCTAAATACAATTGCATAAGCATTTCCGGGTATCACATGCATGAAGCGGGTGCCAGTGCGGATATCGAATTGGGATATACGCTGGCGGATGGTTTGGAATATGTGAGGACAGGCATAAAGGCCGGGATCGATATCGATTCCTTCGCCCCGCGTCTGTCTTTTTTTTGGGGCAGTGGAATGAACTATTTCATGGAAGTGGCCAAATTGCGTGCGGCCAGACTTTTATGGGCCAAGCTAATGAAAGGCTTTGGTCCAAAGAATGACAAATCCCTCGCTCTTCGCACGCATAGCCAAACATCCGGCTGGAGTCTTACTGCACAAGATCCTTTCAATAATGTAGCTCGAACGTGTATGGAAGCGATGGCGGCGGTCCTGGGACATACGCAATCGCTGCACACGAACGCTCTCGATGAAGCGATTGCTTTGCCGACGGATTTCTCGGCCCGGATTGCCCGCAATACACAGCTTTATCTACAGAATGAAACCGGAATTTGCAACGTGGTGGATCCATGGGGCGGTTGTTTTTATGTGGAGTCGTTAACCTCTCAATTGGTCGAACGAGCTTGGGGGCACATTCAAGAGATTGAGTCGTTGGGAGGCATGGCCAAAGCCATTGAAACGGGTTTGCCGAAAATGCGGATCGAAGAGACCGCCGCACGTCGTCAGGCTCTTATCGACTCCGGCAAGGAAATCATTATTGGCGTGAATAAATATCGTCTGGAAAAAGAAGACGCATTAGACACTCTGGAAGTCGACAACGCCGCCGTACGCGAGGCACAGATCCAAAGATTGGCGGAATTGCGGGCGAACAGGGATGAAGCGAAGGTAAATTCGGCTTTGCAAGCCATCACCCGATCGGCGCAGACGGGAGAAGGGAACTTGCTGGCGCTTGCCATTGAGGCTGCAAGAGAAAGGGCAAGTCTTGGCGAGATTTCGGCAGCATATGAGAAGGTTGCCGGTCGTCATCAAGCCGTGATCCGTACAGTGAGCGGTGTTTACAGCGCCGAATTCGGCTATGACAGAGAAGTCTTTTTGGTCAAAGAAAAGGCGGACAATTTCGCCATCAAAGAAGGTCGCCGCCCACGTATTTTGATAGCCAAGATGGGGCAAGACGGTCATGATCGCGGCGCTAAAGTGATCGTTACCGCCTTTGCCGATTTGGGCTTCGACGTGGACATCGGGCCTCTCTTCCAGACGCCGGAAGAAACCGCCATGCAAGCTGTGGAAAACGATGTTCATATCGTCGGGATCAGCTCCTTGGTCGGAGCCCACAAGACGTTGTTGCCACAGCTTTTGGAAGAGTTAAAGAAGCTTGGCCGTGAGGATATCATGGTAGCGGTGGGCGGAGTGATTCCCCCCCAAGATTATGAATTTCTCAAACTGCACGGTGCTGCTGCCATATTCGGACCCGGTACCATCATTCCGGCAGCGGCACGCAAACTGCTGGAGGAGATGAACCGCCGCTTGGAGGATGTGAGTTAAGCGATGACTGAACAAGCGGTTACGAAAAAATGAAAGAAAACCGGGAAGGGGCCCCAATCATGTCATCGGTCAAACCGCCATCGCAAATTGCGCATATCGGAATTGCTGTGAAGGACTTATCGCGGACCGTTCCATTTTATACCGAATTATTGGGGTTACATCTCGTCGGTTATGAGACGGTGGAATCGGAGAATGTTCGTGTAGCCTTCTTGCAAATCGGCAGCACGCACATTGAGCTGTTAGAAGCAACAAGTACGGACAGTCCGATCTCCCGATTCATTGAGCAAAAGGGAGAAGGCATTCACCATATCGCTCTTGAGGTTGACGATTCTGTCGAACGTTTAAGCTTTTTAAAAAAGCAAGGGGTCAAGTTGATTGATGAAGTCCCTAAACAAGGGGCTCACGGCAGCTTGGTTGCTTTTCTGCATCCCAAATCAACGAACGGCGTATTGCTGGAGCTTTGTCAAAGAGGAGCGCGATAAATTTGTCCAACGCCAGAAAACGAATTTTACTCTCTCCGCCCCATATGTCCGGCGATGAATACAAATATGTGGAGGAAGCGTTTGATTCGAATTGGATCGCTCCCTTAGGACCCAATGTGGATCGATTTGAAGAAGAGATCGCAGCTTATCTAGGGGTACGGGGTGCCGTAGCGGTAAGTTCGGGTACTGCCGCCATTCATTTGGCACTTCGCTTGCTGGCTATAGAAGCGGGAGACAGAGTATTCTGTTCCACGTTTACCTTTGTCGCTAGTGCAAATCCGATTGTGTATCAACGCGCGGAACCCGTGTTTATTGATTCCGAACCGGGAACATGGAATATGTCGCCGCAGGCACTTAAGCATGCTTTAGAGGATGCTAACAAAGAAGGAAAACTGCCGAAAGCGGTCATTGTCGTCCATTTATACGGGCAGAGTGCACTCATGGATGAAATTGTTTTTTTATGTGACGAATATGAGGTTCCTGTGATTGAGGATGCGGCGGAATCGCTAGGCGCAACCTATAAAGGAATAGCCAGCGGAACGATGGGCAAATTCGGCATCTATTCCTTCAACGGTAATAAAATTATTACCACTTCCGGCGGAGGCATGCTTGTTTCGGATGATCTGGAAGCATTAAGCAAAGCGCGTTTTTTGGCCACGCAAGCACGCGATCCTGCCAAACACTATCAACATAGTGTATTAGGTTACAATTACCGGATGAGCAATGTTCTGGCCGGCATCGGGAGAGGGCAATTACAGGTTTTGGACGAGAGGATAAAGGCGAGACGAATGATTTTTGAAAGATATCATGATCAATTAGGTGACATTCCGGGGATTCAGTTTATGTCTGAAATGAACAATACCCGATCCAATCGATGGTTGACAACATTGACGGTCGATGAAGCGGTGACGGGTGTTACCGTGAGTCAACTATTACAAGCCTTGTCGGAAGAAAATATTGAGGCACGTCCGGTTTGGAAGCCGCTTCACCTGCAACCGCTATTTGAGGGAGTTAAACATTACTCCCATTCGGAAAATTTTAACGTATCGGAATCTCTGTTTAAAACGGGTCTGTGTCTGCCTTCAGGATCCGGAATGTCCGAAGAAGAACAGTATCGGGTAATCCGCTGCATTCAAACCACA
>JAQBPQ010000210.1 GCA_028287445.1 Cohnella sp.
GCTGTGTTCCTAGATCAAATGGATATCGATTATCTGATCGCGAGTCCTTATCGAAGAGCTCTGGACACGATACGACCATTGAGTGAACGGTTGGGAAAAGAAATTCATACGGATGAACGTCTGATCGAACGGGTTTTGAGTACGGGTCACTTGGAAAACTGGATGGAGTGCCTAGAACAAACGTATGATGATTTTGAATTGAGATTTCAAGGCGGAGAATCTTCCGGTGAGGCCACAGCTAGAGCCATCCAGGTCATTCAAGAAGCGTGGGATCGACCGGAAACTTCCATCGTCATCGTCACACATGGTGCTTTGTTGTCTTTGATCATCAAATATTACAGAAAGGAATTCAGTTTTGAGGATTGGAAGAAACTTGGGAATCCGGATGTATATAAGTTAGAAATGGATACGATGGAGCCGTTCATTGAGCAGGTCAAACTATCATAATTCTCAATTGTCGCATCCGACACGCCAACCTGAGTCATCTTGCGATCGATCATGTTCATCTATTTGGCACGGACTTGTTGAGGATTTATTCAAGCATTATAACAAGTGATCTTCATCCTGATGTGACAGCGCTTGCAAAACCAATGAATGTCGAGTACATTATGAATATCATTACGAAAAAATCATAGACCGGAAGGCAATGGTGCCTTAGGCGAGAAGAGCGGGAAACCGCTTTTTGGCCCTGAGCGCCTTTTTGTTTTTCCGGCCAAATCCGGGCGAAGAGGTGAAGGGAGTGAGACAGCAACCGATCCGGGCCGTACCGCTTGCCGTAAGGGTCATTCCGAACGTGGATCCGGGCTTGGCGCTGCAGTTGGATCTGAAGCCGGGTATACGGAGTCTGGGATTGCTCACGTCCAGCATCGACGATGTCGGGTATACGGCGATCGACGAAGCGACCAAAAATGCGGCAGTCGAAGTAGTCTACGCCAAATCGTTTTATGCAGGTTCGTCGCATGCCTCCGGTCCTCTCTCGGGCGAATTTATCGGGATCATCGGCGGTGAAACCCCGGCCGAAGTGAAGAGCGGATTGGAAGCAGCCATCGGTTTAATGGAGAACGGCGCCTGTTTTTACGCCCTCAACGAAGAAGCATCTCATGCGTACTATGCGCACGTCGTTTCCAGAACGGGAACATATCTATCCAAAATGGCGGGCATTAGAGAGGGCGAACCGCTTGCCTACTTGATCGCTCCTCCGCTTGAAGCGGTAGTGGGTCTGGACGCCGCCCTCAAGGCGGCTGACGTTCGGCTTTGCCTGTTTTACGGACCGCCTACGGAAACGAACTTCGCGGGCGGCTTGCTTACAGGAAGCCAATCGGCATGTACCGCTGCGGCGGAGGCGTTCGAATCAGCCGTGAGCGGAGTCGCGTTGCAGCCGAAAAAATTAGGTTGAGGAAAAAGCGGGTGACCGATAATGGAACAACAAGTGCCTGCCCTGGGCATGATCGAGACTTTGGGAGTTCCCGCCCTGATTGCGGCGGCGGATGCCGCGGCGAAGGCGGCGGATGTTAGGGTGACCGCCTACGAGAAAGCAGATTCCGGGATCGTGACGGTTTACATCCTCGGGGATGTCTCTTCCGTGAAGGCTGCCGTAGAAGCGGGCGAAGCGGCGGCGCGTCAAGTGGGTCAGCTACTGGCGTCTCATGTCATCCCGCGCCCGGACGCTTCGGTGCACAAGATGATTCAGATGTTGTGGCCGCAACAGGAAGAGCCTCCAGGAGCGGAGCCGCACCCTGTTCAGGCACCTTCCTTCTCGTCCGGCCAGGCATCGGAATGGGACAAGCTTCCGGTGCAGGAGCTCCGTAGGATTGCGCGTAATAAACCCGGATTCCCGCTCAGCGGCCGACAAATCAGTACGGCCGGCAAAGCGGTTCTGCTCCGTCTGTTGACGGATCAGAAAGAATGAAGGGAGTGATTCGTTGACATGAAGCTTGATGCGGATTTACAGTCGATACAGGAAGTTCGTGATTTACTTCAGGAGGCGAAGACGGCTCAGAAGCAGCTCGAGAGAATGACGCAATCGCAAATCGACGATATCGTGGCCGCAATGGCGCGTGCCGCAGAAGCGGAGTCGGAACGGCTGGGCGCGCTTGCGGTAGAAGAGACGGGCTATGGCAGAACCGCCGACAAGAAGATCAAGAACTTGTTTGTTGCCAAAGACGTTTACGGAGCCATTAAGGACATGCAGACCGTCGGCATCATCCGCAAGGACGACACCCGCAAGGTGTGGGAAATCGCCCAGCCATTCGGAATTGTCGCTGCCATCATTCCTTCGACCAATCCGACCTCTACCGTCATTTTCAAATGTTTAATTTCCATTAAGGCGCGTAACGCGATCGTCATCAGTCCGCATCCCTCAGCGCTTCGTTGTTGTCAGGAAACCACGAAAGTGATGCGGCAAGCAGCGGAAAAAGCGGGAGCGCCGGCAGGGTTGATCCAATGTATCAGCCGGCCGTCTATCGAGGCCAGTAATGAGCTGATGAAGCACAAACTGACCGATGTGATTCTGGCAACCGGTGGTACGGCTATGGTGAAAGCGGCTTACAGCTCCGGCAAACCGGCCTACGGTGTCGGACCGGGCAACGTTCCGGTTTACATCCACAAAAGCGCCAATATCGACAATGCGGTTCGCCACATCTTGCAAAGTAAAACGTTCGACTACGGCACGATCTGCGCTTCCGAACAGGCGATCGTCGTAGACAAGGCGGTTAAATCGCAACTGGTCGACGAGCTGAAACGGCATGGCGCCCATTTTCTAAACGATCAGGAGAAACAAAAAGTAGGCTCCATCGTGATGATCGGCAAAGGGCTGAATCCGAAAGTCGTCGGTAAATCCCCGCAGGTCATTGCCGGTATGGCGGGTATCTCCGTTCCCGCAGATGCTCTGGTGTTAATTGCGGAAGAGACGGCGGTCGGCCTGGACCATCCTTTCTCTGTGGAGAAGCTAAGTCCCTTGCTGGCGCTTTACACGGTGAGCGATTGGCAGGAAGGCTGCAACCGCTGTATCGAGCTGCTGGAGCTCGGCGGACTCGGCCACACGCTCGGCATTCATTGCGAGGACATGGCGATCATTGAGGCGTTCGGCTTGGAGAAACCGGCGTCGCGCATTGTGGTTAACTCCGGAACAACGTTTGGTGGAATCGGCGCCACAACGGGTATTCAGCCTTCGATGACGCTCGGATGCGGTTCTTTCGGGAATAACATCACATCCGATAATATCGGTCCACAGCATTTGTTTACTATTAAACGCGTCGCTTTTGGCATCCGAGAGATGGAGACGCAGCCGGACTCCGCGACGCGTGTCGTCAATCAGGCGGTTCAAACGCTCGAGAGTCAGGGTAAGCTTGGCATTTCACGTGATGAAGTGATGCAGATCGTCAAAACCGTGCTATCCGAAATGCAGTCCAAATAGAGTTAAACTTCAAACACAAATCGAGGAGGATTCACAATGGCAGGAGAAATGTCAGCACTGGGAATGATAGAAACGAAAGGTTTGGTAGGTTCGATCGAGGCGGCTGACGCCATGGTGAAAGCGGCGAACGTAAAGCTTATTGGTAAAGTCCATGTTGGCGGCGGTCTGGTGACCGTTATGGTTCGCGGCGATGTAGGTGCTGTAAAAGCGGCTACGGACGCCGGCGCTGCCGCTGCGGAAAAAGTCGGAGAGCTCATGTCCGTTCATGTCATCCCGCGCCCGCATGGCGACATCGAATTCATCTTGCCGAAGCTCGAAGGATAATGTGACCCATGGCGCTCATTACGGAAACGTATCTGCGTGCCCGGCTGGTGTCCGGCATCCCGAATCCGTTTCCGCTCTCCGAAGGGGATAAACTGACACCGGCTGCGGCCGACTTTTTGAAAAGCAGGAGCATCACCACACAGCGTATGGCGTCTGATCCGGTCAATCTTCGCGAAAGCGCGAAGGCCGGAGGATGGACGATGCCGGTAGGCGTGTCCAACCGGCATGTTCATCTCTCTCCCGAGCATGTCGAAGCGTTGTTCGGACCGGGCTATCGTTTGACTCCGCTCCGGGAACTGTCGCAAAAAGGGCAGTATGCCGCGCAGGAAATCGTCACGCTGGTCGGCCCGAAGGGGATCCTGCCCAATGTCCGTATACTTGGGCCTTCCAGGGAGGCGTCGCAGGTGGAGATTTCCCGCACGGACGGTTTTGCGCTCGGGATCCATCCAACGGTTCGGCTGTCGGGTAATATCGAAGGTACGCCGGGAATCACGCTCGTTGGCCAGAAGAACGCCGTCGTTTTGCACGAAGGTCTGATCATAGCCAAAAATCATGTGCACATGTCCCCGGATGAGGCGAACAAGTTTCAAGTCGCCAATGGCGACAGCATGATCGTCCAAACTTTGGGTGACCGCCCCGTGCTGTTTGCCGATGTGACCGTTCGGGTGAGCTCGAAGTTTACGCTCGACTTTCATATCGATACGGATGAAGCGAACGCCGCCCATCTGAATACGGGTGACGTTGTCCGCGTGATCGGCAAAAACGGTGAAATCACCGGCTCCGTCAGGGGGTAGCGGAAGATGGACATGAAACAAATGGTCGAATCGATCGTCCGTGAGCTCGTGCAAGCGATCGAGGCGGAAACGGTCGAACAGCCCAGAGTACTATACGTGTTTGGCGATAGTACCGCGCACGAAGCTTATACGGACCATTTCATCTTGTTGAAAAATCACGGGATCCGCCATGACATGCTGTTTCTGGATGGAGAAACTTCCGGTTGGCTCGGCAAGCACCGAATCGAAAGCGGCGGTCCCGGCAAAGTGATTGCGGTGGACGAATTCGCGCCGGCGCCGCTGGAGGTGCCGCTGGAATACGATGGTATTGTTATTCCGGAAATTGACCTCGACAACGCGGGGAGAGCGGCTCTTGGGATGAGAGGAACGGTAATGTCTGAGATCATCTTTGCCGCACTAGTCCTCGGCAAGTTCGTTCTGTTGGGTGACGATGTCTCTGGGCTGAAAAGGGCAGATCGGCGTACGTTGAAGACATTGGTACTGCCGAAACCTTATGCGAATTTATTCAATTACTATAAGCGGGAAATCTCTTCGTTCGGTGCCGAGTTTGCTCCGAGAGAGCAATTGGCAGAGTTGGCGGTGCTCAAATGCGGAGCAAAGGTCGGCATTAGCCATTCACCTATGGATGAGCGGTCCGAATCCACTGCATCCGTGACATTCGAAGGCCGGCTCGTGTCGGAAGAATGGGTGAAGCGGGAGATCAAAGGCAACAAGACGTTTGACCGGCTCACGGTCGGCAAAGGAACGATTCTTTCTCCGTCGGCCAAAGACCTGCTGAAGGAGAAAGGCATCTCCGTCCACTATGCGGATGAAAGGTGAGGTCCCATGTTTTTAGGAAAAGTGATCGGCAGCGTATGGGCCACCCAGAAGGAAGAGGGTATGGACAATCTCAAGCTGATGATCGTTCAGCCGGTTGATTTCCGGGAACGGGAGTCCGGACAAACAGTAATCGCTGCAGACCGCATCGGAGCAGGCGTCGGCGAGAAGGTTATCGTGTCCCGCGGCAGCCCGGCGCGCATCCTGTTCAGCGGGAAACAGGTGCCCGTAGATGCGATGATCGTCGGCATTGTAGACAGCTTTGAGCTTGGGCTCGATCCCGATGAGTCCTAAGTTTGGGAAAGGGGAGGAAGAATGGAGCAGCAGAAGCAAAGGGTGATCCAGGAGTATGTGCCCGGCAAACAGCTGACACTTGCCCATGTGATCGCCAACCCCGATCCGATTTTGTATACGAAACTCGGCATTGAGGAAGCGAACGCACTCGGCATTTTGACGTTAACCCCAACGGAGACAGCGATCATTGCCGCCGATATCGCGACAAAGGCTGCCAGCGTGGGCATCGGCTATCTAGACCGGTTCACCGGCTCCCTCGTCATCGTGGGAGAAGTGGCGGCGGTGGAGACGGCGATTCAAGCGGTGAATGTGTTTCTGGAGGAAAAGCTGAAGTTCACCATAGCACCGCTGACAAGGTCGTGAATCGATGAAAAAAGTGATGATCATCGGGGCGGTCGGAGCCGGAAAGTCGACACTGGTGAAAGCGCTGTTCGGTGAACAGCAGCCTGCGCTGAAGACACAAAGTCTCGTGTACCGTGATTGGATTATTGACACACCGGGCGAGTACAGCGAGAACCCGTTGTATTATCGCTCTCTGATGGCCACCTCTCATGAAGCTGCCGCTGTGCTGCTCGTACACGACGCTACCCGGGAACGAAACTACTTTCCGCCCGGCTTTGCCAGCGGATTTCCGATTCTGTCCCTTGGGGCGGTGACCAAAACCGATCATCCGAAAGCGGATCCGAAACGGGCGATTGCACTTCTGCGGCAATCATTGCCGAATGGCGAGATTTATATCACGTCCTCTTTGAATGCCGAAGGAATTAATGAGTTGAAAATGAGGTTGCTCTTGATTGTTTCTTCGTAGAAATAATATGAAAGGGCTTTCTTCATGCACGGATGATGTGTGACAATGTTCGATATGGGACAAATCCGGAAGACTGGGGGTTTGGCATGATATCGATCAAGGAACTGTGCGTGGAACGAACGATTTTAAACGCAATAGAAGCGGACGTTATCGAGGACTTGGCTCGGCATTTGCAGCTGATCGCTGACGTCTCGCAATCGGATGTGTTCATCGATTGTCCGGTCGCCGACCAAAGCTCGGCTCTTGTCGTGGCACAAGCGTTTCCAACTACGGCGCCGTCGCTGTATCAGACATCGGTCGTCGGACAACTCGCCTATTCCCACAATGAACCGGCTGTGCTGTTTTCCTTGCTCTCGGGGCAGCCGGTGATTGGCTCACGGGGCATTTCGCAGGAACAGATCGCCATGCAGCAGCATGTAGTTCCGATTCGCGGGGCAGCCGGAAATGTGATCGGTGTGTTAATCATGGAGCAGGACATTTCCGAGAAGGTCGAGCAGGAACGAAATGTGGAACGGCTCATGCAGACGACCGAGCGGCTCAGCGCAACGCTGCTCACGGTCGCCATGTCGGAAGGCAGCATGCCGTCGCTTATGCATGAGGGCATCGTTTTGTTTGATGAGCAGGAAAACGTCACCTACACAAACCCCCGGGCGCGCGAGATGTTAAGGGAAATCGGGCATATGGATGAGGTCGAAGGGCGCAATGTGAACGAATTATTTTACGGCGGGCTCGAACATGGTGACGTTCTGGATCAAACCGGCGTCGTTCATAAGGAGCTTCAGTTCGGGAGCTTGGCGTTCGTGGTGAAGGCGGTATCGATTTATCGGGAGCACCGGACGGTCGGAGGTCTCATGCTGCTTCGGGACATTTCGGATTTGCTCGAGAAAGAAAAGCAGTTAACGATCAAATCCGCCGTCATCAAAGAGATCCATCACCGCGTGAAAAACAATCTTCAAACCGTGTCCAGCCTGCTTCGCCTCCAGATGCGCAGAACGAAGCTTCCTGAGGTGGAGAAGGTGTATCGCGACAGCATCAACCGTATCAACAGCATTGCCGTCATCCATGAAATGCTGGCTTACGAGGGTTTGGATTCGATTCTGTTTAACGATGTGGTGGACCGGATTGCGAAGAACGTCATCTCGTCCATGGCCAAACCGGATCAAGCGATCCGTGCCGGGATTTTCGGAGATGAACTCGAATTGCCATCCGATGCGGCCACGACGCTGGCACTCATCGTAAATGAGCTGATTCAGAACTGCGTGATGCACGCTTTTGCGGAAAGAGAAACCGGCGAGATCGTCATTACAGTCAGCAACAAAAGCCGAATCGTCAGCCTGCGCATTTCGGATAACGGAATCGGAATCGATCCCGAGAACAAGCCGGACCGCAAAAGCCATTTGGGCCTCAAAATCGTAGAGACACTCGTACAGGAAAATCTCGGAGGAGTGGTGAATCTCTCCTCGGACTCGCAAGGCACCAGCGTGCAGATTACATTCCCGCTTTCCAAAGCGGTGCCGGAGGAGGACATTTCGTGACAAACTCCATCGTCGTCGTGGATGACGATCCGATCATTCGGATGGACATCCGCGAAATGCTTGAGGAAGAAGGATATGAGGTGTCCGGGGAAGCCAGGAACGGCGAGGAAGCGATCGAGCTCGTCTCCAGGCTGAAACCTGATTTGGTCATTATGGACGTGAAGATGCCGGTCATGAACGGAATCAAGGCCGCGCAGATCATTCGCAAGCTGCACGATTCGTCCATCTTGCTGCTTACCGCATACAGTCAACGGGAACTGGTGCAGGATGCCCGGGAAGCCGGAGTCGCCGCCTATCTCGTTAAACCGGTGTCGGAGGAAGATTTGATCCCGGCGGTTGAAATCGCGCTCAGTCAGAAAGAAAAAATCGAGTCTTTAAAAAAAGATCTCGAGCAGCTGAAGCAATCCATGGAAGAGCGCAAACAAATCGAGAAAGCCAAAGGCGCCGTCATGAAAGCTCTATCGATGGATGAGGAACAAGCGTACAAACAAATGCGGGGCGCCAGTATGGCTGCCAGGATTCCGCTGTCCAAGCTGGCGGAGCGCATTTTGACGGACGGGGTGCAGCGATGGCTCGGATTGTTCGAAAGCGGATGAACGAGCAACTGCCGGACCCATGGATATCCAGTGTCGGAATCGATATTGGAACGAGCACCACCAAAATGATCCTGAGCCGACTGAAGCTCATGCGTACTTCGAGCGCAATCAGCCTTCCGCGCTTCGATATCGTGGAAAGAGAGCTGCTGTATGAAAGCCCCATATACAGCACGCCGCTGAAAAGCGGTGACGAAGTGGATGCCGAGCAAATATGGCAGATTCTCGCGAAAGAGTATGAGTTGGCGGGAATTCGTCCCGAAGAGCTGAAATCCGGAGCCGTCATCATTACCGGGGAGGCCGCGAATAAACGAAACGCAAAACAAATCCTTCATCTACTGGCCGAACGTTCAGGCGACTTTGTGGTCGCAACCGCAGGTGCCGATTTGGAAGGGTTGCTGGCCGGCAAAGGCGCTGGTGCGGAAGATCGATCCAAGCGTATCAGGGGCGCAGTCGCCAACATCGATATCGGCGGAGGGACCGCTAACGCCGCGATCTTCCAACGGGGCAAGCCGATCGGCACGGTGACGTTTCATGTGGGCGGTCGATTGATTCAAGTGGATACAGGCGGAATGATCATCGCAGTGTCGCCATCGATCCGGCCGTGGCTGGATGCAAGCGGATACCGGCTGGAAGCGGGACAAACCATCAGCTTCGAGGTGTTGAAAGAAATTTGCTCCGCCATGAGCCGCAACATGCTGGATTACTTGACAGGCCGGGCCATCCCCGATCGGGAGAAACCTATACGTGCCCTGATTCCGGGAGAGCCGCTTACGCCGGTGCCATCTGTGGAAGAATGGATGTTTTCGGGTGGAATCGGCCGGCTGATGGAGGAGGCAAAGCCGGATAATTTGGCGGAAACCGCAGTTCACGGCGACATCGGACCGCTGCTTGCCCACACGCTGAAGGAGTGCGCGGCGCAATATCCGATCAGGCTGGTGAAGCCGGATCAGACGGTCCGGGCGACCGTGATCGGAGCCGGCATGCAAAGCACGGAAATTAGCGGCGCTACCGTACATTTAGACAAATCGGTGCTGCCGATCCGCAACCTTCCGGTCATGAAGCTTGAACTATCGTCACATTTGCTCGAACATCCTGAATCGCTGGCCGAAGCACTCGCTCAAACGATGCGAAACGGCGCCAACTTGTACGAGCAGGATGCGTCTCCGCCTTTTGCGTTGGCATTGTCGGGCTTGTCCAACTGCACTTATTTTTCACTTCAATACTTGTCCGATAAGCTCAGCGAAGGGTTTAAAACCTATTTTCCAAGCAGCGGTGTGATGGTGATCGTATGCGAAAGTGATATCGCCAAAGCGCTTGGACAATCGCTCGAAAGGCGCTGCGGAGCTATCCCGAAAGTCGTGTGCATCGATCAAATCAAGGTCGAGCACGGCGACTACATCGATTTGGGAGAACCGATCTTCGGGACGATGATACCCGTTGTCGTTAAAACGCTGGCGTTTCACAACAGAGTGGGGGTGACGAACGTTTGAATTTGACCGCCGCATTATTCGGAAAAACCTTTCAGTTTAAAGATTTGAAGGAAGTCATGGCCAAGGCGAACGAGGAAAAATCGGGCGACCAACTGGCCGGTATTGCCGCTGAAGACGCGAAAGAGCGGATGGCGGCCAAATTGGTGCTCTCTGACCTTACATTGGCCGATATACGCAATCACCCGCTGCTCCATCCGGAAACCGATGAAGTGTCGCGGGTAATCGAAGAAGCGGTGAACGAGAAGATTTTCGCCGAGATCCGTAACTGGACGGTGGCTGAATTTCGTGAATACCTCCTCCGTCAGGAAACGCGCAACGAAGAGATCCGTCGGATCAGCCGTGGGTTAACGAGTGAAATGGTGGCCGCCGTCGCCAAACTGATGAGCAATCTTGATCTGGTGCAGGCGGCTTCGAAAATGGAAGTGACGACCCACTGCAACATTACAATCGGACAGCGCGGCGTGCTGGCCGGCCGAGCCCAGCCGAACCATCCGACGGACAGCATCCAGGGAATGAAAGCTTCCTTATATGAAGCGTTGAGTTATGGAATCGGCGACGCCGTACTCGGCATCAACCCCGTTATCGATTCGGCGGAAAGCGTCAAAGCGATTTTGAACGCGACCAAAGAAGAGATGGACAAGTGGCAAATTCCGACGCAAAACTGTGTGCTCGCCCATATCAAGACGCAAATGAGGGCGATCCGCCAAGGCGCCCCAGCCGACATGGTGTTCCAAAGCTTGGCCGGAACGCAAGACGGCAACACGGCGTTCGGGATCGATGTCAAGCTGCTGGACGAAGCGGATGACATGATCCGGCGTGAAGGAACAGGGACAGGGCCGAATCTCTGGTATTTCGAAACCGGGCAAGGCTCCGAATTGTCGGCGGAAGCGCATCACGGCATCGACCAGGTGACGCTTGAATCCCGTTGTTACGGACTGGCCAAAAAGTACAAGCCGTTCATCGTCAACACGGTTGTTGGCTTTATCGGCCCCGAATATCTATATGACAGCAAGCAGGTCATTCGCGCAGGGTTGGAGGATCATTTCATGGGCAAGCTGCAGCAGCTGCCGATGGGGGTGGACGTGTGTTATACGAACCACATGAAAGCCGATCAGAACGATATGGACAATTTGGCCGTACTGCTTGCTGCAGCAGGAGTCAACTACATTATCGGCGTTCCGATGGCGGATGACTGCATGCTGAACTATCAATCGACCAGCTACCACGATATCGCCACCCTTCGGGAACTGATGAGGCTCCGCCCGGCTCCCGAGTTCGAGAACTGGCTGGAGAAGATGGGGATCATGGAAAACGGCCGATTGACACCCATGGCGGGCGATCCGACCATTTTCATGTAAGTGTTGGAGTGAAGGGAGGAGCAAAGCATGAATCGAATCATCCCGTTGGATCAGCTTGTCGATAAAGTCATGGCGGAACTGGAGAAGAAGCTGCCTGCCGCCACGACACAGTCAACCACATCGTTGCGGGAAGCCGCCAGGACAGAACCGTCGGTAGATGTGACCGGATTCGGCGAACTTGCCTCCAATGTCCCGAATCCGAAGTGGGAGGAAGGGCTGGACGAGTTGATCGCCAGCACACCCGCCCGTATTGGCGTATGGCGTGCAGGAACGAGGCCGCTGACCCGAGAGATGCTCAAATTTCGCTGCGACCACGCGGCCGCCGTTGATTCGGTGTACGGCACGGTGAGCCAATCGCTGCTGGACGAATTCGGCTTGTTCACTGTGGATACCTATTTCGAGAATACCGATAATTATTTGAAACGACCGGATAGGGGCCGCATCGTCACCGAGGAAGGCGTCGAACGGATTCGCAAAAACTGCCAAATGAAGCCGCAAGTCCAGGTTCTCGTTTCCGACGGACTGAGCGCGAACGCGATCGACGGAAATCTGCGGGACGTCTATCCCTCTTTGCTCGATTCCCTGAAGGCTTACGGCCTCAAGGTGGGAACACCGTTTTTTGTGCGGGGCGGCCGGGTGGCGGTGATGGATCATATCGGGGACATTTTGCAGCCGGAAGTGCTGGTTCTGTTGATCGGGGAGAGGCCCGGTCTCGTCTCGTCGAAGTCCATGAGCGCTTACATGTGTTACCGACCGCGCAAGGGAACAGTAGAGAGTGATCGAACGGTCATTTCCAATATCCATCCGCTGGGTACGCCTCCTCTAGAAGCCGGCGCACATATCGGCACTGTGCTGAAGACGATGCTCGAGCAAAAAACGAGCGGGGTCCATTTGGATATCTAAAAAAAAGGGATTTGTCCGACTTTTAGGGAATGCTTCCTTTGGAAGTTTTTCTCATAAATGTAATGTTAAACGCTTACAATGATGCAGATTCAAGGAACAGGTTCGATTATCGAGACGGGGAGGTGAGCGGAATGGGATTAACGATCGGCATCGTATTGATTGCCGTTGCGTGTTTGTTTGCAGTGTGGATTGTCCGGCTCGCAGGCAAAAGCATTCGCGAGTTCGACGAAAGTAAACATGAAAGCTTCCTTGGAAAGTAACAGAGAAGTTACAGATGGTATGTTCCGATAACTTTGAGGAGGCCAATACATGAATGCACATGTCCACCACAATGAGAAGGACAAACAGGAATTAAATAAATTCGGTTATGCGCAAGAATTAATGCGAAGCATGGGTGGGTTTTCCAACTTCGCGATTTCGTTCTCGATCATTTCCATTTTGACCGGCGCGGTATCGCTGTACGGCCATGGGTTGAAGTACGGCGGACCGGGCATGATGGGCTTCGGATGGCCGCTCGTGGCGCTGTTCGTCATGTTCGTCGCCGCCTGTTTAGCTGAATTGGCTTCGGCGATCCCGACAGCCGGCGCCTTGTATCACTGGGCGGCGATCTTGAAAAGCAAACGCTGGGGCTGGTACACGGCTTGGATCAACCTGGTCGGCCAGATCGGAATTGTGGCGGGGATCGACTATTCCGTAGCCATATTCGCCGATCCGCTGCTGGCCAGCGCCTTCGGGTACACATCCACGATTACCACCACATTGATCGTTTTTGCCGTCATCCTGCTTAGTCACGGGATTTTCAATCACATCGGCATTAAGATGGTCGCCAGACTGAATGACTTTTCTGCCTGGTATCATATCGCGATCGTGGCTGTCCTGGTCGTTACTCTCGCGTTTTTCAGCAAGGGAGGATTAAACAGCGTCGATTACTTGTTTAAGGTCGGTGAAACATTCTCCGATAAACCATACATGTTTGCTTTCTTGATCGGACTATTGCAGGCACAATGGACATTTACGGGATTTGACGCCTCCGCCCATACGATCGAAGAAACCATCAACCCTCGTGTTCGTGCGCCATGGGGTATTTTCACATCCGTCGCTTATTCGTTTGTAATCGGGTTTATCATGCTGGCATTCGTCACGCTGTCGATTAAGGATGCAGGTGCCGCGGCGGGTGCAGACAACTCCTTCATTTATGTCATCAGCCAAGCGCTGGGCAACACATTCGGCAATGTTATTTTGTGGCTCGTCACGGCTGCCATGTGGTTCTGCGGTTTGTCCTCGATCACTTCCTTCTCGCGGATGATGTATGCTTTCTCCCGTGACAAAGGGATGCCGTTCAGCGGCCAATGGGCGCAGATTTCGAAGAAATTCCGTACTCCTGCCAAAGCCATATGGCTCGCTGTCATTCTATCGTTCCTGCTCGCCTTCATTGACTACATCATCAAGTCGGTGAATCCGGACACTTCGTATACCACGATTGCTTTCCTTACCGCAGTCAGTGTAGTCGGGCTTTACCTGGCCTACGGGATTCCGATTCTGCTCAAATTGCTCGCCGTATCCCAAGGCAAATTCCAAAAGAAGCACCTGGGCCCTTGGCATCTTGGCAAATATAGCAATTTCATCGCCGTGATCGCGCTGCTATGGATTGTCTTCATCTGCATCATCATGGTGATCCCGCCGAATGAAATGGCCGGTTACGCTGTGTTGGGCATGCTGATTCTTTTGATTATCATGGATTTTGCTTATTACAAAAAACATTTTCCTGGGCCTCAGGCAGCGCTCAATAAGTCGATGGAAGAAATCCTGCGCAGGGAAAGAGAATTGGAGAAAGGTTCTTCCTCGGGACCTGGGGTTACGCACAGAGCTTGAATAGACCGACAGAACCGCCGTGTAAACGGCGGTTTCGGATTTCATGTGGTATAACACTTTCCCGATTGGGGAAGTGTTTTTTTATGGACACTTCACATCGAATTCTCAGTATGGAGTGATACGATGTCGAAAAAGGTCGGAGGAAGGTAGACGCTCGATGTGCGGAATTGCCGTCATTGTATCCAAAACGGAGACCGCAGATGTCCATATAGATACACTGAGACAGATGCTGGTTCAGATGAATCATAGAGGTCCTGATGGAAAGGGAGAATATATCTCCGATCAAGTGGTTTTGGGGATGGACCGATTGGCGATCGTCGATTGTGAAGGCGGCAGCCAGCCAATCTGGAATGAAGATCAGTCCATATGTGTCGTGGCCAACGGCGAAATCTACAATCATGGCGTTTTGCGGGAATTGTTAATGGGCAAGGGACATCGGTTTCAAACCGGAACGGATGTGGAAGTGCTCGTTCATCTCTATGAGGAATACGGAGAACGGCTGTTGGAACGGCTGGATGGGATTTATGCATTCTCCATCTGGGATGTGCGCAATAAAAAGCTGATGGTCGTCCGGGACCGGGTAGGGGTGAAGCCGCTGTATTACATGGAATCGGAGAGTGCTTTCCTATTTTCATCCGAGCTTAATGCGTTGCTGCAATCCAATCCGTCGATGCCGTTTTACACGGATCTCAAAGCGCTGTCCGAGTACCACGGCTTTCGGTTTGTTACGGCACCCCATACGATTGTGAATGAGATCAAGAAACTGCCGCCGGCTCATTGGGCTCTAGTATCGGATGGGCAAATGACCATTCGGAAATACTGGAGTCCGCAATCGGCAACGCAAATCACCGACAGCCGGAGCCCGGAGAACTTGCTGGATTTGTTTGAGCAAGCCGTCATCAATCAAGAAGCGCCGGAGGTCAAATCCGGGCTTTTTTTAAGCGCAGGATTGGATTCCAGCGCTCTTTTGGCGATGCAAACCAAGTATTATGAAAAACAACCTCTCACGTTTACCGTTGGGTTTGATAAACCGGCGGAATTGACCAATCGGCTCGAATATGACGAACTGCAAGAGGCTGCCCGGACGGCGGAGATTTTCGGCGCCGAACACTACTCGCAGCGGTACTCAGCGCAGGCGGTACTGTCGGAGCTCCCGAAGATCATTGCCGCGTTGGACGAGCCTATCGCAGATCCGACCGCCATCCCTCTGTGGTTCGTGTCCAAAATGGCCAGGGAAGCCGACTGCAAGGTCGCGTACAGTGGGGAAGGGCTGGACGAAATCTTTTACGGATATTCTGTGTACAATGCCGCGTACTGGCTGGAGTTTCTCGGGAAACTTCCAACCGGCATCAGAAAGTTTGCTTTGCGATGGGTAAATAAGCTGGGGATATCCGGACAAGGCGTTTTGGACCGTTCTCTTCGGCCGATCTCCGAGTGGTATCAGGGAATCGGAGGAGCCTTTACCCGCCATGAGAAAGAACGGCTGTTCACTGCAACGGCATGGGGCCATCTGCCTGTCGTCCAAGCGACGTCACCATTTTTGCAATCGCCCAACACACCATCGGGTTCCGTTTTGAAAAAGATGGCGGATTTCGACTTCCATGCTTGGCTACCCGATAATACACTGGCCAAAACGGACCAAGTGACGATGGCCCACTCGCTGGAATTGCGTGTCCCCTATCTGGATCATCCGATCATCGAGTATGCGGAGAGGCTGCCCGCTCATCAGAAGCGCAGGGGTAAAGTCGGTAAATTGGCGGCCAGACAAGCGTTCCACGAAATTCTTCCTGAAGAGATTCTTAATCGTCCCAAAAACGGTTTCCCGGTACCGATCACCGCTTGGATTTTCGGAGAATGGAAAGACTTCATCGGGGAAACGCTGCTCCATTCAGGCAGCTTCACACGAGATTTATATAAGAAAAACGAGATCGAAAAACTGATGGCGACGGAGACCGGTAAACGAAAACGTGCTGGGCGTTTATTATGGACGCTGCTTATGCTGGAGATGTGGCTGAACGCTCATCCACAGGTGAATTTAGCATTCGAAGCGAATGTGCCGCAGGTTGAAACGTCATTTTAATATCATTTTCAGTTAATGAAATGTTTATATTCTCTCCTTATACTAATGTGGTGCAGAGGACGGATGTCTTCATCACTTCGTCATAAGGGGGACTTAAATCATGTCGAAAGTCATTTCATCGATTTCAGCTTGTTTGCTAGTTGGATTATTGCTGGCCGGGTGCTCAAGCAATAATTCGTCGAATAACGCTGCAGCCTCGGGCTCATCTTCGTCGTCTGCCAGTGCATCGGCTGCGCCATCGTCTTCCAGTGCTCCGTCGGACACCGCATCGCCGTCGGCTTCGGCTGCTCCTAATGAAAAAGCGCTGGTACCGGAAAAAAGTCCGCTCGGGGACATCCCCGACTCGCAGCAATTCGTGAAATACAGCTCTGCGACCGGCAAATACTCGCTTGAAGTACCTGAAGGATGGGCGCGTACGGAACAAGGGGCGGATGTCAGCTTCATCAGCAAATTGGACGGTGTCCAAGTATCTGTCATCACCGCCGATACGGCTCCGACGATCGAGAGCACCAAGTCCGATCTGGTCAAAAACGGACGGGCAGTCAAGATCGTTAGTGTAAAAGAAGTTAAGCTGCATAACGAAAAGGCCATTAAGGCCTCGTACAGCTCGAATTCTGAGCCGAATTCCGTAACGGGCAAACAAGTTCGTCAGGACAACGAGACATATTACTTCGTCAAAGGCAATCAGGCGGCTGTTTTGACCATGTGGGCGCCGCTCGGAGCGGACAACATCGACCAATGGAACAAGATGTCTGGCAGCTTTGGCTGGGATACCAAATGATCATCATGGAAGCTATTGATCTCTACCGATTTTTCCACACCGAAGAAGAAGAAACATTGGCTTTGCGCGGTGTAAGCATTCAGGTTCATTCCGGCGAACTGGTTGCGGTTACCGGCCCCTCGGGCAGCGGGAAATCGACCCTAATGGCCTGCCTGGCCGGCTTGGATGTGCCGGATGGCGGGCATGTCGAGCTGCTCGGCAAAAGAATAACCCGAATATCCGAATCGGAGCGTTCGGCGGTTCGTGCTGCCGAAATGGGCATCC
>JAQBPQ010000227.1 GCA_028287445.1 Cohnella sp.
GCGGAAGAGCGGATGGGCGTTCGAGCCTTTGACATCCGTTTTGGCGTGTAGAGGGAAAGTGACACCATGCTCCGTTTCGCATTGTTTTTCGATCGTGGTTTCGTCATCCGGTTCTTGATTGCCGAACTGGTTGGACGGAAAACCAAGCACCTGCAACCCTTGTTTTGCATAGGTTTCGTACAGATGCTGCAAGGCTTTGTATTGCGGCGTAAATCCGCACTTGCTCGCCGTGTTGACGATCAGCAAAACTTTTCCCTTGTATGCGGCCATAGAATAAGTGTGGCCCCGGATGGACCTTACTTCAATGTCGTAAAGCGTCATGGAGATTCCTCCTCCTTCAAATTGTTGCTATAATTAAATTGTATGCAATTGAAATGCATCGTCAAGCGAATGGGGGGAAGTTAATGAGGAGGAGTTAACCATGAGCCAGGAAGACATGTTAAAGCTGGAAAATCAGGTTTGCTTCGCGTTATATTCATGCGCCAAAGAGATGACCAAGCTTTACCAACCGCTTCTGAAACACTTGGGACTGACCTATACCCAGTACATTACGATGCTGGTCTTGTGGGAACACGACCGGTTGAACGTGAAGGAGCTGGGCGGCCGGTTGTTTTTGGATTCCGGCACGATGACTCCGTTGCTCAAAAAGCTGGAGTCTAACGGGTGGATCACACGTACCCGCGACAATCAGGATGAACGCAGCCTATTGATCGAATTGACCGAAGATGGCGCCGCCCTTAAGGACAAGGCGAAGGACATTCCGCTGCAGTTGTTCTGCCGGTCGGGCTTATCCGTGGAGGAGGCGCTGGCGCTGCGCAGCCGGATGCAGGAAGTATTGTGCAGAATACAGAGATTCCAATCGGTTGCAGAAGCCGACTTGGATGGATGACCAAGGAGGATGGAAGAGATGACGATATATGATTTCCAAATGCGGAGATTAAACGGAGAAGAGACGAATTTGTCTCCTTATCGGGGCCAAGTGCTGGTTATCGTAAATACGGCCAGCAAATGCGGTTTTACACCGCAGTATGCGGAGTTGCAGAAGCTGTATGAACAATACCGGGCACAAGGGCTGGAAGTCCTCGGTTTTCCTTGCAACCAATTTGGCGGTCAGGAGCCGGGGAGCCACGACGAAGTGGATGAATTTTGCAAAGTCGAATACGGCGTGACGTTCCCGCTGTTTGAGAAAACGGAAGTTCGCGGTCCGAACGCCCATCCGTTATTCCAATTTTTGACGGAACACGCGACTTTCCAAGGATTCGATCCGTCTTACGCCAACGCCAAACGGATGGAGGCGTTCCTGAAGGAGAAGCTCCCGGACTATTGGGAAGGCGATGGGATCAAATGGAATTTCACGAAGTTTCTCGTGGATCGGGAGGGCGGTGTCGTCGGGCGTTATGAGCCCATTGTAGAACCGGCGGACATGGAATCCGACATCCGGCGTTTGCTGTAAGTACTTAGCTGTAAGTACTTAGCTGTAAGTACTTAAACTTCCGTTCGCCAAACAGGCTGGCTTCCTCGGCGAACGGGAGTTTTTTGTTATTTCGAGAAACCGGCTTTCTGCCCTCTTCCCATATGCGGGTCTTGGCATATACAATGGCAAGGTATGGACGAAGCAGGCTTGACGTGTCAGGCGTTCGCCGGGTAAAGACAAGATGAGGGGGAAGTTGTGCATGATCGTCGGAATACCGAAAGAAGTAAAAAAACAGGAGCTTCGCGTTGCGTTGACGCCCGCCGGTGCCGGCATGCTGCGGCAGCAGGGTCATGAAGTGATCGTTCAGACGGGGGCCGGAATCGGAAGCGGGTTTCCGGACGAAGAATATGTTGCTGCAGGTGCGCATGTAACCCAGCAAGTAGACGAAGTTTGGCAACGATCCGACATGATCGTGAAGGTGAAGGAACCGATTCCCGAAGAATATCGGTTTTTCCGTCCGGGTCAAATCCTGTTCACCTATTTGCATTTGGCTGCGGCTCCCGAGCTGGCGAACGCGTTGGCAGACGCTCAGATGACCGCTATCGCTTACGAGACGATTCAACTTCCGAACCGAAGCTTGCCGCTGCTTACGCCCATGAGTGAGGTCGCGGGCCGTATGTCGGTGCAGGAAGGTGCCAAATATCTGGAGTCGTTTCACGGCGGGCGGGGCGTTCTGCTCGGTGGTGTCCCCGGCGTCCCGCCGGCGGAAGTCATTATTATCGGCGGAGGAATCGTTGGCACGAACGCCGCGAAAATGGCGCTCGGGCTCGGAGCGGACGTCGTCGTGCTGGAGAAAAACGGGGAGCGGATGCGCTATCTCGACGATGTGTTCCAAGGCCGTCTGCGGACATTGACAAGCAACCCGCACAACATTGCCAGCGCCGTCCGCAAAGCGGACTTGCTGATCGGAGCGGTGCTCGTTCCCGGTGCGCGCGCGCCGAGGCTCGTCACAGAGGAAATGGTCAAGACGATGAAAAAAGGTGCGGTCATCGTAGACGTGGCCGTGGACCAAGGCGGTTCGATCGAGACGATCGACCGCGCTACGACGCACGAGAATCCGGTCTACGAGAAACATGGCGTCATCCACTATGCGGTGGCCAATATGCCGGGCGGAGTTCCCCGCACTTCTACACTGGCGCTCACGAACGTGACAGTTGACTTTGTCATGCTGTTGGCTTCCAAAGGCTTCGAAGCGGCAACCGCAGCCGATCCTGCGTTGGCGCTTGGCGTGAACGTACACAAAGGCGCCATTACGCATCCCCAAGTGGCGGAAGCCGTGAATCTGCCGTATACAGCGCTGGCTTCGATACGGTGACATGAATGACTCCTCGTCCTCATACGGTGTAACGATACACTGCAAGGACGGAGGAACCTTTCATGAAAGAGCCGTTCGACAAGTGGTGGCAACGTCTTCAATTTACGCTCCTTTTCCTGGCGCTGGCCGTGATCGTACACGGCTTGTTCGGCTGGTTTCACGGTTGGCTGACACCGGACAATCCGTATCGGGAGCCGGAAGGCCGCGCATTTAAAGTGTTCCAATCCGGCAGCGGACAGAGTGCGACGGATTCTCCCGGAGACAGGCTCCGCTTGTTTTTATGGTATGGGGAGTAGACACACCGGAAAGAGGGATTGCAAGCCAGATGAGAAAATGGTTAGAAGCCTATGAGGCCCATTTGGCGGAAGACCGGTCCGTTGCCGAAAGTTCGCGCCTAAGTTACCTCCGGGATTTGCATCATTTTGTGTCGGATATGGAACGGCAAGGAATTCGTACGCCCACTCGGTTGCTGCCTTTTCACATTCAGGGCTATTTCAGCCGTTTGCGGCAAGAGGGCAAGTCGGCTGCGACTTTGGCGCGGCGTTTGGTGTCGATCCGGGCGTGGTGCCGATTTGGCGTGATCGAACGGATGATCGAGCGCGACCCGACGCTTCAGCTGGAATTGCCGAAACCGGGCAGAAAACCGCCTCGTGTTTTAACCTTATCGGAAGTGGACAAGCTTCTTGATGCCCCGGATGCCGAAACTCCGCAAGGGCTTCGCGACAAAACGATGCTTGAGCTGCTCTATGCCACGGGTTTGCGGGTGTCGGAACTGGTGGCGTTGGACGTCGATCATGTGCGGATCCAAATGGGGTTTCTGCATTGTTCCGGCATCGGAAGCCGGGAGCGGATCGTGCCGATGGGCGCTTTATCGGTCCAATGCCTGCAGCGTTATTTGGAACAGGGAAGACCGAAGCTTCGGAAAAAAGAAGACGCCGACCCCGCAATGTTCCCGAATCATCTGGGCACACGGTTAACCAGGCAAGGGTTCTGGAAAATCATCAAAAAGTACGGATTGGCGGCAGGTTTGCCACCCGATATGACGCCGCATACGCTGCGGCATTCGTTTGCGGTACATATGCTCGATAATGGGGCCGATTTGCGGGCGGTTCAGGAGATGCTCGGTCATGCCAGCCCCCAGACGACGCAGAAGTATCAGATGTCCGAACGGGCCAAGGTCATGGAGGTTTACAATCGCACTCATCCTCGTGCCCGTATACACCCGGATCCGCTCGACTCCATCTAGAAAGGGGAAAACTAGAGCATGACTTTCGAAAGAATCGCCGTGATCGTGTTGGACAGCGTAGGCATTGGCGAATTGCCGGATGCCGCCGATTACGGGGACAAGGGTTCTCATACGCTTGGTCATATTGTACATAGGGTACCGAACGTTTCACTGCCCCATATGCGCAAACTCGGTCTCGCGAACATTGCGCCGCTTGACGACTTGGCACCGGAATCGCAACCCGCCGCACATTACGGCAAAATGGCCGAGGTGTCCGTGGGGAAAGACACGATGACCGGGCATTGGGAGTTAATGGGATTGCGAATCGAAACGCCGTTCCGCACATTCCCGGACGGGTTTCCGGCGGAGCTGATTTCTGCCTTCGAACAGGAGACGGGCCGCCGAGTCATCGGCAACAAGCCGGCTTCAGGCACGGAAATTCTGGACGAGCTTGGCGAGGAACAGATGAAAACCGGTGCGTGGATCGTCTATACCTCGGCAGACAGCGTATTTCAGCTTGCAGCGCATGAAGAGATCATCCCGCTGGTCGAACTGTACGAGGCTTGCCGAGTTGCGCGCCGGCTGACCATGAAAGATGAATTCTCGGTCGGACGGGTCATCGCCAGACCGTATGTCGGACAACCCGGGTCCTTCAAACGGACGCCCAACAGGCACGACTATGCGGTGAAGCCGCCTAAACCGACCGTTCTGAACGCTCTGCACAATCAAGGTCTGGATGTGATTGCGGTCGGGAAGATCAACGATATTTTCGACGGAGAAGGGATTACGCGGGCGCTTCCGACGAAGAGCAATGCGCACGGGATAGAGATCACTCTGCAACAACTGAAATCTCCGTTCCACGGTCTGCTGTTCACGAATTTGGTCGACTTTGATTCGCTGTACGGCCATCGTCGGGATCCTGAAGGATACGCCCGGGCGCTGGAGGAGTTCGACCGGGCCGTACCGGCTTTGCTGGAGTCGCTCACCGAGCGTGATTTGCTCTTCATTACGGCCGATCACGGCAACGATCCAACCCACACCGGTACCGACCATACCCGGGAGTATGTGCCGCTTCTCGCCTGGAGCCCAGCTTTCCGGCAGCCCGGTGACTTGGGAACGTTGGCCACTTACGCGGATCTGGCGGCGACGATCGCGGACAATTTCAACACATCCATCGTCACCCATGGCCGTAGTTTTCTGGCCAAACTGGTTTAAAACGAAGAGGGAGAGGATATCTGCATGACTTATGCATCCAAAGCCATTATCGATGAAACGGCGGCCTATCTTGCCTCCAGAACCCGAATCCGGCCGGAGGTCGGACTCATTCTCGGTTCCGGACTCGGAGTGCTGGGAGACGAGCTCGACGATTCGGTGACGATTCCATACGCCGACATTCCGCATTTTCCAATGTCAACCGTGGAAGGTCATGCCGGCGAGTTGGTACTCGGCCGCCTGCAAGGACGACAAGTCGCATTGATGCGCGGACGTTTTCACATGTATGAAGGTTATGAAGCCGAGCGGACGACGCTTCCGATCCGGGTCATGAAGGCGCTGGGCGTCAAGACATTGCTTGTCACGAATGCCGCCGGGGGCATCAATCTCGGCTATGAGCCGGGCGATTTGATGGTCATTTCCGATCATCTCAACCTGACCGGCCGTAATCCGCTTGCGGGACCGAACGACAACGCTCTGGGCGTCCGCTTTCCGGACATGTCCGAAGCCTACAGCCGCAGACTGCGTGAAGTGGTCAAATCGACGGCGTCGGAACTCGGCTTTGCGGTTAAGGAAGGCATCTACGCCGGGCTGCTCGGACCCAATTACGAGACGCCGGCGGAAATCTGCATGCTGCGGACGCTCGGAGCCGATGCAGTAGGCATGTCTACCGTATCTGAAGTCATCGTTGCCCGCCATTCGGGCATTGAGGTGATGGGCATTTCCTGCATCAGCAATATGGCAGCCGGTATTCTGGATCAGCCGCTTTCTCACGAAGAAGTCATGGAAACATCGGAAAAAGTCAAAGAACGCTTCATTTCCCTCGTAATGGCCGTGCTGCCGAAAATGTGAGGCAGGTTAACCTAAAGGGCAGTGTTCGGGATTTTGTTCCCGGCGCTGTCCTTTGTTTTGGTGCCGTTGTGCTATAATGAAGGGATACCGATTTTCAATTCAGCCATCTGCAAGGTGAGGCGAATCATGAGTCAAACGATCACGCTGGAAGACATCCGCGATTGGTGCGGAGACCCTATATTTCAAAAGGGACAGACGTATTTCAAGCAAAAAAGGGTGATCCGATTCGAGCGGGATCCGGACGGCCGGCTTTTTGACGCGATCGTAACAGGTACGATGCGATATCCGGTGCACATCGAGATGCAGGAGCGGGGCGTAGCTTCGGCGGTATGCGAATGTCCGTACTACGAAACCAACGGACAATACTGCAAACACATCGCCGCCGTATTGCTGCGGATTCATGAGCTGCAGCGCAACACGGAACCGCAAGACAACGAGACTGTCATTACGAATGAGCATGTTTATTTGGCACGCAGCATGATCTCCATTTTCGACGGTTCCCCGGCTGTAGACGATTCTGAACCCCATTATTTGCTGGAGCAGCGGGAATCGTTGCAAGTTGAGTTTACCTGCACGGCAATCACCAATTCGCGCAAACCTTCCATGACGATCGAAGTAAAGCTGGGTACCAAGCGGCTATACACGATTCAGAAATTGAAACAGCTTCTGGCGCATTTCGAGAACGGCACTTCGTATGAAATCGCCAAGCTGTTCACATTCGACCCGTCTATGCAGACATTCGCGGAGACGGACCGTGCGATTATGGAAGTGCTTTGCGATATCGCCCGCAACGAGTTGGCCTACCGGGAATCGCATCTGATGTACGCGTTTTCCAGCTTTTCGAGCAATGATCGGGTGCTGTTCGTTCCGCCCTACGCATGGGAGAAGCTGCTGCCCTTGCTGCTTCAGGCGAACGTTCGGTTCGTTCATGGCGGACAAACTTACTCGGATCTCCAGGAAGAGCGCGGTAAACTGCCGCTTTCGTTCTGGTTCAATCAACCGTCTTCCGACGTATACCGGATCGCAGTGGAGGGATTGCAGCACGTCACAGTATTGGAGCCTTACGGCATCTGCCTGGAAGGCAACCGGATTTACCGGATGGATGCCGCCTCGTGCAAACAAATCGGGGAGCTCAAAAACTTGTTTACCCGTACCTCCGGCCACCAAGTGCTCATTTCCCCGGCTCATCTGGAGTTGTTTCTGGCCCGTGTCGTTCCCGGATTGAAACGGATCGGTCCGGTGACATTCGATCAGGACGTGCAGAATCGGATCGTGACCGCTCCACTGGAAGCGAAGCTGTATCTCGACCGGGACGGCGAACGGCTGCTCGCCCGGCTGGAGTATCAGTACGGGGATGTGACGCTCGATCCGTTCGCCGCGCGCAGCGGACAATCCGAATGGACGGATCGTATCCTTATGCGGGACGGAGAAAAGGAAAGCCGGGTCATGACGCTGATGGAGCAAATTCCTTTTCAGTACAACGGGAAAACACTTCATTTGGACCTCGAGGACGACATTTACCATTTCCTGTTTCGGACGCTTCCCCAGTTGAACAAATGGACGGAAGTGTATGCAACCCCCTCGGTCGAGATGATGCTCGCGGCGCCCCCTCGTCCTCCGAAAATGATGGTGGATCTCGAACCCGGCACGGACTGGCTGGAAGTTCGCTTCGACATGGACGGCATTGATGACGATGAAATCCGCGATCTGCTCCGTCATTTGGTGGAGAAAAAGAAGTATTACCGGATGCCGAGTGGGGCTTATGTGTCACTCGAAGACGAAGGATACGCCTCGATTGGCCGGCTGCTGGACGAAATGGATCTGCGCAAAAACGATTTGCAGCATCAAAAATTTCAACTTTCGGTCGCCCGGGGTCTCCGTTTCTTGGATCCGGATGACAAGGTGGCAGGTGTGAAGCTCGGACAGCGATTCCGCGAGCTGCTGGACAACATGCGCAATCCGGACAGCCTCGATTTCCAAATTCCGGATGTCGTCGCTCCGATCCTGCGGGATTATCAGAAATTCGGTTATCAGTGGATGAAGACACTGGCTCATTACCACTTCGGTGGTATTTTGGCGGACGATATGGGTCTCGGTAAAACGCTGCAGAGCATCGCGTTCCTGCTCTCGGAACTGCCGCAAATCCGGGCAGAGCGGCTGCCCGCCCTGATCGTCTGTCCGGCTTCGCTCACCTACAATTGGTGGAATGAGCTCAAAAAATTCGCGCCTGACATCCGGGCGGTCGTCATGGAAGGCGACAAGCCGACGCGGGGCGGTATTTTGGACGATTTGTCCGAAGTAGACGTGCTGATTACTTCGTACCCGCTGCTCAGGCGGGACTCGGAGGCTTACTCGGATCTGCGCTTCTCCGTGCTTATACTCGATGAGGCGCAGGCGATTAAGAACCATGCCACCCAAACCGCTCAATCGGTGAAGGACATCCGGGCCAAGCATCGTTTCGCGTTGACGGGTACGCCGGTTGAAAATCGTTTGGAGGAGCTTTGGTCGATATACGACGCGGTGTTTCCGGAGTTGTTCTGGAGCCGCAAGCGGTTTGCCGAGTTGTCCCCGGAGCAAGTCGCCAAGCGGACAAGGCCGTTCCTTCTTCGCAGGCTGAAGAAGGATGTTCTGAAGGAGCTGCCGGATAAGATCGAGACGGTTCATGCCTCCGAGCTGCTGCCGGAGCAGAAGAAGCTGTATGTGGCTTATCTGACCAAGCTGCAGGAGGATACCACCCGTCGGATTCGGGAAGAAGGATTCCAAAAAAGCCGGATGCACATTCTGGCGGGGATGACGCGGCTTCGTCAATTGTGCTGCCACCCGGGGATGTTCGTGGAAGGCTACGACGGATCGTCCGGAAAGCTGGAGCAGCTGCTGGAGATCATCGAGGAATGCCGGGAATCGGGAAAAAGGATGCTGATCTTCTCCCAGTTTACGGAGATGTTGTCCATCATTCGCGGCAAAATAGAGGAGCAGGGCGTGTCCTATTTTTACTTGGACGGCCAGACACCGGGCCGCGAGCGGGTGGAACTGTGTCGGCGCTTTAACGAGGGGGAGAGCGAACTATTCCTCATCTCTCTGAGAGCGGGCGGCACGGGACTCAATTTGACCGGAGCGGACACTGTGCTATTGTATGACCTCTGGTGGAACCCGGCCGTCGAGCAGCAGGCAGCCGACCGGGCCCATCGGATCGGGCAGAAAAATGTCGTGCAAGTCATCCGTCTTGTCACGCAAGGAACGATCGAGGAGAAGATGTACGAGTTGCAGCAACGAAAACGCGATTTGATCGACGCGGTCATCCAACCGGGAGAAGAAACCTTGACTTCGTTCGGTGAGGAAGACATCCGCGAATTGTTGATGATCTAAACAGGTCGGGCTTGGGAAATTCTGATTTCCTAAAATGGAATAATTTACATCCCCTTCGGACAGACTGGTTGAAAGAAACCATGGCCGAAAACCGGCCTGCAGGAGGGGAAGCCCATTTTGAGTCAACTGCGTTTTCGTTTCCCGCTTTTGATGACGGCTTTGGTGACGGCTGCCGTGTTCATGGCCGTTCCCGCCGCATCCGCGAAGGAAACCGTTCCCGCCAAACCCGTAACGGATCTGGCTCCCGGGGCCCGCTCCGCCATTCTGATGGACGCGGACAGCGGTACGGTCGTTTTTGAGAAAAACATTCACGATGCCCTGCCGCCTGCCAGCATTACCAAGATCATGACGATGCTGCTTGTCATGGAGGCGATTGATCAAGGCCGCCTCAAGCTCACCGACAAAGTACAAGTGAGCGAATACGCCGCTTCCATGGGCGGGTCGCAAATTTTTCTCGAGCCCGGGGAGCAAATGACGGTGGACGATATGTTGAAGGGCATAGCGCTCGCGTCCGGTAACGACGCATCCGTTGCGGTGGCTGAGAAGCTGGCAGGTACGGAAGAAGAGTTCGTTCGCATGATGAACGACAGGGCGAAGGAACTGGGAATGACGGATACGAAATTCGTCAATAGCAACGGCCTGCCTGCTTCCGGCCACGTGTCGTCAGCTCATGACATTGCCGTGATGTCGCGAGAGTTGCTTAAATATGAACAAATTACCAAATACACCGGGCTCTATCAGGATTATTTACGTAAGGACAGCGAGAAGCCGTTCTGGCTCGTCAACACGAACAAACTCGTTCGGTTCTATCACGGAGCCGACGGGTTGAAAACCGGGTTTACAAGCGAGGCCAAATTTTGCCTGTCCGCGACCGCACGCCGTGACAATTTACGTTTGATCGCCGTCGTGATGGGAGAACCGAATACGAAGACTCGTAACGCTGAAGTATCCCACCTGTTCGATTATGCTTTTGCGCAATATACGAACGTGCCCATTTACAAGAAGGGCGATGCGATCGGGACGGTTAAAGTGGAAAAAGGAACAAAGCCCGAGCTGCCGCTCGTTGCGAAGCATTCTTACAGTATACTGCTGAAGAAAGGCGAAGCAGGCCAGGGGATCCGGCATGAGCTCGTGCTGGACACTTCGGTGAAGGCTCCGATCAAAGCCGGGGATCTGGTCGGCAAGCTGGTTGTCTACCGCGGAGACAAACTGCTGAAGGAGTTCCCGGTGGAGTCGCCGTTATCGGTCGATCGTGCCGGTTGGTGGACGCTGTTCAGACGGTCGGCAGGCCAATTGTTCCTCTCGAAATAATAGGAATGCAAGGGCGGTAAGACGGATTAGCGTCTCCGCCTCTTTGCCGTGTTTTGTCGGGAAAAAGGGGTCTGCTTCTAGTTTTGTCGGGGGGCAGGAATGTTTGGCCGTTTCGTAGAATTGGTCATTCAAGCTTGAACTGGGGAGGAGACCGGCATGAGTTTACAAGTCGAGCTGGAGCAGAATCGCAATGTGCTGATCGTTCGTCTGAAAGGGGAATTGGATCACCACACCGCGGACATCGTCCGATTCAAAATGGAGGATGCGATCCTGAGGGGCCGGTGTGAACACGTCGTTCTTAGTCTGAAAGAGTTGCAGTTTATGGACAGTTCGGGGCTCGGAGTCATTTTGGGCCGATATAAACTCGTCAAAAGCCGCGGCGGCAAAATGGTCGTCTGCGACACGCACGAGAGCGTCAAGAGGCTGTTTGAACTATCCGGCTTGTTCAAAATTCTGTCGCTGTACGATTCCGAGCGTTCGGCGATCGCCAGTCTGGAGGTCGTATCATGAGTGGACACAATTTCATGAAACTGTCGTTTGCAGCCAAGTCCGAAAACGAAGGATTCGCCCGCGTCGCGGTTGCGGCGTTTGTGTCCCAGCTTGATCCGACGATGGAGCAGTTGGATGAGATCAAAACCGTCGTATCTGAAGCCGTAACGAATTCCGTAATCCACGGGTATGACAACCGACTCGATGGCGTAATCTCGTTAGAGGCGGAAATCGACGGAGATATGGTTTCTTTGTTCATCAGCGATCAAGGGCGCGGCATCGAGGATCTCGAGCTGGCCCGCCAGCCGCTTTTCACCTCCCGACCGGAGCTGGAGCGTTCGGGCATGGGTTTCACGATCATGGAAAATTTCATGGACGAATTTGAGGCGGACAGCGTTCCCGGAGGGGGCACCC
>JAQBPQ010000252.1 GCA_028287445.1 Cohnella sp.
GCGTGTGGGACGGAAACATCGGTTCCATGACCGTGTTCCACGATGAGTTCGGTGGACACACCGAGACGCCGGTTCCGCTCATCTCCCACTCGATCAATCTGTTCCAAGCCAAAGTTCATGATTTCGCCGAAGCGATCCGCGACGGTCGCCCGGCACCGATTCCGGGCGAGCAAATTTTGATCCAGCAGGCGATCATCGACGGAGTACTGCGCTCCGCGGATCAGCGCCGCGAAGTTTCCGTCGAGCTTCCGGCATCGATTTAACCCGCCTGTCAAGCGAATCCCGTTTCTCCTTCGGAGGAACGGGTTTTTTGCTGCATGAAGAAAAACGCCGGAGCAAAAAACGTCAAGACCACTTATGGGATCCGTGGTAAATTGAGGACAGAAAGTGACGGGGGGCGCAGGCGGGATGAGCTATCATTTGCGCATTCAGAGGACAGTTGAACACATCGAGAACCGTTTGGCGGAGCCGATGTCTTTGCCCGAGCTGGCCGGAGTCGCCGGCTTTTCCGACTTCCATTTTCACCGGGTGTTTCAAACCATGGTGGGAGATCCGGTGATGGAATACGTGCGGAAAAGAAGGCTGGCCAGAGCGGCAAGGGAAATCGCGGATCCAGGCAAACGAATTCTCGATGTGGCGCTCGACTACGGTTTTCAATCCCACGAAACGTTCACCCGCGCTTTCAAAAAGATGTTCGGCATGACGCCGGCAGAGTACCGGAAAAGGGGCATTCGTACGCCCGCATATCCGAGAGCCGACGTTCTCAGCCAGAAGTTCAATCCTTACTTGGGAGGAATCCGAATGGATTATCGAATGGTCACCAAACCAGGATTTAAGCTGATCGGTTACGGACTTGAAACATCCAGTCAAGACGGCAGAAACCAGCAAGAAATCCCTGCATTCTGGTTGCGTTATATTGCGGACAAAGGCTGGGAGCGCATTCCGAACGCGGTGCATAAGGAGCATCCGGTGGAATTGGGTGTTTGCACAGACTTTGACATGGAGAGCTGCTCGTTCACCTATGTGATCGGGATGGAAGCGGAGCATTTTGAAGGCGTTCCCGATGACCTCGTCTGCCGCGAGTTCCCGGAAGCGACTTATGCGGTTTTCACCACGCCCAAGGTGGCACAGGAGCAGTTCTCTTCCTCGATTCAGGCCACTTGGAAGAGCATTTTCGAAGAGTGGTTTCCCCATTCCGGATACGAACATGCGGGCGCCGCGGAGTTTGAGTGGTATGACGAGCGGGCGCGTCCCGACAAAAACGAGCTGCTGCAAATGGACATTTACATGCCTGTGCGGAAGAAGCCGGATTAACCGATGGATGTAAAGTTCGGATCTGCAAGGCCGTCGAATGTCTTACAGTCTCAGGGCTCCTTGCCGTAACGAATACAAGGAGTAGTTGGTTTTTTGAGTTACGGTCGCGCTCCGATTACAATATCGTTATATACGATGCTGAGGAGCGGATGACCAAATGACGGATGGAACAAGAGTGGCTTTGATCGTGGGAGGCAGTGCGGGAATCGGGCGGGCGGCGGCGGTGTTGCTTGCCGGAAAGGGCTGCCGGGTTGTCCTCGTTTCGAGGGAAGGTGCCAAACTCTCGGATGCGCATGCCGAGCTGCGGCAGATAAGAAACGATTCGCTTGCAATGGCCTGCGATATGACCGATGGAGCCGCCCGGGCCCGGCTTTTCGAACAGATCGACAGGGAGTGCGGCCGGCTTGATATCCTCGTCAACAGCATACCGGGCGCCGAGCCGGCTAGCTTTCTCAATCACGATATCCGAGACATCGAAGACGGGATCTCCAAAAAACTGATTCCCTACTTGGACAACATGAAACAAGCCTCGCACCGTATGATGGCGAACCGCTGGGGCCGGATCGTGAATGTGGTCGGCAACATGTGGAAAGAGCCCGAGGTGAAGCAATTCAACTTCGGATTGGTCAACGCGGCGATCGTCAACGCGGCGAAGGCCGCCTCGTTCGAGTTGGCTCCGTATGGCATTACCGTCAATGGCGTTCATCCCGGGAGCATTCTGACGGATCGGCTGCACAACGTGTGGGCCAGATCCGCCGAGAGGCAGGGCGTCTCGATAAGCGAAGTCCAGCAGCGTTCGGAGGCCGGTATCCCGCAAGGCCGTGTGGGACAACCCGAGGAAGCGGCGGCTTTGATCGCTTTTCTCGTATCGGAGGAAGCGGGCTTCATCACCGGCCAGCAAATCTCCGTAGACGGCGGCCAAATGCGAAGCTTGTAACAGGCTGGCGGCTCAGTTCTTTTTCTGAGCCGTTATCTGCTCCGCCAGCTCGTTTAACTCCGTCCAACGCTCCAGCAAGCCGTCCAGCTTCTCCTCCAACTTCCGCTGATGAGCCATCGACTCCTGCAACTGGACGGAGTCACTGCTGGCGGCATCCATATGCTCGGCCACCTTTTTTAGCTGCTCCTCGGTTTCCGCGATCCAACCGTCGATCTGTTCGAAATCCTTCTGATCCTTGTATGACATGCGAAGCGCCCGCTCCCGAGCATCGTTTCCGGCAGCGGACTCCTTGGCAGGTTCCCCTCGCTCCGGCGCTTTCGCGGCTGCCGAACTCTCCAATCCGTTTCTTTCCCGGAACTCCTGGTACTCGGAATAATTCCCGGTATGCGTCGCGATGACGCCTTCTCCTTCAAAGGCGAAAATCCGGTCCATGGTGCGATCCAGAAAATACCGGTCATGGGATACTGTGAATACGACGCCTGGAAATCCATCCAAATAATCCTCGAGTACGGTCAGGGTCGAGATATCCAGATCGTTCGTGGGTTCGTCCAACAGCAACACGTTAGGTGCGTCCATCAGAATTCTCAGCAGCTGCAGCCTTCGCTTTTCACCGCCGGACAGCTTCCCGATTTGCGCCCATTGCTTGTCGGGAGGAAACAGGAACCGCTCCAGCATTTGTCCCGCCGACACGGTTTCTCCTTCTGCCGTTCTGACCTGATCCGCTCCTTCCCGGATATATTCCATGACGCGGAGCGATTCGTCCATTTCCTCATGCTCTTGCGTAAACCACCCTAACTTGACGGTTGGTCCAAGCGTCACGCTGCCTTGATCCGGCTCCAGACGGCCGGCAATCATTTTGAGCAGGGTGGATTTGCCGCTGCCGTTGGGACCGACGATCCCCACCCGATCCCCAGATACAGCGATATAGCTGAAATTCCGTACAATCATCCTGTCGCCGAAACTTTTGGTGACGGAGTCCAGTTCCAAGATCTTGCGCCCGAGCCGCGTCGACGCAATGGAAACATCCAGCTGTCCCGCAGAAGCCTTGGGCGTTCGCTCTCTTAATTCCTCAAACCGGTCGATCCGTGCTTTCTGCTTCGTCGACCGGGCTTGGGCTCCGCGGCGAATCCAGGCGAGTTCATTGCGCAGCAGGTTTTTGCGCTTCGCCTCGGAAGCCGATTCCCGTTCCTCGCGCTCCAGCTTGAGCTCCAGAAAACGGCTGTAATTCGCTTCGTAGAAATAAGCCCGGCCCCGATCCAGCTCGAGGATGCGATTGCTGACCCGGTCGAGGAAATACCGGTCGTGCGTGATCATGATCAGCGCGCCTTTGCGCTTCTGAAGGGCGCTCTCCAGCCAGGCGACCGATTCATTGTCGATATGGTTCGTCGGCTCATCGAGGATGAGCACATCGGAGGGTTGCAGCAAGGCAGCGGCCATCGCTACCCGCTTGCGCTGTCCGCCGGACATCGTGTCCGTCACGGCATCATAATCGCGAATTCACAGCTTGGAGAGCGCGTTCTTCGCATCGCTCTCCAACTGCCAAGCGTCCTGCTCGTCCATGCGCTGGTTGGCCGCGACAAGCCTCCGTTGCATCGCGGAATCCCCAGGGTTGCGCTCCAATTCCGCCAGAGCCGCCGCATAATCGCGCACGGCCTTCAACTGCGGCGAATCCCCGCCCAGCACATGCTCCAGCGCCGTCTCATCCGGCGTGAACACCGGATCCTGCGCCAGCATCCGGATCCGCACCCGGCTGCCCGCTGTGACCATGCCGACATCGGGAGTTTCCCATCCCGCGATCACTTTGAGCAGGGTGGATTTGCCCGTTCCGTTCACCCCGATGATGCCGATTTTATCTCCGTCTCCGACGCCGAATGTGACGTCTTCGAACAATATTTTATCCCCGTAAGATTTCGTCAGATGTTCCACCGACAATAGCTGCATGAGTCCCAACCCGCTTTTTCGTAAAATGCCGTTCTCCATCTCCCCTTATGATACCATACTCTCCGTCATCCTCCCTGTATCGCAGCCATCTGTAAACTTAAAACCAACAACCGTGATTTTCTTCCGGCACACAGCCTGTCATGCTAGTCTGCATAATCGGTCAAGTCCCCTCATAGACATGAACCATGGTTAACCAATGTGCAGAGGGGTGGAAGCTCATGCGTCGACGGATCCCGTGGATCGCCGCCGTCGTCTTGCTTTTTACCGCCATCCTGTCGGGATGCGGGAGCAAAGATGCGACATCGATCGTGAAGGA
The DNA here is from genome assembly GCA_028287445.1 of Cohnella sp. Taxonomy (GTDB): domain Bacteria; phylum Bacillota; class Bacilli; order Paenibacillales; family Paenibacillaceae; genus Cohnella. Next base: position 4,509 of record JAQBPQ010000252.1, read on the forward strand.
CCTGGACAAAGTCATGTCCAAAATGGAAAGCTACCAGGGCAGCGGCACCATGACCCTTCATACCGGTCAGCAGCCGCTCAATTACAAAGTGGAAGTGTGGTACCAGAAGCCGGACCACTATCGGATCGCGCTTACCAATGAAAAACGCGACATTACCCAGATCGTTCTTCGTAATGACGAAGGGGTGTTCGTCCTGACGCCCAGCCTGAACAAAAGCTACCGGTTCCAGAGCGATTGGCCGGAAAATCAAGGCCAAGTCTACCTGTACCAGACGCTCGTGCAAAGTATCAAGGTGGACGATTCCAGACAGTTTACGACTGACAAGGACGCCTATGTGTTCGACGTGATGGCGGGCAATTATCAAAACGGTTCGTTCGCCCGGCAAAAGATCTGGCTGGCCAAAGGGGATTATGCGCCGAGACACGTGGAAGTGACGGATACGAATAACAATGTGATGGTGGAAGTGAACTTCGATAATTTCATCTTCGGCAAGAAATTTGACAGCACCGCTTTCGATATGAAATCGAACATGGAGAAACAGCCGAATTCACAGTCTACCGGCACGGGTGACACCAGCCAAAACGGCAGCTCCGCGACAAGCGGGACCGACGGAACCAACGCGGGAGCCGTCGATCCGACTTCGGTTCAGCCAAGCCAGGACCCCTCCTCCTCTATTGTGCCGCAACAGAGCGCCCCCGTTATCGAACCGGCTCCGGAAGCGCTTCCGGAAGGTGTTTCGCTGAAGGACTCGAGCGACGTCCAACTCCAGGAAAGCATGGGTGTTATCGTTCGGTATGCAGGCAAGTACGACTTTACGATTCTCGAGATGCCGTCCAAAGACCGTGCGGTATCGGCGATCCCCAGTATGTCGCTTGATCTCGGGTTCACGATGGGCTTTCTATCCGGGAATGATATCCGTACGCTGACTTGGAGTTACCAGGGTATGGAATATCGGCTGACTACCGCGGATCTGCCGGAAGAAAGTATGGTCAAAGTCGCCCAGTCTATGGTCGACTCTTCGGGAAAATAACGGGTATGGCGGGGAGCCGGCGGACAATCGCCGGCTCCTTCGGTACCCGCGCTGCCGAATAGGAAAACGTTGCCTGTCCCTTCTCGATTGACAGCCCCGCGCACACCCGTTAACATTACTTTATTGTAGAATGCAGCGGGGAAGGTGATCGGAGCGTGGACTGCTATTACCGGCCGACCGTGGCCGAAATTTCCCTCGACGCCCTTTCACGCAACATCCAAGCGTTTCGCCGGGGTCTGCCGGCCGGTACGAAGCTGCTGGCTTCCGTGAAAGCGAACGCATACGGGCATGGCGCGGTGGAGACGGCCCGGGAGGCGACGGCCTCGGGAGCGGATTATTTGGGCGTCGCGTTTCTCGACGAAGCGCTCCAACTCCGGTTGGCGGGCATCCATACGCCAATCCTCGTGCTTGGATTTACACCGCCGGAAGGTCTGCCGGCGGCCCGCCAACACGGGATTACCGTGACGTTGTATCGTGACGACATGTTGGACGCCGTGGAATCCTTACCGACGGACGGGCGAAAGTTGAAAGCCCATATCAAAATCGATTCGGGCATGGGGCGTCTCGGTGTGCTGCCGGGGAAAGCCGCCGAAGCATTGCTCGAGCGGGCCTGTCGATTACCGCAGCTGGAAGTGGAAGGCATGTACACCCACTATGCGAGAATGGATGAAACGGACAAATCGTACACGATGATGCAGGCGGAACGGTTCGGAAGCGTCGTCGAGTATGTGCGGCGGCACGAGCTTCCGCTGTCCATCATCCATTCCGGCAACAGTGCGGCCGGCATTGATCTGCCGGAGCGGGTGGGGGGTATGCTGCGGCTTGGAATCGGCATGTACGGATTGTATCCGAGCGAGGAAGTGAATCGTGAATCGGTCGCCCTTGAGCCGGTGATGTCGCTCAAGACACAGCTCGTTCACGTGAAAACACTGGCCGCCGGAGAGGGCATCAGCTATGGAACCCGGTACTTCACCAAGCGCGAGGAGACGGTCGGAACACTGCCTGTCGGCTATGCAGACGGGTTCAGCCGGATGCTGACGGGCAAAGCCGAAGTGCTCGTTCGCGGGCATCGTGTGCCGGTTGTCGGGACGATCTGCATGGACCAGTGCATGATCCGGCTGGACGATGCGCTGCAAGAACGGGCGGCTCCGGCGGCAGTCGGCGAAGAAGTGGTTTTGGTCGGTAAGCAGGGCAATGAAGTGATTCGCGCGGAGGAAGTGGCCTCCAAGCTCGGGACGATCAATTATGAGCTTACCTGTATGGTAGCGAATCGCGTTCCGCGGGTGTATCGGAAAAACGGACAAATCGTATCGGTCGTCAATCCGTTGCTAGGATAGAAGAGCAGCGCTTTTTTTGACGGGCGGGCAGGAAATCGCTGTGCAACCGCGAATGGTAACGGGATAACTCGTATAGAATGTTTCTGTGACATGCATACTGGAAATTAGATTCGGGTCTGGAAAATCTTTGGGGGTGCTGTTCGGTGGCCAATTACCAACATACGAAACGCATTATGATCAGTTTGCCGGATCATCTGTTGCGAGAAGTCGACTTCGTCGTGGCGAAGGACAATACGAATCGCAGCGAAATCATCCGCCAGGCCATGAAACATTACCTGGTGGACCGCAAAAAACGGATGATCCGCGACGCCATGCAGCGGGGGTATTTGGAAATGGCCAAAATCAACCTGAACATGGCATCGGAAGCCTTCCACGCGGAAGAAGATGCGGAAAGCACGCTCGGGCGCCTTGTAAGCGGGGTGTAACCTTTGATCGTCAAACGCGGGGATGTATTTTATGCCGATTTATCGCCGGTGGTCGGCTCGGAACAGGGCGGCGTGCGCCCCGTGCTCGTGATTCAGAACGACATTGGGAACCGGTTCAGTCCTACGGTTATCGTCGCTGCCATAACAGCACAGATCCAGAAAGCGAAACTTCCGACCCATGTTGAAATCGAAGCGAAGACGCACGGCATGGAGAAGGATTCCGTCATTCTGTTGGAGCAGATTCGCACGATCGACAAACAGCGGCTCACGGACAAGATCACGCATTTGGATGAAGAAACGATGCGAAAAGTGGATGAAGCGCTGCAAATCAGTGTCAGCTTGATCGATTTTTGAGAAACGCCCTTGAAGGGCGTTTTTTGATGTTTCAGAAAAGGATAAGTTTTCACATCTACTTTTGTGAAACACCTCCGACATAAACGTATCTGCATCCAAAGCACGCCGAAAGCCGTTATACTTGTTTCGCCGGAAAGTCGGCAGATCGGTGCCGTAATCGATCTTACCGGTCTTGCTTCACCATCCGGGTATCGTCATAATGAATGGGGTAACGGGGGCTTCCAGCCAGAAGTGCTCTTTTGTTTGTTTGGATGCCAGGGAGGAACGAATCGAAATGACGGAAGCGTTGGAAGCCGCAGGACGTGAAGCGGCAGAAAGAATGATTCGGCAGATCGCCGGAGAGCTCGGTTTGTCCCCGAATCAGGTGCGCACCGTAGCGTCTCTGTTGGACGAAGGCAACACGATTCCTTTCATCGCGCGATACCGGAAGGAAGTGACCGGGGAACTGGATGAAAACCAGCTTCGGGCGATCGAAGAGCGGCGTGCTTATCTCAAAGGGCTGGAAGACCGCAAAGCCGAAGTCATTCGGCTCATTGGCGAGCAAGAGAAGCTGACGCCCGAGTTGGAGGCGGCGATCCGCAAAGCCGTAAAGCTGCAAGAGGTGGAGGATCTCTACCGTCCCTACCGTCAGAAGCGCAAGACAAGAGCCAGTGTCGCCAAAGAAAGAGGGCTGGAGCCGCTGGCGCAGTGGCTTCTGGCACAGCCTCGCCAAGGAGATTTGCAGGCGGAAGCGGCGAAGTACGTCGATGCGGAGAAAAGCGTGAATTCGGCGGACGAAGCGGTTCAAGGAGCGATGGACATCATCGCCGAGACGCTGGCCGACGATCCGGACATCCGGCGCTGGGTTCGTAAGTTCACATGGGATCAAGGAGTCTTGCACAGCAAAGCGAAAGCTCCGGAAGCCGAGTCCGTTTATGAAATGTATTATCAATATAACGAGCCGGTCAAACGGCTGCCTCCTCATCGCGTTCTCGCGATTAACCGCGGCGAGCGGGAGGAAGTGCTGGGCGTGTCCATCGACGTGCCGTCGGATCGGATAACCGCGGAGATTCAGCGGCGCATCATACGCGGTCCTTCGGTCGCAAGCCGCACGCTGGCTGCGGTAACGGAAGACGCGTACAAGCGGTTGATCGCGCCGTCGATCGAGCGCGAGCTGCGCGGCGAGCTCACGGAGAAAGCGGAAGAGCATGCGATCGGCATCTTCTCCGAGAACTTGCGCAATCTGCTGCTTCAGCCGCCGGTCAAGGGACGAGTCGTACTGGGAGTCGACCCTGCTTTCCGGACGGGCTGCAAGCTCGCGGTGGTGGATGAAACCGGTAAGCTGCTCGAGGTAGCTGTAACGTATCCGACTCCGCCTCACAACAAGAAGGCTGAAGCGGAAACGACGTTCCGGCGGATCATCGCCCAGTACGGCGTGCAGTTAATCGTGATCGGCAACGGCACGGCTTCTCGCGAGACGGAGCAATTCGTTGTCGGCGTCATCAAGTCCTTACCGGAACGCGAGCTGCAGTACCTCATCGTCAACGAGGCCGGTGCAAGCGTCTATTCGGCATCCAAGCTGGCGCAGGAAGAATTCCCGAACCTGGACGTTTCCGAGCGCAGTGCCGTGTCCATCGCGCGCAGGCTTCAAGATCCGCTGGCGGAGCTAGTGAAGATCGAGCCCAAAGCGATCGGGGTAGGCCAGTATCAGCATGACGTGACGCAAAAAGCTCTGGACGAAAGCTTATCCGGAGTCGTGGAATCAGCGGTTAACCATGTCGGCGTGGATGTGAACACCGCGTCCCCGTCGCTGCTGTCCTACGTGTCCGGCATTAACGTAACACTCGCCCGCAATATTGTGAAGTCGAGAGAAGAGATCGGCAAGTTTTCAGATCGAAAGCAGTTGCAAAAGGTGCCCCGCCTTGGCGCCAAAACTTTCGAGCAATGCGTGGGCTTCCTGCGAATTACGGACGGCGGCAATCCGCTCGACCGCACTCCGATCCACCCGGAATCTTACGAGGTGGTCGACCGGTTGTTTCGCGAATTGGGACTAGAGAGGTCCGCGATCGGATCCGAACCTCTGAGGGACAAGCTTCGGGAGCTGAAGGCGGAAGAAACGGCCGCTAAGCTCGAGGTCGGTGTTCCTACACTGCGTGATATCGTGGACAGCCTCATGCGTCCGGGGCGAGATCCCCGGGACGAGCTGCCGCCGCCCATTTTTCATACCGATGTATTGGACATCGAAGACTTGAAACCGGGTTTGGAGCTGCAAGGCACCGTTCGAAACGTGGTGGACTTCGGGGCGTTCGTCGATATCGGCATCAAGAATGACGGACTCGTCCACATTTCGCAGCTCAGTGACAGGTTCGTCAAGCATCCGACGGAGGCGGTTGCCGTTGGAGATACGGTCACCGTGTGGGTGCTCAGCACGGATTTGAAGAAAGGGCGCGTAAGCCTGACCATGCGTCAGCCTGGATAAAGGTTGTCTGAATCCCGGGTCTGCCTTGGCGGTTCCGGGTTTTCATGGTAAAATGCAGGAAAATCAACCGCGGCACAGCCTTCCCATAGACAAAGGAGAACCCGCCATGAACCTGGATAAATGTATCGGAAACCACCATCCCAAATGGTTCGGCCTCGCGTTGCAGGCGCTGGTCATTTTATCGAAAGAGAAGATTCAGACTTGCCCCAGCGGCGAGCTGGCGGGGTATCTCCAATCGGAAGCGACGCTGCTGCGCAGGATTCTGGCCGTATTGGCAAGAGAAGGCATCTTGGACACCCGGGAAGGGCGCGACGGCGGATACCGGCTGAAGAGGGATCCCCGGACCGTTACCTTGGACGAAGTCTATAGTGCCCTGCAAGTAGGCGATCCGCTTTGCTATGGAATTAAGGATACAACCGGGACCCATCCGTTCGGCATCGAGATGAAAGCGGCATTTCAGGATCTGACGCAGGAAATGGACCGCAGTCTGAAGGAAGTGCTCTGCCGTTATACGATCGCCGATTTGGCCCAGAGAACGAATGACATTTCAGCTGTGAACCGGGAAATTGACATCCCAGGATGACGGTTGTATACTGTGCATTAAATGGTTACAGTTACAGGTCGTTTTTTTTGCATTTAACTGTGCATATTTCCACTCAGTATACAATTTTGCATGATTTTAACTGTGCTTGGGAATACTCAGTAAAAGCGTAAAAGTTTGGACGGCCTAATCCAAGGAGGGAAATCAGATGTCCGTATCTGCCGTTTATTCATCTCAAGAACAAGCATTTCTTACCGTCATCCGGGAGCGCCGTTCCGTTCGTACCTATGATCCGAACGTTGTTATCCCGCGTGAAGAGCTGAGAGAAATTTTGTCGCTGGCCACTCGGGCCCCGTCTTCATCCAATATGCAGCACGGCAGGTTTCTGGTGATTGACTCCCCGGAGTTAAAACAAAAACTGCTGCCGATCGCGAATAACCAGCAGCAGGTCGTTGACGCCTCGGCAATTATCGCGATTCTCGGGGACAAGGAAGGCTATCGGAAAGCCGATAAAATATACGGCCAAGCGGTAGAAGCCGGGTTTATGCCGGAGGACACGGCAAAATCGTACATCAGTCGTTCGACGGACTTGTACTCGTCTCTCCCGGAGGATAAACTTCGGGAAGTGGCGATCATCGACGCGAGTCTGCTGGCCATGCAGCTGATGCTCGTTGCGAAGGCCAAAGGGTACGATACCGTGCCTATGGGCGGATATGATCGTGAGCAATTCGCGGCAGCGTTCGGTCTTGGCGACCGCTATGTGCCGGTCATGCTCGTGCCGATCGGAAAAGCGACCAAGGCCGGACATCCGACGACTCGGCTGCCGGTAAGTGAAGTAACCTTTTGGAACGAAGTGCCCTCCTCAACCGGGGAATAAAGCAAAGAGCCTTTGCAACAACCGCCTGTTGACGGTCATTGCGAAGGCTCTTTTTCACGATATTCTTCAAGGGATCCATCCGGCGCCCGCGGGGTCTTTCGACTTTTCGGGTCTGGCGCGGTAGAAATACCAGCAATCGTTCAGCAGACGAATTTGCCGGCGGTCTTTTTTCTGGAACGCTCTCATGAGCTGGTTGCTGAGCCACTGCGGCATACAACGTCCTCCTCCCGTCGTTTCCTGTAGTATTAACATATGGGAGTGAGCGTATGACCGTGCAGGTCCGATCAAGAGCGGACAATCGATTACAGCAAACCTTCTTCCTCGTACCATTGCTCCAACTGCGCCTGCAGGGCCCGGATCTCGGTCAAAAGAGACACCAGCGGATAGGCCTGTTCGCGGATCGAGGCGAATGTGGTTTCTAATTCGTTGATATAAGCTAAACCGCCCACAGGAGTGATAGATTCGTCCAATAAATCCAATGAGCCGCATTCGGCCACGACTTTGGGCAGCTTCGGCACATTGTCGGCGGTTAATTTGGTCAACTCCTTGTGCAGCCGCAGGTTTAACGCGCTTAATTGGTAGGCATGGGAAGCGGGCATCTCTACGAACAGAAGAACACCATCTTCCCGCTGGAACAGGATATAGGACATATCGGGCATGGCTGCGGTTTTCTCCCCTTAGGCGCTGCAACCGATGCAACCTGTATGTACGCACGGTCGGTTGTCAGCAAATTCTACTTGACAGTGTAGCCCAACCGGAGCCTACAATTCAAGTAGTCCAAGCGCGGGAGAGGGAAGAGCCGATGGAGAACGAAGAGCTTCAAACCTGGGTGGAAAAGGTTTCTTTAACCTTTTTCGGACTTCCGTTTCGCCATCGTGCGGTTTTTAATCCTCGTCTAAAAACAACAGGCGGGCGTTACTTTACGAAAAGCCACCATATCGAAATCAGTCCGCATCAGTTGGCCGTTCATGGCCCGGAGGAGACCGTGTCCATCATCAAGCACGAATTGTGCCATTATCATTTGCATTTGCAGCGTAAGGGATACCGGCATCGGGATCCGGAGTTTAAAGCACTGCTTGCAGAAGTCGACGGAAGCCGCCACTGCCGGGCGCTGCCCGGCGTCGCCAGAACGCTGCCGGTGCGATACCTGCTGGTCTGCCGCGACTGTGGAATGACGTACCCGCGCAAGCGGCGGGTTGATCCACGTAAGTATGCATGCGGGCGTTGCCAGGGGCAGCTTAAGCTGCTGCAGGCGGGCGTTGCCATGGAAGCTGTAAACCCCGAACGAGCAAGGAGTTAGCGGGTTATTTCGAGATCGAAAATGGCAATAAAAAACGCTCTGCCGATGCTTGACTTCAATTTTGTAACGTGTTAAATTTATTCATGTCACTTTTGATCGTTCCCTGATAGCTCAGTTGGTAGAGCACTCGACTGTTAATCGAGTTGTCACTGGTTCGAGTCCAGTTCGGGGAGCCATTTTGGAGAGGTGTCCGAGTTTGGTCGAAGGAGCACGATTGGAAATCGTGTAGGCGTCACAAGCGTCTCGAGGGTTCGAATCCCTCTCTCTCCGCCACTTCATTTACACCCGAACACACTTTCAAAGTACTTAATGTGGCCCGTTGGTCAAGTGGTTAAGACACCTCCCTTTCACGGAGGTAACAGGGGTTCGAGTCCCCTACGGGTCACCACCTTCTTCTCCTCGACTCAAGAAATTTCGGGGTTGCAAAAGTGGTAACGTTTAAGGTATGATAAAAAACGCCGCCTAAGCGAGAAGAACTCTCATAATGACGCGGGGTGGAGCAGTCCGGTAGCTCGTCGGGCTCATAACCCGAAGGCCGCAGGTTCAAATCCTGCCCCCGCAACCAATTATCTGCCTTCTTAAATGATCGAGTTACCATCCTGGAGCTGTGGTGTAGTGGCCTAACATGCCTGCCTGTCACGCAGGAGATCGCGGGTTCGAATCCCGTCAGCTCCGCCATTATTTCCCCAAAAAGTGAAGATTGCCTTGGAAGCTATTCCGATTACTTGTCGGGGGCCACCACTTAAAGGGAACTCAAACGGCTCGATAGCTCAGCTGGTAGAGCAGAGGACTGAAAATCCTCGTGTCGGCGGTTCGATTCCGTCTCGAGCCACCATCATACGTCTTTCACACCATGCCGGTGTAGCTCAACTGGTAGAGCAACTGACTTGTAATCAGTAGGTTGGGGGTTCAAGTCCTCTCGCCGGCACCATCTTTACCAAGCCGTGGAGGGTTAGCGAAGCGGCCAAACGCGGCAGACTGTAAATCTGCTCCCTCTGGGTTCGGTGGTTCAAATCCACCACCCTCCACCATTTAAACATAGGGGCATAGTTTAATGGTAGAACAGCAGTCTCCAAAACTGTTGATGTGGGTTCAACTCCTGCTGCCCCTGCCAAATTGTATTGCATGGCGGTCGTGGCGAAGTGGTTAACGCACCGGACTGTGACTCCGGCATACGTGGGTTCGAAACCCATCGATCGCCCCATTTCTTACCTTCATATTGGGGATTAGCCAAGCGGTAAGGCAACGGACTTTGACTCCGTCATCCCAGGTTCGAATCCTGGATCCCCAGCCATTTTTTTACCTGCGGACGTGGCTCAGTGGTAGAGCATCGCCTTGCCAAGGCGAGGGTCGAGGGTTCGAATCCCTTCGTCCGCTCCATTTTTATTTCTGGCGCCATAGCCAAGTGGTAAGGCAAAGCTCTGCAAAAGCTTTATCCCCAGTTCAAATCTGGGTGGCGCCTCCACAATTTCATATCGCGCGCCCTTAGCTCAGCTGGATAGAGCGTTTGACTACGAATCAAAAGGCCAGGAGTTCGAATCTCTTAGGGCGCGCCAATTTAACTATGCCGGTGTGGCGGAATGGCAGACGCGACGGACTCAAAATCCGTTTCTCGCAAGGGAGTGGGGGTTCAAGTCCCTTCACCGGCACCACAACTTTATCAACGTATTCCTGAAGTACCTGCTTCTTCATCCCTCATCGGATGACAGGAGCTGGTGCTTCTTTTTTAGATAATTTGATTCATAAAAAATGTACCCGATTGAAAAAATATTATATCAAGGCCGCGATTATTTATTTACCACAATAAAAGCAAGTTATTATTTAATTGTAACCGTTTACAAAAATGAATAAATAGGATATATTAGAAGTCCAGTTCCTTCTCAGAAGGAGAATATATCCAATGTACTTTTGCCTGAAGTGTGGACGAACCCATGAAAGAACAAACGAAGAAATACTTTTCGAGACAGGATTTTATCATCATGAGGGAAACCAAATTAGCGTTGGCATCTGCTTAAACAGAGGCAGCAGCAAGCTAAACAAAATGGAGGCAATAAGCTTTAATTGGCGTCGAGCAAATTTTAACGATACAATGCTGGAACATAATGAGACTATGATATGACGTACATACTGTGACGAGGACATCGTTCTCTGTCTAATCTGGTTAGAAATACGAATCCCCGCTTGGCACGATTGGTGGCGGGGATTTTGCGTTTCTATTATTATTTTTCGCAAGGAAAATATGGCGGAACCTTTAACCAACCTCGTTTTTGCATTAAATCCTTAAAAGTCACTCCAAAAGTCGCTTTCGTTAATTGGTATTTTAAAAACATCATGGCCACGTCCGGTCTTACCGCTTCTGTAAAACCTCTAGCAGCTGACATTATGCCGACAACTAAATTATAGGAGAGTAACAAAAGGATTCATTTGTCCCTCCATAAGATGTTGAAGTTGCTTGCCGTGGTATCGTTATGTAGAATGAACTCTTTATTGGAAAATTATACAGCTTCGCATCAGCCTGATTGTCGGAGCTACACCGTAAAAAATCCCCCATCAAGTCCGGATTGGGCCTGAAGAGGGAGAGGAGGATTCGTACCATTTCCGATTAAAAAATTCCAGCTCTCAAAATGATGACCAACAGGATGAAAAGCACCAAAGCGAACGCAGCCATACGTCCCCCGCCATACCCGGCACAGGTATAACCAACACCACCAATAGGGTAACCCATAGAAATCACCACCTGTTTTTAATTGTGATTTTTATCACCCTGTTAATGTATTGTGCGGATAAGTGTCTGGTCAGTCCATTAGCACAGATGTTTCGATAATCCGCAAACACACAACGAATCCATGCTCAACATAAACTCATCAACTAACCGCACTTGACCGATATTAGGGCTTTTGAGTATGTTTTTCCTTAGGACTGTTCTGCGCGTGGTGTTTGACATTTTTTCGCAGCACGTCCTCTACGTACTCTTCCCCGTGCTCACGGATCATGTTGCCTTGATTTTGCTTGAATTCCTCCGCCACTACGGATACACCTCCATTTTTCCCCTATTGTGCTTCCCTGACTTCCTTCCTATGCAAAAATCCCGACAGCTACAAGGGCGTACGGGATTTTGACATTCCGGTGTGCAATCCGACAGACAATTTTCACACCACTGTATTTTATATCCTTGGTGATGATCTAGCCCAAGTTCATGGCGGTTTGAGCCCTTTGGATATCAAGTTTAATTTGTTCGCTTGCGTTGTAAGGATGGTACCAGCCTCGCTTCATCATCAGTTCTGTTATGTCACCGTGAAGGGCTACCGCCTGTGTGAGTTGTCCTTCTAAGAAGGATCTTACTTCGGGAGTTGCGCTTTCTGTAATAGCGATCGCGCAACTTTTTACGCCCGTCTTGGCGGCAATCAGAAAATCTGCAGCAATCACTTGATCCGTTAATGCGTCTGTTCCTGTTAAGTTCTGAACCATGTTCATTACCATTGGCTTACACCTCTCTTTACTGTAATGGTGCTCTTTGCAGGAATCCTTGCATAGCGCTAAGTGCGTCCCTGGACTGCTCTACATCTCTTTGCATCAGTAATTTTAAATCATCATCGGTAACCATAGTTTGCATTGCTTTTGATTTGGTCGCACACACTGATTTAAATGTTAAAAGCTCGTGTAATTCCATCGTTTCATGTACTGCCAATGTTTGTTCCGGCATTTCACGTACACCCCCTTTTTTCCCAAGCGATATTGTGTCCAGAAATAATGAGTTTATCCGGCAGAGGATTACGCATAGGCGGATTCCAATTACGCGACCTCATCAGGCTTTTGCTGTTTCGATTGTTATTTCGGACACGTGTTGCTCTCTAGCACGCGATTTGATGAACAGCAGCACACAGACTAATGCAAGAACAATCATCGCCGAGCTGGCGAGCAAAGCGGGGACCACATGAGTACCGAAGTCGGCAGGCGTGCGTATGATGGAGCCTGACTGAAAAATAAGTCCTCCGATCGCGATTCCGAAAACGCCGCCTAGCTCCCTTGTCGCATTGCTGATCCCGCTCGCTTCCCCCGAAAATGGTTCGGGTACCGTAGATAGGATGCCGTGAGCCAGCGGGGTGAAACTTAAGCCCATGCCTGTTCCGGCCAGCATCATTAAAGGTGCTTGGTATCCAAAAGGGAAATCCACGCCCAAGGAAAGGATCAAGATACCGAAACCGAATAAAGCCAAAGCTTGCAGTAGCAGACCGATCGCCAGCACGGCTCTGTTCCCGATTCTCGATACCGCGAGTCCGGCCAGAGGCGCGCTCACCATCGTGCATCCGGTCCATGCCATTTCGCGTATGCCTGCCCCGAGTGCGGAATAGCCTTGAGCTTGCTGCAGGAAAAGTGTCAGCAGGAAGATGGAGCCGAATATGCCCGCATTCATCCAGAAGCCTGCGAATATAAAAGCGGAATATCTGCCCTTCAGAAAAAAGTCGAAACGGATAAATGGCTGCTGGCGAGTCCGCTGCCACAAGTAGAAAACCAGCAGCAGAAGCAGCCCACCAAGCAGCGAGCTTACAACCAATGGAGACCCCCAACCGTCTGAATTGCCGCGCTCGAGACCGAACACGATTCCGAACAATCCGGCGCCCAGCAGCAGGATCCCAAGCGGATCAATCGGTTTCTTTTCCCCTCTGGATTCAGTCAGCCAAATCATCCCGATCACAAATCCCAATAGACCGACCGGTACGTTGACCCAGAAAATAAGCTGCCACGGAGCACCTTCCACAATCAGCCCTCCGATGAGTGGTCCTACGGAGAGACCCAGACCCGAAATGCCCGACCAGATGCCGAGAGCGGCCGCACGCATTTTTTCAGGAAAAGCGGAGTTCACCAATGTGAGGCTGAGAGGTACGATCGCGGCACCACCCATTCCTTGGAAAGCCCGCGATAAGATGAGCTGGATGGGGCTTTCGCTTAGTCCAGAAAATACCGAGCCCAAGGTGAAGAGAACGACGCCGGTTAAGAACATCTTTTTGCGTCCGAATCTTTCCCCCAGCACACTGAAGGGAATAAGCAGTACGGAAAAGGCGAGCGTATACGCGTTCATGAACCATTGCAGATCGGATATGCTCGCGTTAAAAGACTTTTGAATGGAGGGGAGGGCGACACCGATCACCAAATTGTCCAACATGGCCATAAATAGTGCGGTACAGGTGACAGTCAACAATCGAATTCTTGCAGAAGTAAACATAAAAGTTCCATCTCCTTAGGTTAATTATTTATAGATCAATAAATATACTTCCTTAAAAAAAGGCAAGGCCGCTTTGCCGATCACGACCACTTGCCTTGGTAGTAGTTACTTAATCGCAGCTTTTCTCATGCCTATTGTTCCAGGGAAGCAATTTGGGAAGATTCAGTGTTTCAGACAAGGCGATCGTCAGGCCTTTACCGATAAAATCACTGGCCTGGATACCGGGTTCCGGGATGCCGGCTTGTTCGAAACGGCTTTTGACGCGTTCGTACACGTTATCGAATTCTCTCTGACTATATTCGCGGACTGCGGGTTCCGGAGTGGCAAAAGACATCATGACCAACAAAATCTCGTTGCGATGGGTGGCCAGAAGATCCGCGAACGCTTGGCCCATCGCTTCCGCCAGCTGCGCTCGGGGTGCTTCGGCCGTAGAGAATGCGTGCAGGATACGTTGTGATGCCTGTTCGAGAACGGCCAGATACAACGCTTCTTTGGACTTAAAAAAGTGGAACACATACGGTTGGGTGACCCCGACGGCCTGGGCTACGTCAGCAGTAGTGGTTTTGTAATAACCGTACTCCGCGAACAGGGCAGCTGCCGCTTCTAGAATTTGTGTTTTGCGGTTTTTGAATTCCTCTTCTTTAGGGCTCAAGAGCATGTCGCTCCTTTCGCAAAATTTATTTATTGACCAATAAATAACATACCATGATCTTCTGTGTCAATCTGCAACAGAAAAAAACCGGAGTAACCGCCGTCGGCGATTTCCTTCCGGTTATTCGATGTTTGTGCGTCAATCTGCTCAGTGGCCTTTTTTACGGATTTGTTTATCGTGGTCTTCGCCCCACTCCTTGGCTTGTGCGGTGGCGATCGCGATAGCTCGTCCTTCATCATATCCGTCTTTCAGCAATGCATTCGCAACATCGACGGCTTTGTTTCGGATCGGGGCCGTAAAGTTTTTAAGCGAATCCGGGTAATCATCATGTGTCCACGGCATCGGCAATTCCTCCTTATAGTAAAGTCCGTACAAAACATTAGCCGCCCGAGCTCCATTCGAAACATCAGAATGTCCCTTCTCAGCATACATGGAAAGGCCTAAGGCGGAGCGGACAAGGTCCGAGGGCGGTAAGCGGCCCCGACCACAGTCTAGGATCAAAAACGTGCGCGAGTCCATTATGCGAAAATGCCGGGAAGCTTACAATGAGATTGTGAAGTGAGAGAAAAGAGGTGAAACGATGCGAAGCGGAAACGGACTTGCAATGTTGCTGATCGGTTTCGGGGTGTTGCTTGTTTTGGGTAAACTCGGCATCTTCGGATTCCTGATGGGGCTGTTGATCCCGATTCTGGTTATTGGCCTTGGCGTCATGGCCTGGAGAAACGGCAATCGGGTTCTCGGAGGTATTATCGGGTTTGTCGGGGCGATGATGCTGTTCGGCAAATTGTCATTCCTGTTCGTCTGGGTGGCGGCGATCACCTTGATCGTCTTCGGCGTATCAAGGATTCGACGCAGACCGCGCACAAGATTGTAAGAAGATGAAGAAAGACGAAAAGTTGGAAATGAAGGAGGGTAACGAATGAGCGTGATGAAAAGAGTTCGGGATATGACGGTCGCAACCTTAAACGACCGGCTCGAGAAGTCCGAAGATCCCGTTCGCGTCATCGACCAGTTTCTCTGGTCGACCCATCAGGAAATCGTACAGAGCGAGCAATTGGAGCGGCAATATTCCACTCATAATGACAGTCTTTACCGACAGTGGAAAGATGCCGAACAATGGATGGCCAAGCGCGAAGATCAAGCGTTGACGGCGTTGAAGGCCGGAGAAGAATATGCCGCCAAGCTGGCATTGCAGGAGAAGGTGACGCACGAAGAACGGGCCATCCGTTATCAGCAGCTTTACGAGCAAAGCCGACACGAGCTAAATGAATTAGAGCAGCTGTTGCAGGAATTGAGAACCGAGTATCGCAGCGTGTACGACCGCCGTCAGTTTTATGTGGCGCGTATGGAGTCTCTACGGTTGCAGCAAAGGTTGAACGCAAGGTTCGGTCCTGGAACGGACGACCCTTCCAACCTATTCCGCAAATTGGATGATCGGCTGACCGACATCGAATTGGAAACCCGGAGCCTGAGAGATCTGCGTCGTATGGGGCAAGAGACTGTCTTACGAGTGGGAACGGTCGTTCAAGAAACGATCGATCGCGAGCTTCAGCAACTGAAGCATAAATTGCAGCAAGGAAGTTAAGCCGCGAGGAGGTCACATTTAAATGCGCAAATTGTATCGTTCGTCAAGAGACCGTAAAATTTTCGGTGTCTGCGGCGGGCTGGCGGAGTATCTGGGCGTGGACGCGACACTGTTGAGGATTTTGCTCATCATTGTCACGGTGTTTTCCGCCGGCTCTGTCCTGTTGGTTTACATCATCGCAGGGTTCGTCATTCCACGGGAGCCTTACGGCGGAGGCTTCGGATCCGGACCTTCCACCGATTCCTACGGATGGAACGGACACGTTGGAAGGCAACAGCCTCATTACGGTAACCAAGGCTGGCCTCCAGGGTCAAGCTGGCCGGGACCCGGACCGGTGCCGCATACCGGGCATCCCGGTGCAGGCGTAGAACCGGCGCCATCAGCAGCACCTGCAAAGCAAGGGCTGGACGCCATGATGGAAGACATAGAGAAGAAGGCGTTAAGACGGGAAATCGAAGAATTGAAAAACAAAATTTCAAAAATCGAAAAGGACTCGAAAGGAGAATAACCCATGGGTGTATTCCAACGAATGAAAGATCTGACAAAGGCTTCGATTCACGAGATGCTTGATAAAATGGAAGATCCGATCGTTATGCTCAATCAATATCTGCGCGACATGGAGATTGAAATCCGCGACGCCGAGGTCACCGTAGCACGCCAAATGGCGGCTGAGCGCCGGATGAAGCAGCGTTTGGACGAAGGCACCCGCCTCGCCCTGCAGCGCGAAGCACAAGCCGAGCAAGCGCTGGTGAGCGGCAATGAAATGCTCGCCCGTAAGCTGCTCGAAGAGAAAGTGCAATATGACCAGCAGGTGGCAGACATGGTTGGCATGCATGCGCAGGCCAACGCGCAGGTTTCCGAATTGACGGCGCAGCTGCATGAAATGAAGGAAGAGTACTACAAGCTGCGCAACAAGCGCAATGAGCTTGCGGCCCGCGCACAGATGGCCAAAGCCCGCAAACAGATCGGCCAAGTGAGCGCACTGCATACGATCGAGAGCGGCAATGCCTCCCGTGGATTCTACCGGATGGAAGAGAAAGTTTTGCAGCTGGAAGCGGAGGCCGATGTGGCCCGTATTCCAAGCTCGCCGCTGACCGGAGCACCGATCCGATTGGATCCGGAAAAATCGTTCCAAGTGGAGCAACAGCTCGCCGCTCTGAAGAGCCGCATTGCGCCTTCAGCTGAAGCCGAATAATCACCGGCCAAGCATTCTCGGCCGTCGAATCATGTGGTATGCTTGTGAAATGCGTGTCGGTATGTAGTGCCAGCACCAGGCCGACGCTTCAGTAATGTGAATGAAATGACGTTTGCCATAACGGGTTATTCCGTTATGGCTTTCGCCGTAAAGGACAGGATTCCAAACAGCGGGGAGGTGCGGCCGGATATGAAATTTTCCAGCAAAGCGTTTTTATTCATCATAGCCGGACTTTATCTCGCGCTTGGCGGAGTGGCTGGTTACACAACGGTAAACGCCGTACTCCTGCTGCTTCTTGGAATCGAACGTTATCGTTGGGACCGGTCGAGATGGTCGGTCATTTTGATCGCCGTCAGCTCGCTCGTCCTGATTATCAACCAATTCGCCCTGTTCGCCCTCATTATACTGGTCTCGCTGGCCCTCTACTATTTTCGATCGCGTCCTCTAACGCCCGGACTGTACCGGAGTGCGCACCGTTTGATTTTGAACATGCGGCTGGACGAGCAATCCTGGGTACTGAAGTCGATGAGCTTCTGGCAGGCCGTCGGTGAAATCCGAATGGATATGTCGCTCGCCGTCCCCGAGGAGAAGGAGACGACGATCATCCTGCAGGGATTGGTTGGGGATGTCGATCTGACGATACCGGAGGATTACGGCATCCAGGTTGAGGCATCCGTCATGGTCGGGCAAATCGCATTTCGGCAATCGAGGGACGGTGGAATGATGCACCGGCTGTCCTGGCGCTCCCCGGATTATGATCAGCGGGAATATCGGATGAAACTGCAGTTGTTTTATCTCGTAGGAGATATCAAGATACGTACGGTTTAACCGGGGTAGGGAGGGAAACGGATGGAGTCGCGCAAAGTCGCCAATATGCTGTGGCGTCAAATGGGGGAAACCGTCCTTTTCTCTCTGTGTATCGGTGCTCTCGTGATTTATCTGTTGATCCGGTACGGTTTGACCGGTGAAATGAATAAATGGAACTCTGTTGTTCCGTTTACTTTGGTGACCATCGTCGTGCTCACGGTGGCAGGAGCCGCTTTCGGATTTTTGCGCGGGTATCACGTCCGTCACCGGCTGCGGCTGCTGAGTGATACGATGCTTTTGCTCGAAAAAGGCAACCCGAGTCCGCCGCTGCCGCCGCTTGGCAGTGACGAGATTGGGCGGCTCGGGGAACAGCTCGGTAAACTCGGACGAAAATGGGAAGAGCAGGTATCCACGCTGCAGCGCCTCTCCAGCAACAATGCCGAATTGGCGAGCAAGGCGAGAATGACCGCCATCGTGGAGGAACGCCAGAGGCTCGCGCGCGAATTGCACGATGCCGTCAGCCAGCAGTTGTTCGCCATTTCGATGACGGCCACCGCTGTGAACCGGACAATGGATCAAGACTTTGAGCGGGCTAAGCAACAAATAGAGCTCATTGAGGAGATGGCATCGGTCGCCCAATCGGAAATGCGGGCTTTGCTGCTTCACCTGCGACCCATCCATTTGGAAGGCAAACGCTTATCTCAAGCCATTCCTGAGCTGGTCGAAGAGATGAAGGCCAAGGTGCCGGTCGATATCGCGCTCGACATGGAGGAAGATTTGCCGCTTAACAAAGGCATGGAAAATCATTTGTTCCGCATCGTGCAAGAAGCGCTCTCCAATACGCTGCGACATTCCCGTGCCACGAAGATGGGCATTGAGCTGCAGCGGCGGGGGGATGCCGTCCGGCTCGGAATTCGGGACAATGGCGTCGGATTCGATGTCCAAGTCAAAAAACAAGCCTCTTACGGCTTGGTCAGTATGCAAGAGCGCGTGAATGAGCTGGGAGGTTCGTTTAACGTGGCGAGTGCTCCCGGTAAGGGGACACGTATTGAAATTCGGGTACCATTGATGACGATGGGGGTTGAATCGGTTGAATGAGGAGAAGCTTGCCACAGTGCTGTTGGTTGACGATCACGAAATGGTGAGAATCGGCCTTGCGGCGGTGCTTGGAACGGAGGAAGGCATTGAAGTGGTCGGGGAAGCCGGCAACGGCCAAGACGGCTTGCGGCTCGCACGGGAATACAAACCGGACGTCGTGTTGATGGACCTGGTGATGGAGGGAATGGACGGCATCGAAACGACTCGCCGGATTATGGAAGAAATGCCGGATTGCCGGGTGATCGTGTTGACCAGCTTTTTGGACGATGAAAAAATGTATCCGGTCATCGAGGCCGGGGCGTTCAGCTACTTGCTCAAAACTTCCCGGGCGTCGGAAATTGCGGATGCCATCCGGGCGGCTGCAAGGGGGCAGTCGGTGCTTGAGTCCCAAGTGGCCTCCAAAATGATGAACCGGTTCCGGCGCCCGGCGCAGAACGCCTCTCTGCCACATCAAGAATTGACGGTCCGGGAGATGGAAGTACTTCAGCTGATTGCGCAGGGCAAGTCCAACCAGGAAGTCGCCGACGACTTGTTCATTGGGATCAAGACGGTCAAATACCATTTAACCAACCTGTTCGGCAAACTTGGTGTCGAAGACCGCACTCAAGCGGCCATTTACGCGCACCGACACGGTTTGGCCGAGTAAAGAAATCCAGACATCACATATGAGCGTGAGCTCACCCTACAAAATCCATATGACTTCCGACTTCCAGCAGGTCCAGATTACGAATCCGTCCCGCTTCGTTATATATAGAGGCAGCGGTGAAATCCGCAGCATAAGAAACCGCTTGCTCTTTTCTTTGCGAGGAACGAGTTTCAAACGGCATATACCGGGTCCACTCCCTCTCCGCAGGTTCGTCTTCCCGAAAAGGTTCGACTCGCCGAATCGGGGCAATCGGCCCCCAGCGTTCCGAAACGCGCCATGATCTAAGCAATGCGAATCACTCCCGCTTGTGGATTGGTATCTATTACCTTTATTTTTATGTTTCCAATCTGCGGAGCATTCTGTCCTCCAAACCAAAAGCGCTCGTCTCCGCTGGTCACGCGGAAGCGGGCGCTTTGGTTTTTACGCGGTTTACAGGATAAGAACCGATTCCACTGCCTGTAGCGGAACGGTTTCCGGAGGCGGCATAGTGTATTGGGGCCCCGGACCGAATGGGGCAATATCAAAATCGTCCCCTCCCGGAACTTCCGGCTTAGCTGCTGCAGGAGATTCCTTCGGCTTACGGGCACGCGGATGATTTTTGCGGCGCGATTCCCTTTTACGGAATACAGCTGAGCCGGCATCGTCATTGTCCGACCCATTTAGGATGACCCGTCCTGATCGGCAGGCGGTTAGTCTCCCGACCTTCTGGCTGCCGTCTTTCATAACAAGACAAACAGTCATCCCGTAAAACGGGAGCAGTTGCTGTTCCTCTGGCTCTACTCGCATTTCGAACATGGCTCCACCCTCCTTTCTAACGTCCTCGCAGGCAGTTTATTCACCTACGGGCATAAGCGCATGGGCCTGTATCCGGGGTACCGGCCACATTTTCGGGCCAGCGGGAAAAAGCATTCAAGGACATGGCGTTGGTCGGACGAATATGCTAAACTACACTACAATACATGAAAAGTAGGCTGCGGGCGCTGTATACGGCGCCACGCCAGATCATCCCGCCTGGAAGAAAGATGAGGAATATGACGGACAACAAAACAGAAACCATTTCCGCTCGCGAAGCGGTCTATTTCATATTTGGAGCTACAGGAGACTTGGCCCGCCGTAAGCTGTTTCCCGCATTGTACAGCTTGTACCGCGAAGGTAAGCTGGGTGAACGGTTTGCGGTTGTTGGGGTCGCCCGGCGGCCTCGTACAGAGATCCAGTTCCAAGACGATGTTTATGAATCCATTCAGGAATTTTGCCGGTACAAACCCGGCGAAGCTGACGCATGGAAAACTTTCGTCGAGCATTTTACCTATCACTCGCTCGATATCGGGAATGTGGATGGATTTCGCGAGCTAAAGGCGCTGACCGAGAGGCTGGAATCCCATTATGACATTCCCGGCAACCGGTTGTATTATTTGGCGCTTGCGCCGGAGTTGTTCGGCACGGTTTCGCACAACCTGCGCGACGGAGGCATGCTGGAAAGCGAAGGCTGGCACCGGCTGGTGATTGAGAAGCCGTTCGGGTACGATTATGCATCGGCGGAGCGGTTGAACGAGGAAATCCGACGTGTATTCCGGGAAGACGAAGTGTTCCGGATTGACCATTACCTCGGCAAGGAAATGGTTCAGAATATCCAAATGATCCGTTTTGCCAACGCTTTTTTCGAGCCTCTCTGGAACAACAAACATATCGCCAACGTACAAATCACACTGTCCGAGACGGTCGGCGTCGAAGAACGCGGCGCTTATTACAATAAATCCGGCGCGCTGCGTGACATGGTGCAGAATCATATGCTTCAAATGCTGACCATGATCGCGATGGAGCCGCCGAGCCGGCTCGATCCGGAAGATATCCGGGACGAAAAAGTAAAGGTATTGCGCTCGATCCGGAAGTTCATATCAGCGGACGACGTGCGCAACAACATCGTTCGCGGGCAATACGGCAAGGGTGCGCTCAAGGGCAAAGAGTTCAAGGGATATCGGGAAGAAGATTCCGTCGATCCGGAATCCGTGACCGAGACGTTCTTTGCCGCGCGGGTTTTTGTAGACAATTTCCGTTGGGCCGGGGTTCCGTTTTATGTGCGGACAGGCAAACGGCTGCCGGTCAAATCCACGGAAATCGTAATCGAGTTTAAAAACGTGCCGAACAATGTACTGTTCGCAAAACGGCAAGACCTGTTTCCGAATCTGCTCGTTATCCGCGTAAATCCGATGGAAGGCATCTACATTAAGATTAACGCCAAAAGACCGGGCAACGAAACAACCATTCAACCGGTGGTCATGGAGTTTTGCCAAAGCTGCCAGGTCGGAATCAATACTCCGGAAGCTTATGAGCGTTTGATCTATGACGCCGTTCATGGCGATCATACTTATTTCACCCGATGGGATGAGCTTGCTGCCGCTTGGCAGCTCATCGACCCGATCGCCGCGGCCTGGCGGG
The DNA here is from genome assembly GCA_028287445.1 of Cohnella sp. Classification (GTDB taxonomy): domain Bacteria; phylum Bacillota; class Bacilli; order Paenibacillales; family Paenibacillaceae; genus Cohnella. The sequence goes on from JAQBPQ010000252.1 coordinate 26,474, forward strand.
AACATGCGATTGAGCCGGCCTTGTATCCGGCGGGTTCATGGGGACCGGCGCAAACGGAAAAGCTGCTTCACGAGGAAGGTTTCCACTGGTGGCCGGTGAACGGACAAGATGAGGACAACGTGATATGGGTAACCAATAACGACAAGTAAATATGGGATCTCGGAGGTGTCGGGCATGGGATTGGGGCGCATATACGATGTCAGCATGACCATTCAGGAAGGCATGCAGGTGTGGAAAAGCTACGAACACAAAAAGCCGCACATTACCAACGTTCAAAATCATGACCAGGGGAAACCGCATGAGAGCCGCTTGGATATGGATGTGCATTGCGGCACCCATGTCGACGCTCCGCTTCACATGCTCCCGGGCGGAGACACGATCGAGACGGTTACCCTGGAGCAATTGTGCGGACCGGCGCGCGTGCTCGATCTTACACACGTGAAGGGGCATATCACAAAAGAAGATTTACTGCCGTTTGCGATTTTGCGTGGGGAGCGGCTCCTGTTCAAGACTTCGAGTTCGCTAAGCGAGGAGTTTGATGTGGAATTTCCGTTTCTACGTGAGGACGGAGCGGCCTATTTGGCCGGGATCGGCATTACGCTGGTCGGCACGGACGCTTTGGGAATCGAGCGGGCGCAGCCGGAGTATCCCACGCACCGGCAGCTCATGCGCGCCGGAGTCATCATCGTGGAAGGCCTTCGGCTCAAACATGTGGAGGCCGGTAATTACACGCTGATCCTCGCGCCGCTGAAGCTGACCGGGATCGATGCCGCGCCGGCGCGGGCGCTGTTGCTGGGAGACTGACGCGACGCACGAGAGACCCTTTCACCATTGCGGTGAAAGGGTCTTTTTTTGATCATTCAGGATTTATAAGTGTGCACCACTCATCACTGAATGATCTTCGACATAAACGTATACCGCCGCGAAGAGGACGGCGATAGCCGTTTATGCTTGCTGGGTCGGTTACGCCTTTACAACGTAACAGTGTTATGTTACACTCCATTTCGGAGGAGATGACAATGAACTTGGAACTGATATCCAAAAAGGACCTGTTGGATTCGACGGGCATTTCATACGGCCAACTGTACCGGTGGAAACGGAAGCAGCTCATTCCTGAGGAATGGTTCATCCGCAAGTCCACCTTTACCGGCCAAGAAACGTTTTTTCCGAAGGATCTGATTCTGGCGCGAATCGATAAAATCATCAATATGAAGGACGATTTGTCGCTTGACCAAGTGGCGGGAAAGCTGTCACCCTCCCTGCCTGATTATGAACTGCGCAAAAGTGATTTATTAAAACGTAACATTGTTTCACCTGTAACTCTTCATCGCTTTGCCGTTCACGATCCGGAAAATACCGTGTATTCGTTTGAGTTGATCCTCTACTTCTACCTCATCGACCAGTTGTTGCAAGCAGGGGACATGAGCATGGAGGAAGGAGAACGGCTTTTGGAGACGTTGAAGGATCATTTTCCGAAATTTGACGGCAAGTCATGCGAACTGATCTTCATCCGGAAAATGGGCGTTTCGTCGTTCGCACTCCTCTCCTTACCGTCTCAGCTGTTTTTTGAGAAGGGAGTAAAGGTGGTGGCACGCCTCTCCATGACGGAGTGTATCGAACAATTGAAAGGTAAATTGGTATGAAGGAGGACACGGCAATGGACAAAAACCCGTATTCGAATTTGGACATTAACGGGGTCGCCACCGCATCCGGCGGGCAATATGAGCGGGTCAACATTGAAGGTGTAGGCAAAGTGGAAGGCGATGTCCGCGCAGCTTCTTTTCGGTTAAATGGAGTGGCTACGGTTCGGGGGAATGTGGAGACAGAGCGGTTGGAGTCGAATGGCAAGCTGAAAATCGAAGGCCGACTGTCGGCCGGAACATCCCATATGGACGGCTATACCGATGTGCTCGGTTCCCTGAGCGGTGAACATGTGACGTCAAAAGGGCTCTTACAAATACGGGGCGATTGTGAGTTGGAACGTTTCGATGCGGAAGGCGGGTTTGTCATCGACGGACTGCTCAATGCGGGATTCGTGAATGTTCAGTTATATGGAAGAGCCAAAACAAGGGAAATCGGCTGCGAATCGATCCTGGTTCGAAAAATAGCAAAGAGCCAATGGAAAGAGATGCTCCGAAAAATGTTCGGCAAATGGGCTGCCGGTCTTGAAGCCGGAACGATCGAAGGGGACGACGTCGATTTGGAGTATACGGCTGCCTCCGTTGTCCGGGGGAACCGGGTGACGCTCGGCCCTGGCTGCCGGATCGGCCGAGTCGAGTACCGTACGGAATTGAAGAAGCACCCTGCAGCTCAAGTGGGAGAGGAGAGGAAGACAGGTGACGGAAGCCATTTTGCGTAATTTGAAACTAGTCGGAACAACATCCACCTCCGGAGGACGATTCCAAAACGTGCGGGTGACCGGCGAGGCCCTGTTAACGGGAGATACGGATTGTCGGAAATTGTTCTGCGTGGGCAATATGGACATCCAAGGCAGCTTAAGTGCGGACACGGTCAGATTGACCGGAAACGGCAAAATCGAGGGTAATCTACGAGCTTCGCAATTGGTGGCGATTGGTGAGGTGGACGTCTCGGGCGGGATCCATGCAGACCGCCTGAAAATAACGGGAGGTCTGCGGATCGTCGGCAACTGTGAAGCAGAGAGTCTGGAACTGAGCGGGGCACTAGATGTAGGCGGCCTACTTAATGCGGAACGGCTTACCGTTAAGATACACGGGCCATGCAGGGCCCAGGAAATCGGGGGAGGAACCGTCACAGTCAGAAGAAGCCGGGCTGTGGCGCTGAAAAAAATGTTCGGTCACTGGACATTGGCAGAGT
>JAQBPQ010000253.1 GCA_028287445.1 Cohnella sp.
GTTGTTCGGAGGCGAATTCCTCCATGATGCTTTCGTCGGGCAGCAGTATGCCGCTTGGAGCGATTGGGTGGCTTGGCTGGTGGAAGTGCGCGCGGTTGCTCAGGAATACAACCAAACGGAGGGCTACTCGGCGGAAGTGAAAGCGAGTATATGGAAAGCTGTTAATTTCATTCAGCGCGAGCTTCAGGAGGACCTTCATTTGCCGGATGTAGCTAAACGGGTCAATATGAGCCGAAGTTATTTCAGCCGCTGCTTTCGGGATATTGTAGGGACGACCTTTAACGACTATGTCAGAGATGCCCGAATAGAGCACGCGAAGGCGCTTTTGCGGCAAACCAGGAAAACAATCAGCTGGATCGCCACGCAATCCGGTTATCCGAATGAGAAATATTTTTGCCGTGTGTTCCGTGAAGTGACAGGGATACTGCCAAGAGATTTCCGTAAAAAAGAAAATGAATCCAAGATAAAGGGATAGCGATTAACCAAATCTTAATCTCTAGTTTACATAAAACGGTGGAAAGGGAGGGCATGCCATTTTATAATTCGAATAGCGGGCAAGGTTACAAAACGTCTTCGAACAAGAGTACTTTTGTCTTATGCGGCACCTAGGAGTCTAAAAGTGAGATGAAAAGTATCCGAACTCAAGACGCAATCTGACACGCATGTTCGTCATATTTTCTATGATAAGGTAGAAAGTAATTATTAGGAGGGACTCGTATGAAAATAGGGAAAACGCTTATTCTGCTCGTGATTACCGGCACCCTCGTGTCGGCGTGTACCAGCAAGAATCCGGCGTCAAGCACTACTACAGGCAGCAGTTCACCGGGCGCAGCGAACAGTAAGGTGGACCAGTTTAAAATGCCGAATCCTATCGAGGTCACGACATTCAAAGGAGTCACCGCAGGCGCTAAGCTTCCGGAAGGGGATTCCGCTGAAAACAACCAGTACACGCGGTACATCAAAGACAAGACAAACATCTCGTTTAAATTGCTCTGGTACGCTTCGGGTGCGGATTATACGCAAAAGCTTAACCTCGCCGTAGCAAGCAATGACATTCCGGATATTATGCTCGTCGACGAGGGGGTATTCCGGACCCTGGCTACCGCCGACCAACTCGAGGATTTATCCAAAGTATACGAAAAATATGCATCCCCTTTGACAAAAGAGCTTTACAACTCAACCAACAACAAGGCGATCGAGAAGGCTACCTATAAAGGCAAGCTCATGGGGATTCCGAACATCAGCGTGCAGGCGGATGCGATGAGCTTCCTGTGGGTGCGTAAGGATTGGATGGAGAAGCTCAACCTCCAAGCCCCAAAAACAGTCGACGATATCGCGACTATCGCCAAAGCGTTCGTCGAGAAAGATCCGGACGGCAATGGCAAAGCCGATACGATTGGGTTGACGGGATACGAAAAAGCCTTCGATAACGGCGGCAAAGCAAATTTCCATAACTTCAAAGGGCTATTCGAGGCGTACAACGCTTACCCTACGAACTGGGTTAAGGACAGCTCCGGAAAAGTTGTCTATGGTTCCATACAACCCGAGACGAAGCAGGCGCTCGGCAAGCTTCGTGAAATGTACGCTGCGGGCTTGATTGACAAGGAATTCGCTATCCTCAAAGACGCGAATCCGAACGTCGTGAGCGGCAAGTCGGGCTTGTTCTTTGGACCTTGGTGGGCTACCGGCATCATCTCCGATACATTCACCAACAACCCGAAAGCCGACTTCACGCCTTATCTGATCATGGATGCGAAAGGCCAGAAAAACAATCTGATGGTTCCTGTCAGCAATCGTTTTATCGTCGTCAAGAAAGGGATGAAAAATCCGGAAGCTGCGATGATTTATGCGAACAATTTTATTGCAGCACAGCGTAAAGTGGATCCTGACGCCTTAAAGCTGGATTTCTCGATCGATGCTTCATATTGGCCGATTGGCAATGCGACTTACGACTATGCAGATGCTGTGGAGCGTAAGTCCGAGATGCTCAAGAAGGCTATGAGCGGCGCGACGAAGCCGGAAGAGCTGAACCCGGAAATGAAAGACATGTATGATAAAGCGATGCGCGATCAAGCGAACCCGCGCAAGGTCATCAAGGACTGGAAGGGCTTCTGGGGATACACTGTTCCTGCCGAATTGCTGAAGCAAAACTACACGAAAGTGTACAGCGAATATACGGCTGTCACCAAAACGATGGAGCGGAAATGGGCGAACCTGCAAAAGCTGGAGACGGAAGCCTTCTTCAAAATCGTCATGGGCAATCAACCGCTCGATTCGTTCGACAAATTCGTTAGCGATTGGAAATCACAAGGCGGCGATGACATCACGAAAGAAGTACAGGATGAACTTAAGGCAGCAAGCAAGTAATCGATTGAGATAGGCAAGTAAAGAAGCACCTTCCTTAGCATAAGGTGGTGCTTTCTTTACTTATCGACCGGAGGTGAGCCGAGCGTGAACGTCAAATCTTATTACAAGCATTACCATTTGATGCTGATTCCGGGCATCATCCTGCTAATCATTTTTCATATCATTCCTATGCTCGGGATTGCCATTGCCTTTCAGGATTTCCGGATCGGCAGGGGCGTTTTCGGTTCTGATTGGATCGGTCTGGATAACTTCAAATATTTGTTCCAGATTCACGACAGCAGCCTCATATTATATAACACCGTCTTCATTTCATTATGCAAAATAATCGCCCACCTGATCGTTCCGCTTGTTTTTGCTGTGCTGCTGAACGAAGTCCGATTTATGATCGTAAAACGATGGGTGCAGACGATCGTGTATCTTCCCCACTTCCTGTCTTGGGTTATTCTGGCGGGCGTCGTCATCGAGATGTTCTCATTAAAAGGGATCATCAACCATACGCTGCAATTGTTCGGAGTGGAACCGATCATGTTTTTGACAAGCAACACATGGTTTCCCGCCATTGTGGTGGGCACCGACATTTGGAAAGAATTCGGATTCGCCGCCATCATCTACCTGGCCGCGCTCGCCGGCATCAATCCTTCCCTGTACGAGGCTGCCGAAATTGACGGAGCGAGCCGTTTGAAGCAAATCTGGTACGTTACCTTGCCGAACCTAGTAACAACGACCGTGCTGCTCGCCACGCTAAGTATCGGGAATGTTTTGAATGCCGGATTCGATCAAATCTTCAATCTGTACAATCCTGTTGTTTATCAATCGGGAGATATCATCGATACCTATGTGTACCGGGTGGGACTGGTGCAGGCCCAGTATGGCTTCGCCACAGCCGTAGGTTTGCTTAAATCAATAATCGGGTTTATCCTGATCATCATTTCTTATCGCATCGCATATAAATTCGCCAATTACCGCATTTTCTGATAAGGCAGGTGAACCCTATGGTACGGAATAAAACGCTGTCAGCGCGGTTAACAGAAACTGCATTAATCGCGCTGATGCTGCTCATATCGCTTGTTTCGATAGCGCCAGTGGTACACACCATTTCCGTATCGCTCAGCAACACCTCGGCAGCGGCGGGAGGTTTGGTCAATTTTTGGCCTGTAGGTTTTAATATAGAGTCCTACCGTAAAATCATTGACGAACCCCACTTCATCAATTCGTTTTTCGTTTCGGTGAAGCGAGTTATACTCGGGGGAGGTGTGAATTTTGTCATGACCGTGCTGATGGCTTATCCGCTCTCACGGAGCGGTAAGGAATTTCCGTTGCGGAATGTCTACATGTGGTTCATGCTGTTCACGATGCTGTTCAGCGGGGGCATTATTCCCCTATACTTGACGGTGAAATCGCTCGGCCTCTTTAACTCGCTTTGGGCGCTAGTGCTGCCGGGTGCCGTTCCGGTGTTTAACGTTGTGCTGCTGATGAATTTTTTTCGCAACATGCCGAAGGAATTGACCGAAGCGGCATATATGGACGGGGCAGGACCTTGGTACATGCTGCTCAAAATCTTCCTTCCGCTCTCTCTGCCGTCGCTCGCCACCGTCACCTTGTTCAGCGTGGTCGGCCATTGGAACGCGTTCTTCGACGGTATGATCTTTATGCGGAGCATCGAGTATTACCCACTGCAGACTTATATCCAGCAGCTTGTCGTACAGTTGAACCTTTCGGAAATCGATTCCAGCCAGCAGGAAATGCTCGCCAAGATATCCGACAAAACGCTGAACGCTGCCAAAATCGTTGTGTCGATGGTGCCCATTCTGGTGGTATACCCTTTTCTGCAAAAATATTTTATCCACGGCATCATGCTTGGGTCTGTTAAGGAATGAGCATTTTCGTAAAAAGGAGGAGCAGGGCGATGCATCAAAGGGAGAAGGATTGCAGGATTGCCACGCTATCCCGCAGGATTGAACCGGCGGAAGAAAGTACCTATGTGGATATTCCTTTTCAAATGCCGGAAAATGTGGAGGAAATTCATGTAACTTATAAGGTGGAGTCCCACGGAACCGGCAAAGCTGTCATCGACCTCGGTATTCGGGACGAACGTCGGGTGAGGGGATGGAGCGGCGGCGCGAGGGTTGAGTTTTGGCTCGGGCTGGAGAAAGCCACGCCGGGCTATCTTCCCGGAGCGCTTGCCCCCGGATCGTGGGCGGTGCTGCACAATGCCTACAAAGTGCCGGAAGAAGGCTGCACGGTGACGGTTGTTATTCAGTTTCATTTACGCTCGGCGCGCTGGTTCAAAGGGGATTTACATACACACAGCATTCACAGCGACGGCAAATTCACGCTGGAGGAAAATGCGGCGATCATGGAAGAGCTAGGCTGCGATTTCATCGCGATGACCGATCATAACACAGTGAGCCAGAATGCCGCGTTCCCAAGGAATACAAGGATCATCATGATTCCTGGCATGGAGTTCACGACGAACTTCGGCCACAGCAATTTTCTCGGCATTCTCGATCCCCTGGACGATTTCCGTGTCGCTGGACAAGACGACGTCAACCGGCAAATAACCCAGGCGCGGGAACGTGGAGCAACAATTGTGCTGAACCATCCGCACTGCGATTACTGCCCATGGCTGTGGGATTTTGATGCCGATTACGACTGTATTGAGATCTGGAACGGTCCCTGGACGGAGCGCAATGAAAGGACGCTGAACTGGTGGCACGAACAATTGCTAGCCGGCAGGCGTTTGGTGGCGGTCGGCGGCAGCGACGTACATCGAGCAGACCCGTATGTCAAGCACGCTATGCCTTGCACTTGGGTGTATGCGGAAGCCGGAACGGCGGCAGATATTCTCGAAGCCATTGGCAAAGGGCATGTCTTCATCACGTATGCGCCTGACGGTCCTTTCCTGGCGTTGTCCTGCGGGTCGTCGATGACGGGAGATACCGTACTCCGTTCGGAGAACAGCACGAAGGTGAAGCTGCACGTTGCAGGTTTGCGTGTCGGAGATCGAGTGAAGCTGATCAGCAACCTGGGAATCGAGAAGGAATTCACGCTGGCGGAGAACGATGCTGATGTTCTTCAAGCAAGTTCCGAAGGGAAATCCGAGATGGATCTGGAAGCTGACGCGGCTGAGCGGGCTTTTTACAGGGCAGAAGTGTGGCGCTATTATACCGAGGTGGATCGTACACTCCTGGCAGCTGTTACGAATCCCCTCTATTTCGAATAATGATCGCGAGGTGCTTTATTATGGATTTAACAGTCATGACTTTCAATTTGCGTTATAACACGCCGGACGATGGGGACAATGCTTGGCCGCTGCGCGTACACCGCGTATCTCGGCTGATTGCGGATTATAATCCGCTCATCATTGGCACGCAAGAAGGCTACCACCCTATGCTGGTTGAGCTTCATGATCGGCTGCCAGGCTACGAGTGGTTCGGCGCGGGACGATTCGGCGGAGAGGAAGACGAGCACTGCGCTATATTTTATCAGAATGAGCGGATGGACATTCTTGAACATGGGCAGTTCTGGCTCTCTGAAACGCCAGAGGAAGTCGCTTCGAAGAGCTGGGACAGCTACTTTCCGCGTGTCTGCACCTGGGCGCACTGCCGGATTAAGGCGACGAACCAACAGTTCATGCTCTATAACACCCATTTGGACCACGCCAGCCAAGAAGCACGGGACCATGGGGTCAAGGTCATTTGGGACTATATCGTTTCCCACCATTCAGTTAACGGGCTGCCCGCCATTCTGATGGGCGATCTGAACAGCTTCCCGGAGCATTTTCCTATTTGGTTTCTGGAAGAGGAGACCAAGCTCGCCGGCGACGGAAAAGCATGGCTGACAAACGCCTATACATCGCTTCATGCGCCAGCAGGTCTGACCGCTCACAGCTTTAACGGCGGTGACGTAGGGAAGCCAATCGATTATATTTTCGTATCGCCTGAAATGACGATTATGGAAGCCTCGGTGGATCGGAGGCAGATCGATGGCGGTTACCCGTCTGATCATTATCCGATCATTGCCGTTCTGAAACTCGCTTAAGGGATTATAACCCAAAAATAACATTATTAATATAAGTATTCAGTGAACCAGCCAAGGATCAGGGTAGGTGAATGGTTTATAGAGCAAAAAAATTACCTTATGGGCTGGTTGAAAGTTGAGTCGAACTGGAAAAGGTAAACCTTTTACCCTATTGCCTTGTTTGAGCTTAACACGTCCGATTTGTGGGGGAAATAAGGTAAAAATGTTTTTCTAATCATGAGATGAGAGCAGTCCACGTGGGATTAAGAGAGTATTTTGACCCTATGTTGGCTTTGGCTGGGAATATACTGGTTATACACCTTCACAGCCAATCTTTTTTGCGAAAAATCCAAAGCATGCCTAAGCCTAGCACGAGCATACCGCCAAAAACGATATACTCCCCGCCGGGCAAATCACGGCCAGGAAGATTTTTAAAGTTCATTCCGTACACGCCTGTGATAAAGGTTAGCGGCATGAATATAGTAGTAAGAGCAGTAAAGACGCGCATAATATCATTCGCTCGACTGGCCAAGCTGGATTGATATGCTTCTCGTAAGTTCGCCATCAAGTCGCGGTACGTATCAAAAGTTTCCGTAATTTTGACGGCATTTTCATAAATATCGCCA
>JAQBPQ010000017.1 GCA_028287445.1 Cohnella sp.
GGTGCATACGGTGATGACCGAGGCGGTGGGGGAGCGATTCAAGACGACGATCAAGGAACTGCTGTCGGCCGGCTGGAAAGTCGTGTACGCGGATCAAGCCGACGGCGGAAGCGGGAACGGGAAGAGCGGCGGCAAAAAGGGCGGCAACGAAGACGGGGATTCGGCGAAGGAACGGGAAGAAGAGGCGGAGGAGACCGAAACTCCGTTTGTTCTGGACGCGAGCCTTCCAGTTATGTGCAAGGACGCCGAGGTCAAGTCGAAGGAGACCCAGCCGCCAAAACATTATAATGAGGGAACGCTGCTCAAGGCGATGGAGAGCGCGGGCAAGCAGATTGAGGACGAGGAACTGCGAGACGCGATGAAGGATTCCGGTCTCGGCACCCCGGCCACCCGAGCGGCCACGATCGAACGGCTCAAACAAGTCGGTTACATTGACCTGCAGGGCAAAAAACTCATGATCTCCCGCAAGGGACGGACCGCGATTGAACTGATCCGCGGAGCGGGCGTCGATTTGCTCGCCTCGCCCGAGATGACGGGACAGTGGGAACGGCGGTTAACGGAAATTTCACGAGGACAAGCGTCTGCCGAGACATTCATGGGCAACGTCAAGAAATTTGCGGTTCAAATTGTGGAGCGGGTTCGCGGTCAACAACAAGCGGCCAAAACAGCTTTCACCCGCGACGAGGCGCCGTCAGGCAAGGACAAAGCTCGTTCCTCACGCAAGCGAGGCGGCGAAGCAACCGGGGAACGTGCAGCTGCGGCCTCTACGTTGAAACCCGTGCGTCCGGCGTCCACTGCAACAACTGCCACTCCAGGCCCTGCCGGCACGGTAACCCGTTGTCCCCGTCCGGGATGCGGCGGCCATATTTTCATGGGCCGCAAAGGTTACGGCTGCAGCGAATACCGGTCCGGCTGCTCATTCGTGATCTGGAAAAACAGCTTCGGCAGAGACCTGACCGACGCGATGATCCGCAGCCTGGTCGAGAAAGGCAAGACAGGTAAGCTGAAGCTCAAAGACGACGAAGGCGCCCCTCTGGAAGGGCGCCTGGTTCTGACCAATCCGGCCACGGGCGAATTGGTCTTGGAACGAATGTGAAAATCAACAGTTAAGGGAAAGCGTGCCGGATTGGCCTTGTTAATCCTCCGGCGTCCGATCGAGATGAAGCGTCGTTACTTTCGTTGAGTCGCCGCATTCCTTCTCTTTTTCGGAAGCCTCACGCTCAAGGGTCTGAGTGCTGTCTATGCTGGGGGCTACGGTCGGTTGTTGTTTGTTGGTTGGATCCCGCATCGGGTTCACTCCTTGCGTCCGGAATGTTCCTATCGTTCCCGGAGGAGGTTTCATTATACAAGCTGGCGGCACTACAGCCCGAAGTCTATATCCGGGTACACATAGGGATCTACCGCCGGCTTGATTTTGACGGCTTTCTCCAGCTTCAAACTCATGATTTCATTGCCCTTGTACTTCATCTTTCCCAACGTGCCCGTGATCTTCAACCAAGTGTCGTTTGCATATTGCGACGGATCGGCACTCTCCACCATCATTCCGTAAGGCATGGCGTCGGCCGTGCAGCATTGAACCGCGAACCGGCCGAGAACGAATCGGTCGGTTTTCATCGTGTCGTCCCGGTACACGAAACCGCTGATCGTGAGTTTCTTACCGACGAATTGATCGAGGAACATATCGAGCGTGGTCAATATCTCCATATAACTTTTTTCGGTCACTACAATTTCCGGTTGTCCGTATATCTTCTTGCCATAATTGGCGTAGCTTTCCGAGAACTGGTCGGAAGGGAACAAGGCGTCCAGACCGGTCGGTTTAGGAGATGGGGGAGAGGCTGACGAATGATCAGCAGCCGAAGACCCTTCCGGCGACACGGACGGCTGGGCGGCCGACGGAGTTTTCCGGTTGACCGCGGAGGATGCGGACAAGTTGATCCCTTTTTTCCCGGCCATGGCACTTCCAATGGTCGTATCCGGCGTTGCGAATCCGGTCAGAAGCGGCACCAGAAACAGGCTGTACACACCAATGCTGCGCCACAACGAACCGGAGGATGGGTGCTGGCAATCGCATGCAGGTTCGCCCGGTTTGCCGTTCCATACGCGGATCGCTTCATACAGTTGAACGGCCGCTATCAAATATAGCCCCATCGCCGCCAATTTTACATAAATCGTCATACGTGGCGAGATATACAGCGTAAGATGGTCGGTCTGGACGAGCCGAATAATATAAAAGGCGATTCCGCCCATGATCAAAGCCCGGATGACATGATGCAGCGTGTGGCGAAGGTTACTTAGTTGTTCCATAGGCTCCTCCTCGGGTCAAGAATGCAGGACTGTTTTTTCAAAAAGAACGGAAGCCGCCAGCACGAGCACCACGATCAGCACCGAAAGCTTGACCACGAACCGGGTACGGAAGACGGCCAGCATCATCAGCGTGTTTTTGAAATCGAGCATCGGGCCGAGCACCAGGAAGCTAAGCAGCGGCCCTTTGGAAAACGTACCGGAAAACGAAGCGGCGATGAAAGCGTCGGAAGTGGAACACAGCGAGATCACATAGGCAAAACCCATCATCAGCAGATGGGACCCGATTTGGCCGCCCCCCATCGACACCAGCTCAGCCCGGCTCACGAACGTCTGGATAACCGCGGTCAAAAAAGAGCCAATCATGAGGTATTTTCCCATCTCAAAAAATTCGTCGGAGGCGTGCGTGAACAGTTGCAAAATCTTGTTCCCGCCATGATGGTGATGTTCGTGACTGTGACTGTGCCCATGATCATGATCGTGTGGGGAGTGGGAAGCGGATTTTAAAGGATCTTGTTTTAGAAAAAAATACAGGACCCAGCCAACGGCTGCGGCCACCGCGAAAGCGAGCCCCATTCGGTAAAAAGCCATTTCGTGCTGGGTCCGGAACGCCAGATAGGTCGCCGCATAGGTGACCGGATTGAGGATCGGAGCGGCCAGTATGTACGTAATGCCCACATAAGCGGGCATCCCTTTGCGGATGAGACTGCGTACGATCGGAATCATGCCGCATTCGCACACGGGTAGAATGACGCCAAGCAGACAGGCGAGCAAGACGCCGGGAATCGGATGATTCGGAATGATCCGGCGAAGGACGTTATCGGACACGAATAACTGGAGCGCGGAGGACACAACCACACCGAGCAAAATGAACGGCAAAGCTTCCAGGAAAATGCTGGTGAAAACCGTCTTGACGCTCTGCCACTGTTCCGGTTGGAATGTAGACAACGAGGATAAGATCGACAGATCCCGGTTCGTGAAAATGAGATATAAAAAAACCAGACACCCTGCGGTGATCAGATTTAAGGTCCAACGGTAAACGGACTGAGGCACGTTGCCGACCTCCTAATCGAAATACTTACGAATCAGTATACGATATTCCGTTTTGCCGGTATATAGACAAGTTATTTCGGCTGCAGGGCAGTCAGTTTGGCTTGCCGATCTTGTCGTTTTGGGGCCGGATTGTCATCAGAACAAGCAGGCACGCCAACCCGCACGAGGCGGCCAGCACATAAAACAGCGTCTGGAACGAACTTTTCATCAGCAGTGCGCTCACGGGGGGACCAACCGCCACTCCGATAAACCGCATGCTGCTGTAGATGGAAGTGATCGTACCGCGCTGTTCCTTGTTGATGCTCTCGGTAAGCAGAGCATCCATGCAGGGCAGGGTTGCGCCGAGTCCGATGACGGACACTGCGAGAATTCCGATGAGCCACCAGGTCGAATCGTCGCCCATCACCGCGATAACCACCAGCGCGGCGGTTCCGAGAGCGAGTGCCACCGTGCTGATCCATTTCATTCGGACTTTCCGATTGCCGATCCACTTGCCCGTTAGGTACGCGGCGGTACACAACACGGCAAGCGGGATGGCCAGGACAAAGCCCTTCGTCACTCCGTGCATGCCGCGATCCTCGAGCGTCTCGGACAGAAAGAACAGCTCTCCGAAAATCAGAAACATGCTGATTCCGCCAATGCCAAGAATCCCGTACAGCCAGCGGCCGTGTTTCCGGAACAGCGCGGCGATCGATTTCATGAATTTCCGTGGACCGACAGGCCCCTGCTTGTTGTCGCCCTTCGGTTTTTTGACCAAAAAGGCGACCATCAAAAAGGATAGCATGCTGAACACGGGGATCGCCCAGAAGGGTATGTACCAGGTCCATAAGGCGAACAACGAGCCCAAAATCGGACTCAGCACTTTGCCGAACGTGTTCGACGTCTCCACAATACCGAGTCCGCTGCTCACATCCTCCTCCTTCTTGAACAAATCCCCGACGAGAGGAAGCACCACGGGAAAGCTGCCCGCCGCACCCAATCCCTGCAGCAGACGGGCCCCCAGGATCACCGAATAAGGCTCGTCTATGGCCATCGCGGCCCAACCGCATATCGCGCCGGCGATCGCGACAATGAGGAGACTGGGCAAGATGACGATTTTACGGCCGAACCGATCGGATAAATATCCGGCGACAGGGATGAAAATGATGGCGATGGCGGCGTATACGGTAATGATAAGACTAGCTTGAAAAGGTGTGATATTGAGCGCTTTTTGCATCTGCGGCAAAATGGGGATGAGCATCGAATTCGCCAGAGTCATGGTCAGAGGTATGGTGGAGATGGAGACGAGATCCCATTTTTTGCTCGGTTCCACTTGGATTCCTCCTGAATAAAAAGACAGGCTTCCCCGTTGACGGGAAGCCTGTTTCCGGTGTTCCGGCTGGCAAAGGCGTACCTTCCGAGTATGACCCGAACAGCGCTTCTTTAGTCGCGGCCGATCATGCCGGGCAATCGGAAGCAAGCCTGATGCGCTTTGACCGGATTCGCAAACATATTTAATTCGTCTGCGGCGCTTGATTATGAACGGCTAGGCCCATCAGCTCGGAAAAGGATTCGGACAACCCGCGATTCTGCCGCTATTGAGGCGCCTCTCGCCCGCGTTAAGCGGGTTTTCCGCGTATCTGCACCATTTCAGGCACCTCTGTCCCTCCGTTAAGCGGATTTTCCGCGTATCACCTGCTTTTGAGGCGGCTCCGATAATGGGCGATTTTTCTCCTTATAATGCAGCCAATTGTATTTCCAACCCAAAGCTTCCAGTACATTCGATCGCGAGTGGAACGCGGAGTGCCAATCTGCACCTGATACGATCGAATCAAGCGAAATTGTCTTGGTCAGGTGCTAAAGTGCACCTGAATACAGCGATGTTAGTGGGAAACCCGGATTTGGCGGTATTGGAGTGCATTTTGGCACCAGAACGATGACAAACGCGGTAGACAAGGTAGTTGGAGTGCATTCCGGCACCTCGCAAATATTTGCACATGTCGAGTGGAGTGCATTCCGGCACCTCGCAAATACTTGCGCATGTCGAGTGGAGTGCATTCCGGCACCTCGCAAATATATGGACATGTCGAGTCGAGCGCGGAGTGCCAATCTGCACCTGAAATGATCGAATCAA
>JAQBPQ010000026.1 GCA_028287445.1 Cohnella sp.
TGGATGAGGAGAGCGGAAGTGAATTAGAGAGAGAGCTTCAGTTCCGCTATTTCCTCCCCCGTGTTACACGTGTCGACAGTGTGAAGCAGAAAAACGATCTATGGCTCTGGGAGCTGCAGACCAGTCTCGGGTCTACCCGCATCGCCATGCGAAATCTGCACGAACATATGCAGTTCCCGGGCGGCGGTAGAATTGTTTTGACCGACATCAACGGCAAGAGATGTGAAATTGCGGATTGGCATGCTCTCGACAGCCACAGCCGCATGCAGTTGACGGACGTCATTTAAGAAAAAAATACGAAAATCCAACTGGTATGACATTTTATGTCGTACCAGTTGTTTTATTTTGATGCCATGGTTCAAGATCCGGGAGTGCTATAATGGGAACAACCTGTTCATCATTCCGTTCATGCGAGGGATGTCCATGCGAAGGGTCGGCACTTACCAAAAAGAAGGCAAGCGGACATATGGGGAACGATTCGCGGTCACCCCCCTTCCTGTCGCGTTTGACGTGAAACACCTCATTTCCCTTCACTATTTTGAGTTTGCCAAAGACTTCATTTTCGAAGGCGAGAAGCATGATTTCTGGGAGTTTCTGTACGTCGACAAAGGCGATATCGAGGTCGTGGCCTGCACGACGGGTTACAATTTAAAGCAAGGGGACATCATTTTTCTCAAGCCCAACGATTTTCATAGCGTGTGGGCGAACCGCAAAATCGCCCCTAATGTCATTGTCATCTCGTTTGTATGCGAATCGAAAGCGATGGATCCGTTTCAAAACAAAATATTTTGTTTGCAGGATCATGAGCGGAACATCGTCGCCAACCTGATTAAATACGGCTTTGCGACCTATTTGCCGCCTTTCGATCTTCCGGACGTGCACGATCTGGTTAAAAGAGACGATGTCCCTTTCGGTTCGGAACAGCTCATCAAAATCCATCTGGAGCTGCTGCTCCTCAGCCTGGCGACGCGCAGCAACGAACTTCCGCGCACCAACCGGCTGTCCTCGACGGCTAAGGAAAGAAGCGAAGACGATCTATTTAATCGCACGGTCAAATATATGCAGGATCATGTGCAAACCAATCTGTGCCTCCCGGAAATCAGCAACCATCTGCATATCAGCCAAACCCGCCTGGTCACCTTGTTCAAGGGAAAAACGGGCAGCAGTTTGATGCGTTACTTCAAAAACATGAAAGTGGAGCTAGCGAAAATCATGATCCGTGAAAAAACCGACAATTTTACGGAAATCGCCGACATTTTGGGTTACAGCAGCATCCATACGTTTTCGAGACATTTCAAAATGGTAACGGATATGACGCCTTCCGAGTATGCCAAGTCGGTCAAAGCGCGAGTGTTCTCGTCCAAATGAAAGCGCTAAATTTTTTGTCGTTTCTGATAAATCCTTTCGATCCCGAACCTTTTATAATAAGGGCTATCCTCATAACATCGGAGAGAGGGACGCGGTTTTGAAAAAAGGAATCAATATATGGTCTTTTCCGCCAGGGTTCACCATTGCTGAAAGTATGGCATTGGCCAAACAAGCGGGCTTTGACGGAATTGAACTTGCGCTTGGTGAAGAAGGGGAATTGTCGACCGGAAGTTCGGCGGCGGAGCTTCAACAAATCAAGAATGAGGCCGAACGCCACGGCATCGAAATTGCCGGCTTGGCTTCAGGGCTCGGTTGGCAGTATGGCTTGACTAGCGAACATCGCGAGGTGCGCGAGAAGGCGGCGGATATTATCGCCAAACAGCTTGAAATCGCCGCTCACCTGGGGGTGGACACAATTCTTGTCGTGCCCGGCTGGGTCGGGGTTGATTTTATGCCGGGCAACGAAATTACGGATTACGACGCGGCATACGGCAACGCGCTGACTGGCTTAAAGAAGCTCGCGGAAGTGGCTGAAAAGTATAAGGTGTCCATCGGCGTCGAGAATGTCTGGAACAAATTTTTACTGTCGCCTGTGGAAATGCGGGCATTTCTCGATGACATCGGCTCTCCCTATGTCGGTTCCTATTTCGATGTCGGAAACACGGTGTCGACTGGATACCCGGAACATTGGATCAAGGCTTTGGGCGGGCGAATCAAGAAAGTGCATTTCAAGGACTACCGCAGGGAAGCGGGAGGACTTGCCGGGTTCGTGGACCTGCTCGCCGGTGACGTCAACTATCCCGCAGTCGTCGAACAATTGAGGAACATCGGGTATACGAATTACGTCACCGCGGAGATGATCCCTTCTTACCGGCACCACGGCGAACAGATTATTTTCAACGCATCCGCATCCATGGACGCCATCCTCGGCAGAGACAGGAGGAGAGCAGAGGCATGATCAAAATTGGGCTGATCGGCACAGGTTTTATCGGCAATATGCATGCACTCGTTTATGAATCGTTAAAAGGAAAAGCGGAATTCGAAGTAACCGCCGTAGCGGACGATAATCCGGAGAAAGCGCAGTCGGTTGCGGAAAAATTCGGCGCGACGGCCTATCGGACGGCTGCAGAGCTCATTGAGCAGGCGGACGTGAATACGGTAGATATTTGTTTGCCGACTTATTTGCACAAGGACGTTGCCCTTCATGCCATGAACAAAGGTTATCACGTCTTCATCGAGAAGCCGGTGTGCCTCAATGATGCGGAAGCGGACGAACTGCTTGCGGCGCAGCGGCGAACGAACGCCAACGTCATGGTCGGGCACTGCATCCGGTTCTGGCCGGAGTATGTGGAACTGAAAAAACGGATCGACGACAACCGGTACGGCCGGATTGTGTCCGCTTCCTTCCGGCGGCTGAGCCCGAAGCCTCGATGGGGCTGGCAGCAATGGATGGACGATCCGGCCAAAAGCGGCACGGCGTCCCTCGATCTGCACATCCACGACGTCGATTTCGTCCGGTATATCTTGGGCGAGCCCGACAGGGTGAAAAGCGAAGCGGTTTACCGGAACGGTTCCGATTCCCACATTTTCAGCGTGCACAAGTACGGAGATGTTGTGGTGTCTCTAGAAGGCGGCTGGGATTTTCCGGACCCATTTCCTTTTGAAATGGGGTACCGGGTCCGCTTTGAAAGAGCGGTCGTCGATTTCAACTCCAACGCGAGTCCGGCGCTGGTCGTTTATGAGGACGCCGGTGAGCGGATCGAGATTAAACTCGGCGAAGATAGGGGAGTGTCCGGAGCTTCCGGAGGCAATATCTCCAGTTTGGGCGGCTATTACAATGAACTCCTGTATTTCCTGGAGTGTCTGAATGCCGGCAAACCAATCGGCATCGCCACGCTGGAGGACGGCGTGAAGTCCGTCCGTCTCGCGTTGCGGGAAATCGAAGCGGCGAAATGACCATCAAGGAGGAGCGGATATGAAGGTGCTCGCAGTGGGATGTCATCCCGACGATCTGGAAATCGGCTGCGGCGGTACGCTGGCCAAGCTCGCTTCCGCGGGGCACCGGGTCACGATGGTCCATGTCGCGAACGGGGACAAAGGGCATAAAGTCATTCCAAGCGACGAGTTGAAAGCGATGCGTGCCCGGGAGGCGAAGGCGTCCGGCGATCTGATCGGGGCGAAGGTGATCGGCCTTGATATTCCCGACCTGGCGGTGAAATCGGACAATGACGACCTCGTTCGCAATTTGGCCGACGTCATCCGCGATACCGCGCCGGATTATATCATCACACATGCGCCGGAAGATTATATGAAGGATCATATGGAAGTGTCCAAAGCGGTGTTTGACGCCAGCTTCGCGGCCACGGTGCCGTATTACCGGACGCCGTCGAACCCGGACGCCACGCAGGGCCCTGCTCCGATTTTCTACATGGACACGCTGGCGGGTGTCGGCTTTCTGCCGGTCGAATACGTGGACATCACGCAGCAGATCGAAATCAAGCTGCGCATGAACGCTTGCCATGAAAGCCAGATCAAATGGCTGTACGAGCATGACGGCATCGATTTTCTGGACTTTGTCCGGACGGTGTCCAAATTCAGGGGTTTGCAGAGCGGCGTCGGTTATGCGGAAGGGTTTGTTCCGTGCCAGGCGTGGCCAAGACTCCGAACGACCCGGCTTCTGCCGTAACGATAAGGAGGGTGAACGGGATGGATTTCATGAGCACCGTTCAAGGATCGATGCTGGAAGGTTTTTATCCGGCAGGCTGGAACATGGCGGCCATCGACCGCTGCTGCGCGTTTCCGCCGGAATCGATATTTGACAGGCAGCCGTTTTGGCACCGCGATTTTAAGCCGGTTGTCTGCGATCAAATTCAGGATTTCGACATGATGATGGGTCACGAAATCGCTTTTCACATTCGTAGAACGAAGGAAGCGGGCCGGAAGCTTGCCATGATTTTGCCGGTCGGACCGATGGGCATGTATAAGTGGGCGGTCTATTTCCTTCGGGAATGGAATGTCGGCTGCTCTCACGTATTCGGTTTCAATATGGACGAATGGAGCGACGCGGAAGGCAACACCCTCGATCCTTCCAACCCGGCCTCGTTTCAATATGCCATGGAGAAAGCGTTTTACGGCCCCCTCGGAGAGCTTACTGTACCGGAATCGCAGCGGAATTTCGCCACCGCCCGCAACCTTCCGTCGTATCCGGACCAAATCGCGGGGCTTAAGGCGGAAGGGGCCGAACTGATTACGGTGTTCGGGATCGGCAGAATGCTTCATATTGCATTCTGGGAGCCGCACTTCGCGGAAGAATTCGCGGACGAGGCGGCGTGGAGGGCGCAGCCGTACCGGATCGGCGCCAAGCTGCATCCGCTTACGATCGAGCAAAACGCAATCACCAGCTTCAAGAGTAGAACCACGCTGGTGCCGTGCCGGGCAAACACGATCGGCCCGGGACTGTTCCTGCAGTCGGACCGGATTATCGGAGGCTGCGACGGGACGCTGGATCGGGGCATGCAGTGGCAGGGCATGTCCTTATGGGTAACGCTCCGCCACGGTCCGGACATGTGGCTGCCGTCGACTTTCATGCCGACCCTGCCGGGCAAATTGTTCTTTATGCGCGAGCTGGCCGGTCCTTTGGAAGCTGAGTGCAATTGACGGCAGCCGCTGCAACGAAAGTTTTTACGACATGGGGGGTAAGACCATGAAGCTGGGAGTTATCGGGTACGGGGCACGCATTCGCTGGATGGTGTCCCAGATGATGAATGCCGACCCGGCTTGCCGGGTGGCCGCCATTGCCGACCCGCTCGGCGAGGAAATAAAAGCCGAGATTGGCGAACAACAAGCGAAGGACATTACGTTCTTCCGCAGTGCGGACGAGTTGCTCGCCACGATGAAGCTGGACGGCGTGCTGATCGGCACCCGTTGCTCGCTGCATACGGAAATGGCGCTTAAGGTGTTTTCCACCGGACTGCCGCTGTATCTCGAGAAACCGATCGCGACCAGCTTGGCTGATCTGCACCGTTTGAAAGGCGGATGGGAGCGAACGAATACGAAAACGGTCGTGTCGTTCCCGCTTCGGCTCACGCCGATTGTCCAAGCGGCCAAGCAGATTATCGAGTCCGGCAAGTTGGGTACGATCGAGCATGTGCAGGCGGTGAACAACGTTCCGTACGGCGGGGTGTATTTCCATCACTGGTACCGGGACGAGGACGAAACGGGCGGCCTGTTTCTGCAAAAAGCGACACACGACTTCGACTATATCAACTATTTGCTTGGTTTGACACCGACGGCCATCTGCGCGATGACGTCCAAGCAGGTGTTCAAAGGCGACAAGCCGGCCGGCCTGCGCTGCGCCGATTGCGATGAAAACAGGACGTGCGCGGATAGCGTCGTCCGAACCGATTTGCCCGATCGTTCGCAAGGCGAGTATTGCAGCTTTGCCGTCGACACCGGTAACGAGGACTCTGGAAGCGCTCTTATCCGTTATGAAACCGGTATGCATGTGTCGTATTCGCAAAACTTCTTTGCACGGCAAAAAGCCGCGGCACGGGGAGCACGGCTGTTGGGGTACAAAGGCACGATGGAGTTTGACTTTTATACGAATGTCATCAAGGTTTATATGCACCATGAGTCACGGGTTGAAACGTATGAATTCGCCTCGGGAGATGAATCGCACGGCGGGGGAGACGCGGTGTTGGCGGACAACTTTATCGGGGTGATGCGGGGAACCGCTCCATCCAGAAGTCCGCTGGAATCGGGTTTGCTAAGCGCGCTGATGTGTTTGAAGGCCAGAGAATCATCCCGGACCGATTCCTTCCAATCCATTTCATGGGATCACGACATTCCGGTTTAGACTGCCGAACGAGAGGGGGAGTTCCGTCTGAAATCTAAGACCTTTCGTAGGGAAACGGCTTTTTATCTGTTTGTTTCCCCGTGGTTGATCGGCTTTATCTGTTTTTTCATCCTGCCGGCGGCCGCTTCGTTGATTTACAGCTTCACCGATTATAACGCGATCAAGACGCCGAATTGGATCGGGCTTGACAATTACGCCAAACTTGCACACGACTTCATTTACCTGAAAAGTTTGAGGAATACGATGTTTTTCGTGCTCATCGGTGTCCCCTGCAATCTCATGTTCCAATTGATCATCGCCTCCCTGCTCAATTTCGAGGTGAAAGGCATCGCCTTTTTCCGGACCTTCTACTACCTGCCGTACTTGGTGCCGATGATCGCGACGGTCTTGATTTTCCGCCTGTTTTTCAGTACGGACTTCGGGGTCATCAACGTTGTGTTGGACACGCTGGGCATCGGCAAAATCGGCTGGCTGGAGCAGCCTTCTCTCATTAAACCGGTCATTGTCATGATGAATATGTGGGCGGCCGGCAGCGGCATCCTGATCTTTGTCGCCGCTTTGAAGGGAGTGCCGCGACACTTGTACGAAGCGGCCAAAATCGACGGCGCCGGTCCGATCCGCAGCTTTGCCGTCATCACGCTGCCTCTAATTACGCCGGCGATCTTATTTTCACTTGTGATGCAAATGATCGCCAATTTCCAAATGTTCACCGAGGCTTTCCTGCTGAATAAGGGCGGTCCGGACTATGCTTCCATGACCTACATGCTAAATACATACAATACGGGATTTCGGGACTTCAAATTCGGATACGCAATGGCGCAATCGTGGATTTTGACGCTGATCATTTTGGCGATCACTTTGGTTGTCCTCTCTACTTCCAAGCGGTGGGTGTATTACGAAGGGGGGGACGGCAGATGAACACAGTTGGCAGACGCACGACCACATGGCTTCAATACATACTGCTGCTCGCCGGATTGGCCGTGTTCGTGGGCCCCTTGTTATGGCTCTTCTCCACGATGCTCAAAACGCAGGGACAGACGATGGAGTTTCCGCCGGAATGGATTCCGCGGCCTTTCACGTTCGAAGCGTTCACCCGTCTGTTCTCTTCAATGCCTCTGGCGCCCCGGTGGCTCATGAACTCTCTCATGATCGCACTTTCTGTTTCTCTGGGCACCGTGCTGTCCAGTTCCCTTGTGGCATTCGGGTTTGCCCGGACGGCTGCCCGCTCCAGGCATTTCTGGTTCATTATCCTCATGGCGACCATGATGATTCCGTATCAGATCACCCTGATTCCGCTATATCTCCTCTATAAAAATATCGGCTGGTATGACACGTGGCTTCCGCTGATCGTACCATCGTTCCTCGGAGGCGCATTTTTTGTTTTCCTGTTCCGCCAGTTTTTTATGACCATTCCCAAAGAATTGGACGAAGCGACCAATATCGACGGCGGAAACATGTGGACGGTGTACAGCCGGGTCATCCTGCCCTTGTCGGTACCCGTCCTGCTGACGGGCGCCATCTTTTCCTTCGTGTTCTCCTGGGCCGATTTCTTCTCACCGTTCATTTTCTTGCAGACCCCGGAAAAGTACACGTTCATTGTCGGCCTTCAACTGCTGATCGGCACGCAGTCGCAGGATATTCCCGCGTTGGCTGCAGGATCCTTCATCAGTCTGCTGCCGATTGCCGCGATCTATTTCTTCGCACAGCGATTTTTCACGGAGGGGGTTGTGCTTACCGGCACCAAAGGATAGGCCCGTTCATTACGGAAAGGTGTGATGCATAAAGGTCATGCGGTTGCCCGGAAAGTTGTTCGCAATGAGAAACATACTACGTTAATGGGGGATTTCCAGTGGCAAAACGTTCGGAAACGACAAAAAGAAACAAAAAAACGGCCATCACACTAGTGCTCATCATGTCCTTGATTTCGATTTTGGCTGCCTGTTCCGGTGGTAAAAACGATGCAACGAACACACCGTCCGTCAATAAGGCCAGCCAAGCGAGCCAAACGACAGCGTCGGAGCAACCGGTCGAATTGACCATGGCGCAATGGGGAACGGCGGACCAAGTAAAGGCCACCCAAACCTTGTTAGACGTTTTCACGCAGAAATATCCCAACATCAAGGTCAAACTCGTCTATAAGGATTGGGGCAGCTATTGGACGTGGATTACGTCGCAAGCGGCTTCGAAGGATTTGCCTGATGTGTATAAGATGAGTTTTGCTTATGTAGACAAATACGCAAAGCTGGGTGCCATGAAGGAGCTGGACCAGCTGATTGCGGACAAAAATTTCGACCTTAACCAGTTCGAACCGGCGCTTCTGCAAATGCATCAGAGCGGTGGAAAACAAGTATCGCTTCCCCGCGACGCGAATACCGTCGTGCTTTACTATAATAAGGATTTGTTCGACGCCGCGAAGCTGCCGTATCCGGCGAAAGAATCGTCCTGGGATCAGATTCTGGAACTCGCAAAAAAATTGACATTGGACAACAAAGGCAACAAGTCCGACAGCCCGGGTTTTGACCCCCAGCATATCAAACAATGGGGCATTGTGGCCGATGCGGCCGGGATGGCCGACGCCGTTCTGGAACCCCAGTTGTGGTCCAACGGCGCGCGTTTGGTGGATGATAACCATAAGCTGGCTTTGGATACTCCGGAAGCGAAGGAAGTGCTCAATTTCTTCCGCGATCTATCCGCCAAATATCATGTCAACCCGCCAACGAGCACGATCGAGGCGCTGGGTGGAAATCCGATCTTGGCTTTCGGTACCGGTAAAATCGCCATGGCGTTCGGCGGCAGTTGGAGCGCGACGGATTTCGCGAAAGCGAGCTTTAAATTCGATGCGGTTTTCCCGCCGAAATTCAAGGAAGTGAAAACGGTCGTTCAACCCGCCGGTTATGCCATGAGTCCGTTTACGAAAAAAGAAGACGCCGCATGGACGCTGTTGAGCTGGCTGGTAGGCACGGAAGGACAAAATAAAATGGCCGAGCTCAATGACGGGATCCCGGCCAATAAAACGGCAGCCGATAGCTTTCTTTCCTCCAACCAAGGCTTCGACCAAAAAATATTCCTGGCTGCTCAGTCATATGCGATTCCTTCGGCTTGGTACGAGGGCGAAGACCGTCTCTTCTGGGAATTTATTCCGCAAAAACTGGCCCTTCCGATGCAAGGAAAGGGAGAATTGGATCCGGCCATCAAGGAGATTCAGGGATTGATGGGTCAATAATATGCGAGTAACAGGCCAGCCGGTTTGATCCGGCTGGCCATTTTCAATTTCGATGATATTGGATTAAGATAGATTCCTTGACAGAATGCAGGAACTGATGTAAATTACTTGAAAATCGTTTTTCTCCTATATAAAACAGCTTTGACCAAGGACATGAGCTTCAGATGGTGTCGGACAGAGAGGAAACCCGAAGGCTGGAAGGTTTCCCGACACGAATGAAGGCTTCCCGCCTTGCGAGCTGCAGCGGTGAATCCAAGTATCCGTTGCCGGGCTTAACCCGTTATGCGTCGAGGATCGTTTATCTACACAACGGTCAAATTAGGGTGGTACCACGAACACATTCGTCCCTGGCGGATGTGTTTTTTGTTTTTTAAAACCAGTAACTGAGTGATGAGGAGGTTCAATGTTCATGCGCCAAAGCACACTATTTTCTCCGACGTTACGTGAAGCTCCTTCTGACGCAGAGGTGATCAGTCATCAATTGTTGCTGCGTTCCGGGTTTATCCGCCAATTAGCATCCGGCATTTACACCTATTTGCCCTTGGGCCGGCGAGTTTTGCACAAGGTGGAACGAATCATACGCGAGGAAATGGATAGAGCCGGCGCTCAAGAAATAGGGATGCCCTCCATGCAACCGGCGGAACTTTGGACAGAATCGGGGCGTTATGCCGATTACGGGCCCGAACTCATTCGTTTGAAAGACCGGCACGGCCGCGATTTTGTTTTGGGCCCAACGCACGAAGAAGTTGTGACCGCATTGGTAGGTAATGAAACGAATTCTTACCGGAAACTGCCGATTATTTTATATCAGCTTCAGACCAAATTCCGTGACGAACGGCGTCCTCGTTCCGGACTATTGCGCGGGAGAGAATTCCTGATGAAAGATGCTTATTCCTTTGACACGGACTGGAGCGGGTTGGAGAAATCATACGAACTGATGTATGAAACCTACCAAAAGATCTTCCGACGGCTCGGATTAAACTTCCGGGCAGTCGAGGCAGACGCCGGCACGATCGGCGGCGAGGGTGAAACACATGAGTTCATGGCGCTGGCCGATATCGGCGAAGATACGATCGTGGCATGCACAAATTGTGATTATGCAGCAAATGTAGAGCATTTTGTGAAAGAGGGAGAGACGGTTGGCTTGAACGGTGATCATCCTTGTCCGCGATGTGCGCAAGGGACTCTGCATGAATTAAAAGGAATTGAAGTCGGCCATGTATTTAAGCTGGGAACCAGATACAGCGAAAGGTTGCAGGCCACATTTGCAGATAGCTGCGGTATACAAAAGTTACTCGTCATGGGTTGTTACGGCATCGGAGTTTCTCGCATTTTATCCGCTATAGTCGAACAAAACCATGACGATAAGGGGATTATTTGGCCTCCCGCAATCGCACCGTATCACGTTCATGTCGTCCCCATTTCAACGAAGGATGAAGTCCAAATGAACCTGGCGGAGCAAGTGTATCAGACTCTGTGCAAGCTTGGTATTGAGGTGCTGATCGATGATCGGGATGAGCGTCCTGGAGTTAAATTTACGGATTCTGAAATGATTGGTTTACCCGTTCAAATGGTCATCGGGAAGCAAGCTGCTGAAGGTTACGTGGAATATAAAGATCGCAGCAGTAAAGAGAGAAAAATCATGGGAGTCGATGAGGTGGTCAGTGACATTACAAAACGATTTAAACCAAATTAGGCAATTGTCGACCTCTTGGAAGATGACGGATCGCTAGCGAGGGAAAGACTGCAATATTTTTTAAAAGGATATCGCGCGACCCTGCCATTGGACGACGAAATGGTCGGCCATTTTCCGAAGTTCCTGCGATTCGACAAGCTCTATGGCTTCTCGAGGATTTTGGGCTCCTTGGAAAACAGCGAGATTGAAGATGCGCCGCCATGGTATGAGGGATTAAAGAACAAGCTTCAAAACATAAGCGATCAAATGAGGCTGGGTTTCCAACAACCTTGGTAACTTGCACGGATCCACTGAGCGTATGCTTGGTGGATTTTTTAATTGTCGGACGGTTCCTCCAACAACTTGCCCATGTCCGCCAGCAAATCGGGAACCCATGCCTCCGAGCCGGGTATCGTGTCGGTGCCTCCGTATACCAGCCATCTGAGCGAGCGGATCAACCAGCAGAGGCCGCCGATTTGGACCTGCCATTTCAGTTGCTCCATTGGTAATAGATTGGATCCAAGCTCCGCCCAATAGGCATGAATGATTTCCTCCTCTGAGACATGGGCATACGAATCAGCCTCGTTAATCAAGCAGTACAAATCTCCGAGATGGGAGCTTAAATAAGCGTTGGACCAGTCAATCGCTAAAATGCGGCGTCCATTTTGAATCACGAGATTTTTGGCGTGGTAGTCGTGATGAACCATTGTAAGCGATACTTCAAGATGCAACTGTTCTAACTGTCTGGGCAGCCATTCTATGGCTTGCAGTATTAGGGGGTGGTTGTTCAAACTCTCAGACCGATTCAGATCCGCAAGTTGATCCAGGAAAACGCGGGAAGTTACCGTATAGGCATTTCGAATTTCAGGTGAAAGTTCTCCTCGTCTCAAAGAATCCGCAGCGGCGACCCGGAGTCTGGCCAATTCTCTGGCCGCTTCCAAAAAATATTCGGCGAGAGGCTGCTGTTCCAAATTGAACTCACCCGCGTCCTCCATGATCATCACGCCGCCGGCTGCATCCTGGCAATAAGCATAGATTTGCGGCATCCGTAGTCCTAGGGGGCTAAGTAGATCCTTATAAATAGCGGCTTCCCTTGCCATTTCATTGCCGCCCCATTTGACAATCCGGGATTCGCCGGTCTTTAGTAGTACCCGATACACCTCAGACAAAGCCCACTGTCTCAACAACTGCCATTGGCTTACTTCATCCAGAATAGGCAGCTCTTTTCGGTAATTCGCTAATTTGTGAGGTACCATTGCCTCATCGCTCCTTTGGGTTGTTGGTTAATATTTTGGCAAATAAATCAAAATAAATATAGACTTATAATATCCGGTCTGTTAAGATGTTGAATAAGGTCTTTGCAAATTTCCGGACTCCTTATCATGGACATAACGAAAACCACCGCCTGGTTCGGGCGGTGGTTTTTTGCGTTTTCGTGGAGAAGAAGCAGGCAAGGGATTAACGCGCGTTATCGGCAATCCGATCCAGCAGTTCCACGGTTGCATCGAAGGCGGCAATATGAGGATTATGAATCGCGGCCAGTTCATAAAAGTCCCAACCGGCTGCTCGGGCTTTTTGTGCGCAAACGAATAAGGGGGCCATAACCGGGTTGTTGTCTCTATGCGTGCACGAAATGTATGTTCGCGGTAATTTCACGGCATCGGGATTGGTTAAAGAAAGCGCCGTTTGGAATGTCTTCGCCGGATGAGCGTTTACTTTACCCTGGCATCATAGGACTCTCCCAATCCGGTTAAGGTCGGGGTATAGACTTCGTGTCCCCGTTTGAGAAGCTCGTGCGCCGGACGTTTCCAAAACCAACCTCCGTCCCATCCACCATGCACGATCACGATCGTTGCCAATGCGAACCCTCCAACTACCAGCATATATCCAATCTTTAGAATATATCGCTGATCTCGCATCCGAGTAGATGAGTAACAGAAGGGGCTGTCTAAAAGTCATTAAAAACTATTCCGTAGACAGATTTTGCCCAATTGCAGCACCAGATTGGAAGAAAGGGTCGCTCCAAGCCGAAATAACCCAATTGGAAGCTGGTATTGGTAGGGGGTTCGTCAAATAGGGGCTTCCAATTGGGCGAATTCGGTCTACAGGTAACAAGATGCGGCTCGCATGTTCTGCAGTTGGGCTAAATCGAACTGGAGCATTACAATGACCGGCGAACACCGGAAATCCTGTACAAAACCAGGCTCCGTCCCATCCACCATGCACGATCACGATCGTTGCCAATGCGAACCCCCAACAGATTAACCCGCTAAAGCCTTCTTGAACTCTTCCGTCAACAGGGGAACCACATCGAACAGATCGCCAACGATGCCATAGTCGGCAACTTTGAAAATGGGGGCTTCCGGATCTTTGTTAATGGCGATAATGATGCGCGATTGGCTCATGCCCGCGAGATGCTGGATGGCCCCGCTGATTCCGCAGGCGATGTAGATCTCGGGGGTGACCACCTTGCCGGTTTGCCCGATTTGCATCGCATAATCGCAGTAGCCTGCGTCACAGGCTCCACGGGAGGCGCCGACCGCCGCATTCAGAACTTCCGCCAGCTGCTCGAGCGGCTTGAAGCCGTCTGAGCTTTTTACGCCGCGGCCGCCCGATACGACGATTTTGGCTTCCGTCAAATCGACTTTGCCGGAGGTTTTGCGGACCACGTCCTTGACCACCGAGCGAAGCGCCGCAGGCGGAGCATAGTCTTTCTTGACAATTTCAGCCGGAGACGCACAAGCCTGAGCGCTCGGGAAGTTGTTGGGACGAATCGTAACCACTTGAGGACCGTCGGTAAACCGCTTCTTCTCGAATACTTTGCCTGCGTACAAAGGCCGATTATACGACACATCCGCACCGGATTTTTCGATCGCGATGACGTCGGAGAGCTGCCCGGCGTTCAAATGCGCCGCAACCATCGGTGCCAGGTCGCGTCCCTCAGCCGTATGTCCGAAGAAAACGGCATGAGGATTCAACGTGTCCAACACCCCTGTTAATGCTGCGAAATAGGCTTCCGAGTTGTACGCTTCCAAAGCCGAGTGATCCACCACGAGAACCTGGCCGCTGACGAACCGGGCCAGATCATCGGCAAGCGCAGATACCTGATGCCCTAACAAAATGGCCGCAACTTGATCTCCGTTTTCCTTTACCGAAGCAACAGCTTGAATCGCTTCCAAAGTAACCTGCCGCAGCTTGCCGCCGCGCACTTCCGCGATGACTACGTATGTTTTGCTCATCCGAATATCCTCCCCCTGAATTAGATCACTTTCGCTTCGGTCCGCAATAGATTTACCAATTTGGCAGCTTGCGCACTCAAATCGCCCTGCAAAATTTGTCCCGCCTTGCGCTCCGGTGGCAGAGACAGAGACTCCCGCTTTGTTTTGGGCGCGATATCCGCTTCCATAACGCCTATATCATCCAAGCCAAGTTGTTGGAAAGGTTTCTTCTTCGCCTTCATGATCCCGGGCAGCGACGGATAACGAGGATCGTTCAAGCCTTGCTGCGCGGTAAACAGGGCAGGCAGCGTAACCTCCACCGTCTCCGTATCTCCTTCGGCATCCCGCCATACAACGGCCTGGCCGCCGTTCACATCCAACTTGGTAATGGAAGACGTATGTGGAATGTTGAGCAGCTGCGCCAACCGGACGGCAACCTGTCCGCTCCCGTTGTCGATCGAGAAATTACCGCCTAGAATGAGATCATAGGATTGCTTGCCGAAGAAAGCGGCTAATACTTGGGAGACGCCGAACTCGTCGCTTCCGATCCGATCGTCGCTGATCAGCACGGCCTCATCGGCTCCCATCGCAAGCGCGGTGCGCAAAGCTTCCGCGGCACGTGCGGGCCCGACGGAAACGGCCACGATGCTGCCTCCGTGTTGTTCCTTCTGCCGGATCGCTTCTTCCACCGCATATTCGTCGTAAGGATTGATAATGAATTTGACTCCATCGTCGGATACTTCCCCGTCCCGAAGGATGATTTTTTCCTCGGTATCAAACGTTTGTTTCAAAATCACATAGATATTCATGCTTGAATCTCCTCTCCATGATTATTTCAGGCCTCTCAAGAAAAAATCGACGGTTTTAGGCACCTGGGCCGAAAGCGAATACTTCCTGCCCGAGATCAGCCACGAGGTGACGACCTCATCCATGGCACCGAAAATGAGGAGCCGGGTCAGCTTGATGTCGAGGTCGGATCGAAAAGTTTTCTCTTCTATCCCTTTCTCCAGAATATGCTCAATCATCTGGATGTAGGGCTTTACGGCCAGCCCAATCGCCTTGCGAAGCTCGAGCGAGCTTTGCCGGAGCTCAATTTGGGTCACATAAGCGAGATCGACGTTCTGCTCCAATTTCGTGAAGTGGATCTCGCATATTTTACGCAGCGCCTGATCGGCGGAATCGGTCTCGCGTATGCTGTTGTTGAACATCTCGACAAGCTCGCCCAACCGGTCCCGAAACAGCGAAATGAGGATATCTTCTTTGTTTTTGAAATACAGATAGATGGTACCGTCGGCGACTCCCGCCTCCTTGGCGATTCTGGAAACCTGGGAACCGTGGTAGCCGTTCTCGGCCATCACTTTCTGAGCGGCGTCCAAAATCAGCTCATATTTTTCCTGCTTCCTACTTGTCATGGGTGCACCTCAGTGATAAAATTCAAGGGTAGTGAATGAATGCTCATTCATTTTTCTTAATCTTAATGGGAACAAGTTACATTGTCAACGGAATCCCGGTAACATTTTATTTAAAAGGATGATGTAACCGCTTACTCCATTCCCGTTGATCCGGCACGCGCTGCCACAGGATAATCGATGTTTACGGCGTTACTTCATGGTTTTCCGCCATCGCTAAGACAGATAAAGAAAGGACGGATCAAAATGGTGGGGCAGATTGTGAATCTCTTGTTGTTTTTGGCGGTCGGCGGCTATGGGATTTACTTATTTTATAAGGCGGTTTACCACCGGTATCTCTACTTAAAGCTGGGGCAGCCGGCGGATTTCAAAGAGATGGGCAAGGGTAGATGGGCGGAGTTCCTGTCGCAAGTATTCGGACAGAAGAAGCTGTTGAAGGATCGGAAAAGCGGCGTCATGCACATCGTCATCTTTTATGGATTCGTGATTTTGCAGTTCGGCGCTTTGGATTTGATCATCAAAGGTTTGACCGGCGGGCGGCATCATCTTCCGGTTCCGGGATACGAAGTGTTCGGACTGCTGCAGGAAACCACCGTATTTCTCATCCTTGTTGCGATTGGGTATGCCGCCTATCGCCGGTATGGGGAGAAACTGGCCCGGTTAAAGAAAGGCTGGAAGCCGAGCATTGTTCTGTATCTGATTTTCTTCCTGATGCTGTCGGTGCTTCTGTCGCTTGGCTTTGAACGGGTGTGGCTCGGTCATGAACCATCGGGCTACGCTCCGGTGTCATCCGTGATAGCGGCGGCACTCGGCGGCATCTCCACTACAGCTGCGCATGTGCTGTTCATGGTGTTCTGGTGGACACACCTGCTGATCCTGTTGTCGTTTCTGGTCTATGTCCCGCAATCGAAGCATTTCCACCTGATTACAGCGCCGATTAACCTATGGTTCCGCCGCAAGGAGCCGGTAGGCCGATTGAAAAAGCTGGATCTCGAAAATGAAGAGGCTGAATCGTTCGGCGCCGGGAAGATCGAGGATTTTACGCAGAAGCAGATGCTGGACTTCTACGCTTGCGTCGAATGCGGGCGGTGCACCGATGTTTGCCCCGCTTCCAATACCGGCAAGGTGCTTTCGCCGATGCACCTCATCACCAAGCTGCGGGATCACCTGACGGAAAAAGGAACCGCGATTACCGGCAAATCGCCGTGGGTGCCCGAATTTGCATTCTCAGCCGGTGCCGCTGCGCATGCGTTCGATACTTCCGCCAGCCATGAAGTGGAGTGGAATTCCGACAGCATAACGGATATCCATCCTACGCTCGCATGGCAGAAACATACGTGGACCGAGCAAGAGAAAAAGCCCGAAGAGATGGAACTGATCGGCGATGTGATGACCGAGGACGAGATTTGGGCCTGCACCACTTGCCGGAATTGCGAAGACCAATGTCCGGTAGGCAACGAGCATGTGGACAAGATCATCGACCTGCGTCGTCATCTGGTGTTGATGCAGGGAAGCATGCCGCATGAAGGCCAACGTGCGCTGCAGAATATTGAGAGACAAGGCAACCCTTGGGGCCTGAACCGGAACGACCGCGCCCAATGGACCGGAGAGATCGAAGGCATCCAAGTACCGACGGTGAAGGAGAACCCCGATTTCGAGTACCTGTTCTTCGTCGGTTCCATGGGGTCCTACGACCTGCGCAGCCGCAAAATCTCCCGCGCCTTCGCACGGCTGCTGAACGAATCCGGCATCCGCTTCGCCATCCTGGGGAACGAAGAGAAGAACTCAGGCGATACCCCTCGCCGCATGGGCAACGAAATGCTGTTCCAGCAGCTCTGCATGGAGAACATCGCAACTTTCCAGAGATACGGCGTCCGCAAAATCGTGACGGCCTGCCCTCATACGTTCAATACCTTCAAGAACGAATATCCCGATTTCGGTCTCGAGGGGGTGGAAGTGTACCATCATACCCAGCTGCTTGACCGCTTGATCCGCGAAGGCAGATTGAATCCCCGCCACGAAGTGAAGGAGCGGATCACGTACCACGACTCTTGTTACCTTGGGCGTTACAACAATGTTTACGATGAACCTCGCAACGTCTTGAAGGCCATACCGGGTGTCGAGCTGGCCGAAATGGAACGGTCCCGCGAAAACGGGATGTGCTGCGGAGCCGGCGGCGGCATGATGTGGATGGAGGAGAAGTCCGGTAAACGGGTCAACCTGGCCCGTACCGAGCAAGCGCTGGCCGTTAATCCGACCGTGATTAGCAGCGCCTGCCCTTTTTGCCTCACGATGGTGGAAGACGGCACCAAGATGAAAGAAGTCGAAGACCGTGTGAAGGCAAGAGATATTGCGGAGATCTTGGAACAGTCGGTGTTCGGCGACCGTCCGATCCGCTCTCTATAATCGATTCGAACTGGAGGTAAGCAGATGATGAACAAACCGATTCGCAAAGCGGCCGTCATCGGCTCGGGTATTATGGGTTCCGGCATTGCCGCCCACCTGGCCAACGTCGGGATTCCGTGCTTGCTGCTCGACATGGTGCCGAAGCAACTGACGGAAGAAGAAACAGCCAAAGGATTAACTTTGGAAAACCCGGCTGTGAGGAACCGATTGGCGGCAGGTGCGATCGCGAAGCTGAGGGCAACGAAACCGGCGCCGTTGTATGACGATTCGTTCGCTGAACGAATTACGGCCGGCAATCTGGAAGACAATCTGGCGCAAATCTCGGAAGTTGATTGGGTGATCGAGGTGGTCGTCGAGAACCTGCAGGTGAAAAAGGAACTGTTAAGTAAGGTGGAGCGGTACTGGAAGCCCGGCACGGTCGTCAGCTCCAACACTTCGGGCATCTCGATCAATGCGATGTCGGCGGACTGCGGCGATGAGTTCCGGAAACATTTTATGGGCACGCACTTTTTCAATCCTCCGCGTTATATGAAGCTTCTCGAAATCATCCCAGGCGATAAAACCGATCCGGCACTGGTTACGCAGATGAAAACATTGTGCGAGAACGTTCTCGGCAAAGGCGTGGTGCTGGCCAAGGATACGCCGAATTTCATCGCCAACCGGATCGGTACTTACGGGCTCCTGATCACGCTGGAGGAGTTGGTGGCGAAAGGCTATTCGGTTGAGGAAGTGGATGCCGTAACCGGTCCCGCCATGGGAAGGCCCAAAAGTGCAACGTTCCGGACACTCGACATCGTCGG